>CANOLA010000003.1 GCA_947566705.1 uncultured Lachnospiraceae bacterium | reverse complement strand
ATGTAAATTTTTGTATGGCTATTCGATTAAAGCGGATGAGGGGATGGAAAGAAAAGGGAGATGGGAATTGACAGAATACATGAAACAGGGGAACATCCGGATTTGGGAAGTTACATCAAATATTAGCGGAGATGATTTATGGATGCTGATTCGTGCCATGGAGCAGAATAAAAAGCTGGGAGAATTTTTCGATGATTCTTTAGTAGAATTGCATGACGACATAAGAAATAAAAGAAAAGAAGACTGGCGTAACATTTTTTTAAACGCACAGATTACTCATTCTGATATAGATTACAGACCGGAAATAGTATTGATTCCAGAGAAGGAAATTGGATTATTGATAAAGGGAATGCAACCGTTACATGCATTTGGAGAAGATCCTTTAATTAGTGAATCTTTGGTATGTAGATTCAAAAGAAAATTGTATCTTGATGAGAATGGCAATTATGATATTGATAAAATGGAAATAATTTATAGTTTCTTTAAGAAAGAAAATTTCTGCTAAATGGAAATAAAGATTTGTGCCGTATTGGAGATTTTGAGGTGTTTTCAACCCTTGTGGACAGAATGCGACAGGATGATTTGTTTAGGATTGAGTCGCAAGTGGAAGAGATAGATGGTATCCGAAAAATCCTTAAAGGATTTAAGATAACCGTTTTTTGTAAGCATTTATCAGGAAATTATATGCTCGGAGTAACTGCTTATAATGCAGGGAATCCCACTTCGATGAAAATGTATGATATTGTTGTGGGTAGACAGGATGTAATTAGAACAGTAGATTTAGCAGAAAGCAGTTCGGGTGTGACTGTTTGTGTATGGGAAAAAACAGAGGAGAAACAGATTCAACTAATTGGGTATAAACAAGTTTCTCTTATACGGGATATTTTTCTAAACTTACAGGTTCGTGAAAGAACCATTACGATAGAGGATAGATACATAAAGAAATATCAGAAAACAAATTAAAAGTGTCTGGATATTTGATCCTTATATTGATGCCGATAGTGTAACGAGGATTTTGCGTTCTGTTACAGACATAGGAGTGCAGATAAAAATTGTTACAGACGCAAAGACCCCAAGCCGAAATAAGAATGATAGAATTGCTGTGCTTCAGTGTGCATGTGAACAATTAGGAGAGATCATGGGGAATCAATTTACATTTTATGCATTTAATGGGAATAAATGTCTTCTACATGACCGGATACTGATGTTGTTTAATCAAAATTATATTCCCATTGTGTATAACATGAGTAATTCACTTGATAATATGGGGATGCATATGCCTTCATAAGATTTGTCCTCTCTTTCGTGTCTGAATCTGGCTACGCTGTTTATGTACAGTGGCTTATC
This sequence comes from uncultured Lachnospiraceae bacterium, assembly GCA_947566705.1. Taxonomy (GTDB): domain Bacteria; phylum Bacillota; class Clostridia; order Lachnospirales; family Lachnospiraceae; genus Roseburia. The sequence goes on along the minus strand of CANOLA010000003.1, from coordinate 94,831 downwards.
GTTTTCTGGATAAATTGCAATGTCTGCATGGAAACTGCAAAAGTTTATCCTACATCTGCACATGGGTGCAGGCAGTAAGGTTGATAAAATAAAAATGGGAATAATGAAAGAATCTGCCAAACAAGAGATGTTTGCAGCAAGCTTGCTACAATACATATCCTGTGTTTATCATAGCAGACTTCACAGAGACAGGCAAGTGTTCAGAAAATAATTTTACAAATGCAGGAAAAACAATCGCAGTTAAATTCCTTTTTGGTCTTTTAAAATCCCAGGTGGAGCAGGTACTTGCAGGCAGCGTGGATGTGACAGAAAACATGCAGGGCTGGCTGGCACATATTGGTTGTATTCCCTGGATGATTTCGTATCGGAATTGCGCGTGCACTGTTTACAAATTCGGATGTGCTGGTGTTTGACGAGGCAACCTCGGCACTTGATAATAAAACCGAAGAGGCAGTTATGCAGTATGTCTTGTCTCATCATTAATATGTTTTTCCAAAATGTGGTGTACCCGTGAAACTTCTTCCAGCACCAGATTTTCGCTTGACCGGATTTCCTTTTTTATATACTGTTTGGTCTTTTGTGCCTGGACATGGATTTCTTTTCTGAGTTTCTGTTCGGTTTGCTGAATCTGTTCCTGCAAATCGGTACGGACAGTCTGAATCTGTTCCTGCAAATCGATGCGGACAGTCTGAATCTGTTCCTGCAAATCGGTGCGGACAGTCTGAATCTGTTCCTGCAAATCGGTGCGGACAGTCTGAATCTGCTCCTGCAAATCGGTGCGGACAGTCTGAATCTGCTCCTGCAAATCGGTGCGGACAGTCTGAATCTGCTCCTGCAGATCAGTCCTGACACTTTGAATCTGTATCTGGAAATCATCTCTCAGGGTTTGCTCTGTATGTTCAATTTTTGCTTCCAGTTCTTTACGCATTATGACCTGCTCTTTTTTCAGGGTATGTACGTCATCTTTTATAGGCTGCAAAAGCCCTGCGATTGCTTGTAAATCTTCATTTGTTAATGCCATGAGAAAGCCTCCTTTGAATTGAGTGAAATAGGAATTTGAAATAGGATATGTAACTATAGGCCAAAAATAGTTACAAAGCAAACATACCATACCAGTCCCTCTCTGTCTATAGGCCATATTTACCAGTTTTCATATTTCAGTGGTCAGACGGGCCGACCTGCAGCAGTTCCATGCCATGGGCGGGTGCGGAAAATACAGCTGAAAAGAAGATTATACAAAATAAAAATTGTATACAGCCAGTAAGCTGTGTTATAATTTTAGTGCTTTAAAAGAAAGAAATTGTACAATTAAAAAATGAAGACTTAACGGAGGTATATATGGATCTCATCCAGTTAAAAATTAAAAAAGACAATTCTCTGGCAAAGTATATTAAAATCATCAGGGGTTTTGACAGTTCCCTGTCTGTGGGTGCCATTAAGCAGAAAATTGAGGCAGATGATTTTGTGACAGGATTTGATTTGGAATATTACGATGTGCTGGAAGATATAAACGGTATCGACAGAAAACAAAGCTTTCGTGATATGACGGAGGAATTATGTAAAGCGGGAGCACAGATTTCCATTTACCAGAATGGAGATTTAATTACACTGGAAGCTCTGGATAACCGGCTGGAAACTATTCATGAAGTAAGTGAGCAGACACAGTATGATATTGACAGGGAGGCAGGATGGAATAAAGAATGAACCGGAATAAACGGTGAAACAAGTTTTATTAAAGAAAAGAACCGGCAACAGAAAAATTTAATACTGGTATAACACTGGAAAGGCGTATGGAACAGCAGTTTGAACCATACGTCTTTTTGTATTTGGATGATGCTATAAGTGTAAATGTGTTATAATACCGAAAGAAATATATTATGTATTTACAGGAGGAACACTGATGTATCCAGAAATTAATATGAAAGCAACCGGAAAGTACCTGCGTCAGCTTATGGACTGGCGGGGCATAACAGTGAAAGATGTACAAAAATATTTAAATTTATCCAGCATACAAAGTATTTACCACTGGCTGAATGGAAGCAGCATGCCCACAATAGACCATCTGTATGCGTTATCGGAGCTTTTTCAGGTGCCTGTTGATGCAATGATGGTTGGGAACAGACCAAATCACAGAAGCGCCGGGGGAAGACTGTTTTATACCAGACTGACCGCATATTGCAGGGTTCTGGGAAAGACAGCATGATATTGTACTACAAGTACAATGACAACCGAAAGTCATTCCTTTAAAATAATCACAATACAGACAGCCCTGGAACTGGAGTGGGGCTGTCCACCATGTTCATAAATGCGTAAGGATTGGTAAAAGGAAATGGAACAAAAGTATCGGATGGAAGGAAAAGCAGATATTCCGGAGGAAAAAAGAACCGAGTTTAATGATTATATATTAAAGATTTTCTGGTTATGCGGGATACGTAAACGAAAAGAAGCTGAACTGGCAGGAAAAAAAGTAACCGTTGCAGGGACGCCCGGACCCGATGATTACGGAATAGTCAGATTCGATTATTCCATTTTTGAACGGCGCAAAAGACCAGTGTCTTTTTATAATATGAAGACTTGTGAACTTTCTGTTAATACCTGCGGAAGTGATGAATTCGGGATGGTGATGCAGCTGGTTCTGATGCTGATGCAGGAGGCTGGTTCCAGAGATTTTTACAGTAAATGTACTGACAGGGACTGCGAGACAGAAAACCCATGGTTTTTCCGGTTAATTCACCGTGAAAATGAGGATGAGTTTCTGGAATTTCGTGACTGCGGAAGCCTTTTGCTGTCAGACGGCATGAAAGAAAACCTGGAGAAATGGAAACAGAAATATCAAAAGGCAGATGAAGCAGAGGCAGCCATGATCTGCATAGAAGAGTATCTGGCGGATATTCTTCTGGATCTTGACAGAATCTGGGGATGCCGCTATGTGGATGAGAGTCTTGTGAGGGAATTTACAGTGCATAAAAAAGATATCCGGTACAAAAAAGCCCTGCTGGTATTCCGGGAACTTACAGACCGGGATGTGGAATATTTTCCGGAGCTGACCGCATGGCAGGTGAGAGAATGGGTTACCAGAAAGCATTACAGCGAGAGAGACAGCATTATTCTGGGCGGATATGCTTCCATGCTTGTAAACCATGAATGCAGAAAACAGATACTTGGATTTTGATGTCTGCGTTAGAAAGGAGGGATAACAGCATGGGTACGTTTGGGACATACACCGGAAAAATGCTTATTCCAGAGGATAAAAGAGAGGAGTTTACCACAGACATTTTAAAGATTTTAAACTACGGCGGGATGATGCAGTTTGAAAAAGCGGTTATCTGCGGACATGAAATTATACTGTTAAAACCGATTGAAGTCGGTCAGGATGGCAAAGCAGTTTTTTGTTATAATTATTTTGAAGATAATATTTGGGAGGATGCATGTTATAATGCAGACAGCGGAGGATTCTTTTCCGGAAAACTTGGCGGAAGGGAGTTTTGTGATGTGGTGACAGCTGTTCATTTTCTTTATGAACTCTATGACAGTGGAGCAGGATTTTCACAGATTGACGGAGAGGTTATTGGCGCGGAAATATATACCGGCTGGATTAACCATGTTCTGGGTAAGGCTTTTTCCATGAAAAAACGGTTCCGGCTATGGGAGCACTTTGAACATTATTTTCTTGAACGGTCAAATCCCGGATACCAGACAGCGGAGGATTACCCGCTGATGGAAACCATACCATTTCATATGTATCGTGCAATGGGTGGAACAGAGTTTTCAGATATCTGTTATGTAATGGAGGGAACGGATTCATTGCAGGAGAAAGAACATGAGGAGGGTTCCTATCCAAAAACCGTATACAGGTGTAAAAAATTGCTGGAACAGTATCTGACAGAAGACAGAAATAACGAAAACAAGCGGACGGAGAAAATCTGGGAGCTGGTAAAGTTAAACAGATGCTCGCGCGAAAAAATTCAGGAGGACGGACTTTTTGAAATTGCACAAATGTCACTTGAACTGCCGGCGCGCGTGCTGGTATATCTGACAGCAGAAATCAGAAAATATGATTTCTGGACAGTGTGGAAGGAATTATACACGGATATTTACAGGGATGAAATTATGCGGCAGTATGTTTCCAGTGAACTTGCCGAAATGCGAAAACGGGAAATAGAAAAGCCTGTACCTCCGGTTACCACTGCGGAATTTTTTGCCTATGATGATCCGCTTTTGTTCTGGGATACACCCAAAGAGCTGGAAGGCCAGCCGGATTACCGTTTTTCAGACGATGACCGCACGTTCTGGTGGGATGAAACAGGAGAAGTAAATCTGTCAGAAGGAATGGATACGTGGCTGAAAAATCTGGCAGGGCAGTATCATCAGTTGCTGGAAATGATACCGAAAGAAAAACAGGGAGGTTTTCAGGAGGAAATGCTTTTACTGCTTGAAGAAGCTGATAAATATTATAAAAGAATATATGCATTCACTGACATGTTTTACGAGTTTTTACAGAATGGTACAGACAGACGGTATGCTGCCGCGGTCAGACTGTTTAAAAATCTGGTGGAGGAAAATAAAGCATCAGGATCAATTATTGAAAAAATGAAGCCATGGTGGGAGATTACAAGCAGAAATGTAACCCATAACCAGGGACGGATGGCAGTAAAGAGATATTTAAGCGTAATGGCAAACCGAAAACTGAGGAAGAAATATTTCGGGTTTTAAATAATTGTAAAATTTTTGATTCCTGTGGGATACTGTTAAGACGGAAGATGTGACGCAGGGCAGGAAAAATAACAGCAGGGGAGGTTTTGGTATTTGGCTTGTACGGAAGCAGGGACTGCAGCGGCATTTTACCGCTGCAGGAAAAAGGATATCTGCTGACCGTTTTTACGATTCTGTCTGCAAACCTGCTGTTTCCAGAAGTTTTTTAAGAGGATACTTAATCTTCAGGTTTGCCTTGCATTCATACATGCGTTTATCTGCGGTTTCCACGGCATGGTAAATGTCTTCATTCTTTTCGCAGCGGGCGGCACCTGCGGCAATCACCAGAGGAAATTCGGATCTGTGTTCCTGGTTATACCGGTCAACTTCCCTGAAAAAAGCCGAAAGTATTTCAGACGTGTTTTCCGGCTGGTCTGATATACAGATAAATTCGTCGCCGCCAATCCGGTAACACCTGCCAATGGATTCAAAATGCTTCCGTATCATACCGGCAGCAGAGGTAATCAGAACGTCTCCGGCAGCGTGGCCGATATTGTCATTGACGTATTTCAGATTATTGATATCAAACATAAATACACAGTGTGTACGGTTATTTTCCGCAATGGAGGACAGAAGTTCCTTGTAAGCCGTGCGGTTTCCCAGTCCGGTGAGTCCGTCTTCATAGGCAAGACGGCTCACAAGGTCGGCGGTCATGCCTTTTTTTACCATAAGCATTGCATGTTCCAGACTTGTGATACCAAGGGCAAGGATATAAAGAAAAATTGCAATTCTCGTAAACCGGCTGCTGTCGTTTGTCCCCCCGCCTTTGTAGCGGATTACATCAACAATGCCAAAGATTACAACAATGATTAATCCAATGGCAGCAACCTTGTCCCTGCGTTCCGTCTGTTTTTCATGAAGACAGTAGGAGATATTGGAATAAAGAATTGCTGCAGAGGCAAGGATAATTGTAATATGTGTCAGCTTCAGGTTTTCGTGGAAATCCGAAATTCCCATAAAGTGCAGCAGGCAGGAAACAATTATATTTAACACAGTAATTCCTGCCACGGTACTCATCAGAATCCGTTGTTTTCTGCTGGCAGCTTTCTGGAAAAGCATCAGAACCGGGAGCGGAATTAACATTAACATCATGCAGTTAAAGTTGTGGATGGCTCCGGTATTATGGGTCAGAAACTGCATGAGTTTGGTTTCTGAGAATGTCCAGCCGGCCACTGCGATTGCAGTAAATCCCAGATAAAGAAGGTCCATTTCATTGACACCGGCGGTCTTTTTTAGGGCAAGGAATATCACGAGCAGAATGATACCTACTGAGAACATAAGTATGCCTATCACTGCACCGGAAATCTGTCCTGAGATGGTACCCGTAATCACATCACGGAAATTTCCTATGGTAAATGAGCCCAGATAGCAGCTTGAATCATTATAATAAGGGATAAATTCAATGTGAATCAGTTTTCCGGCATCATCTGCCTGCAGAGAAAACTCCACCCAGTCTGTACCGGCGCTTTTTCCATAGAGGGCACCGTATAACTGGTAGGAAGCACGCGGTGCAGTTTCGTTTCCGACATAAACACGGACAGCACAGTTTTTGGCTTTAAACATGATGCCGCAGTTGTTTGAAATTCCGGAGGGAACTGACGCATAATAATCGATGGGACTGTCTGCAGAATATCCGGGATGGAGGTTTGGGTGTTTTAAGTCCGCACGTCTTGTAAGTCTGCTGTCATAGTACCATTTTTCAGAAAAGGCTTCTGCGTCCGTTTTCGGAACACTTTTATCAGTGAAAATGGAGACGAAAAGCAGAATAAAAGTCAGGATAAGTGCAATTATGTAAAGTGTATTACAGACTGCAATAAAAAAATTTTTTTTGCCGGATGCAGCAGAATGAAATTTTAGATCCATAAACATACCTCCCCTGTGAATACCAGAATGCTAAATTTGAAAGATATTATAAATATTTTAGCATAACAGGGGGAAAAGTCAAGAATTGCACACTGCCCGGCCATCAGCGAAAAGCTGAATATGAAACTTATTGTAAATATAAATATTTTTTTATATAATCAGGGTACAGCATAAGCAGGATATCAGGGATGGTACAGCAGAAAACAGAAAGAAAAAGCATACAGGGAGAAAGAGGTATATGATACATGAACGCTACAACGAAAAAGCTTATCTGATTGCAGATGCAGACGAACTAAAGCTGTCAAATGAAACGGAGGTCGTAATTTACCGTGAAACCAGATGGTGTGATGAGATAGCTGTTGATCTGGAAGGACAGGAGGACAGGTTTGAGGAATTAAAGCCACTGATTGTATTTGCAGCTGAAAACCTCTGCAAAATGGACTGTATCGCACAGAAATATGATAAGGACGACAAGTTTTATGAGAATTATGCAGTTGCGTATATATGCCTTGATATACCGGACAGAATAATACTTACATATTATGGGACAGATGTAAACACAGAGTTTGACGTGGTTTTTGAGCGTAAAGGTGATGAGTTAATACTGAAAAGCTTTGGGACAACAAAGGATATCAGTCCAGACTGGACCTAGTAATAACAGCTGAAAAGACTGGGAAATTCTTACTTTGTTTAGAAAATAAAAACAGTCCAGCATGACGGTACTGGACTGTGTTTTTATGATATGAAATTAAGCAACATTATTTACAAGCTTTGCCAGGCGAGAAATCTTGCGTGCTGCATTATTTTTGTGGTAAACGCCCTTGGAGCAGGCTTTTTCAATAACCTTGGTTGCATTTGTAAGTGCTGTCTGTGCAGCTGCTTTATCCTTACCAGCGACAGCTGCCTCCACCTTTTTGATTGAAGTTTTTACTTCAGAACGGATGGATTTGTTTCTTGCTGTCCTTGTTGCTGTAATAAGCACTCTTTTCTTAGCGGATTTTATGTTAGCCAATCTGTACACCTCCCTGTTAAATAATTGTAATCTTGTTCCTGCGGTGAAACAGACACGGACGCTTCATCGCAAACATACTAGAATATAATATGACAAGCCAGGCAGTCTGTCAATACATAATCTGAAAAAAATCGGGGAAAATGGAACATAAACAGATTAAATTGCGTATGCTAAAGGATAGGGAGGGAAGAAGCTTGCTGGAAGAAAGTTATCCGATTCGAACAGACCTTGCGCTGGAGTCGCAGGAGCGCCTGCAGAAAAACAAGAAAGAAGTAAGAGGAGTCCGTTTTTTTGAGAAGGAAAAGGAAAACGGCGTTGTGGTGAGTACTGTGCTGATCGAGACTGAAAATGCATCGGCAGCCATGGGACGACCGAAAGGAACCTATGTCACCATTGAGGCACCCGAAATGATTGAGGAGGATGAGGGATACCACAGGGACATTTCTATGGAACTCGCCCGTATTTTAAGGGAAATGCTGCCGGTAAAAACGGTGGAGAAGGACTTGAAAAAGGGACTGGAGGTTTCTGTGCTCATTGTGGGACTGGGAAACCGTGATGTGACACCCGATGCGCTGGGACCAAGGGTGGTTGATAATCTTTTCATTACAAGGCACATCATGAATGAATTTGGTAAATATGCGTTTGCAGATGAGGACGTAAGCAGGGTCAGCGGAATTGTTCCGGGTGTGATGGCACAGACCGGAATGGAATGTGTGGAAATTCTGCGGGGTGTGGTAAAAGAAACGAAACCGGATTTTGTAATTACGGTGGATGCACTGGCTGCACGCAGTGTCAAAAGGCTTGGACGTACCATCCAGCTTACAGATACCGGAATTACGCCGGGAAGTGGAATCGGAAACCATAGAAATGCGTTAAACAAAAAAAGTGTGGGAGTTCCGGTAATTTCACTCGGAGTTCCGACTGTTGTGGACGCAGCCACCATTGTGTCCGATGCCATGACTACATTAATTGAGGCGATGTCCCTTTCGGACCTCCAGAAACTGGATGAACATGAAAGACAGGAGCTGGCAAGAGAGCTTTTATCCCCGCAGTTAAACGGACTTTTTGTGACACCAAAAAACATTGATGACTCCATCAAACAGCTGAGTTTTCTGATTTCAGAAGGGTTAAATATTGCACTACTCGGTAATAAGGAGGAGAGCAGGAGCATATAATGCTTTGAGGTGGTGATGGTTTGAGGAGAGAATTGCTTGTTTTCTTTATGGTGATAGATTTTGTACTGGTCGGCTGTTTCCTCTATTTCTGGGGCGGCGGACTGGCACAGAGTCTGGGACAGAATCTGTCCCTGAAATTTTATAACGGTGTGCTGAATGTCTATATACCGGGACTGTTATGTGTGCAGGATGAGGGAGGGCCGAATGTGTACCAGGACGTGACGGCTTCCATGTATCCTGCGATTGCATACAATGAGGAGCAGTTATGGTATGAGGCGAGAGAGGAGGATCTTTCCTATTATGAAAACCTTGCTGCCATGGAAAACCTGCAGGCAATGCAGATGATCGCCGAAAATGAAGAGGCTGTGGAAAAGGAAAACATGGAGCAGAAAGGAAAACAGGCAGAAACAGAAACGAAGGACAAGAAGGCGGAAGAAAACAGAGAAAATGAAAACATAGAAAAAAAGACGGCAGTCAACCGGAAAAAACTGGATGACTATGATTATTTAAGGCAGACGTTTTTTCAGATTGACAACACAACGACAATTGGCAGGGACCAGCTGAATGCGGATAAACTGCTCGGACCGGATTTAACCATTGACAGGAGCGTGGACGGACCGCAGATTTTAATTTACCATACCCATTCACAGGAGGGCTACAAAGATTCCAGGGCAGGGGATGATTCCACCACAGTGGTAGGCGTCGGGGATTATCTGACGCAGCTTCTGGAGGAAAAAGGATTTAAGGTTCTGCACCATAAGGGAAAATATGATGTGGGCGACAGGGACCATGCCTATTCCAATGCCGCGGGTCCTGTGGAACAGCTGATCAAGGAGAATCCATCCATTCAGGTAGTCATAGATTTACATAGGGACGGTGTGAATGAAAAGACACGTCTCACAACAGAAATAAACGGAAAAAAGACGGCACAGATTATGTTTTTCAACGGACTGAGCCGCACCACGGCAACCGGGGATATTGCCTATCTGAAAAACCCCTACATTGAGAATAATCTTGCCTTTTCATTCCAGATGCAGCTTGCAGCCGCAGAAGCTTATCCGGGATTTACAAGGCGGATTTATTTAAAAGGATACCGTTACAACATGCATTTTTGTCCGAAATCCATGCTGGTGGAAGTCGGGGCGCAGACCAATACCGTAAAAGAGGCAAAAAATGCAATGGAGCCGCTGGCAGAACTGCTCGCAAAAGTATTGAAAAAAGAATAGAAATAATAGTATAATATGTAATATCTCCAAAAGAGATATTACATATTATGATACAGGGGGATAAATATGGTTGACTATACACAGGGCGCCGGGAAACAGTACCACACCGGCGTGGGACCGGAAGATATCGGTTCTTACGTCATCCTTCCGGGAGACCCGAAGCGGTGCAGAAAAATTGCCGAATTGCTGGAACAGCCTGTACTTGTTGCTGATAACCGGGAATTTACTACTTATACAGGGATGCTGGACGGTGTAAAGGTTAGTGTGACTTCCACAGGGATCGGCGGACCGTCCGCGGCAATTGCCATTGAGGAACTGGTAAAGTGCGGGGCTCATACATTTATACGCATTGGTACCTGCGGGGGGATGCAGGAAAATGTAACAGGCGGTGATCTTGTGATTGCAAACGGCGCTGTGCGTATGGAAGGGACAAGCCATGAATACGCACCGCATGAATATCCGGCAGTATCAGATTTTAAGGTGACAAATGCCCTGGTACGTGCGGCAGAACAAAATCATTTTAAGTACCATGTGGGTGTGGTGCAGAGCAAGGATTCCTTTTTCGGCCAGCATGAACCGCAGGTAATGCCGGTATCGTATGAACTGGAAAACAAGTGGCAGGCGTGGCTTCGGATGGGATGTCTTGCTTCGGAAATGGAGACGGCAGCCCTTTTTATCGCGGGAAGTTTTCTGCGCGTGCGTGTTGGTTCCTGTCTTCTGGTGCTTGCTAACCAGGAGCGTGAAAAAAAGGGACTTTCCAATGTTCAGGTGCATGATACGCTGCCTGCAGTCCGGACAGTTGTGGATGCAGTCCGGCTGCTGGTCCGGGAGGATAAAGATTGAAAGAAATAAATATGAATGAAACAGATATAAAAAAACTGGCGGAGCGGGCATTATCCGCAAGGGAAAAGGCGTATGCCCCATATTCCATGTTTCGTGTCGGGGCGGCGCTGCTTGCAAAATCAGGAAACATATATGAGGGCTGCAATATTGAAAATGCCGCCTATACGCCGACAAACTGCGCAGAGCGTACGGCATTTTTTAAGGCAGTAAGTGAAGGTGAGTGCGAGTTTACTGCGATTGCAGTTGCCGGCGGTGCACAGTCAGCTGCAGTGAAGGATTTCTGCCCGCCCTGCGGCGTCTGCAGGCAGGTGATGATGGAGTTTTGTAATCCGCAGGAATTTCAAATTATTCTGGCTCAGTCCAGGGAGAATTACCGGATTTTTACGCTGGAAGAACTGCTCCCAATGGGCTTTGGACCGGATCATATAGCATAAATGGAGAGGCGGCCGTATGAAAAATTTTTATAACCGTATTTTTTTAATTGTTCTGGATTCCCTGGGAATCGGGGCAATGGCAGATGCCGATAAATTTGGGGATGCCGGGGCGGATACACTGGGGCATATTTCAGACACCGTGGCGCATTTAAATATTCCAAATCTTGCAAAGCTGGGGCTTGCCAGTTTAAAACCGTTAAAACAGGTAAAACCGGCAGATGAAGCCGGTGGCTATTATATGGCATTAAATGAGGCAAGCCTTGGCAAGGATACCATGACAGGGCACTGGGAAATGATGGGGCTTTTAACCACGAAGCCTTTTATTACCTTTACAGATACCGGATTTCCGAAAGAACTGATTGCGGAGCTGGAAAAACGGACCGGACGGAAAATCATTGGAAACAAATCGGCAAGCGGAACTGCAATTCTTGACGAGCTTGGTGAACAGGAAATTCATGAGGGGAAGCTGATCGTATACACCTCTGCGGATTCTGTGTTGCAGATCTGCGGCAATGAGGAAACAATGGGGCTGGAAAAGCTTTACCATTACTGTGAAATTGCAAGAGAGCTTACCATGCGTGATGAATGGCGTGTGGGGCGTGTGATTGCAAGACCGTATACCGGAAGAAAAAAGGGGGAATTTGTGCGTACCAGTAACCGCCATGACTATGCTCTGGCACCGCCTGCCGAGACGGTTTTAAATGCGCTCTGGCGTGCTGGTTATGCCGTGGTTTCCGTTGGAAAAATCAACGATATTTTTTCCGGATCCGGAATTACGGAAAGCCATCATTCTGACAGCAGCGTGCATGGCATGGAACAGACCATTGAAATTGCGGGGAAGGATTTTACAGGGCTTTGTTTTACGAATCTGGTGGATTTTGACGCGCAGTGGGGACACAGGAGAAACCCGGTCGGTTATGGGGAGGAAATCGAGCGTTTTGACAAAAAGCTGGGGGAACTGCTTCCGCGTTTAAGGCATGATGACCTTCTGATGATTACGGCGGATCATGGAAACGACCCAACCTTTAAGGGAACGGACCACACGAGGGAACAGGTGCCGCTGCTCATTTATTCCAAATCCCACAAAGGAAACGGAAGACTGGAAACGCAGGATACTTTTGCCGTGACTGGTGCGACAATTGCTGATAATTTTGATGTACCGCTGCCGGACGGGTGTATCGGCACATCACTTATGCGTCTGTTAAAATAATAAGGCAAAGAACGGGAGGGGAAGGGACTATGATTCGTTTTACGGCTTACAACATGCCAAAAATAGAACTGCACTGCCATCTGGACGGCTCTTTAAGCCCGGCGCTTGCGGCGCGGCTTTTAAAGGATGCAGGTGAGGATTATACTAAGGAGCAGCTGGAAAGCCTGCTTGTGGCTCCGAAAGACTGCAAAAGTCTTTCCGAATATTTAAAGTGCTTTGACCTTCCGCTTCTTAGCCTGCAGACAAAGGAGGGGCTTTCTCTGGCAGCCAAAGAACTTGCCCTTGCAGCGGCGAAGGAACATGTGGTTTACCTGGAAGTGCGTTTTGCACCGTCCTTTTCCACGAAGCAGGGACTGTCGGTCAGGGAAATTATCGAGAGTGTGAATAAAGGTTTAAAAGAGGCGGAAAAAGAAGCAGATATTATGACGTCCATAATTGTCTGTACCATGCGCGGACTGGATATGGAAACAAATTTATCCATGCTGAAGGAAGCGCGGGAGTTTCTTGGGGCGGGAGTCTGCGGCTGTGACCTTGCAGGAGATGAAAAGTCTTATCCCACGGCGGATTTTGCAGAACTGTTTTCCTATGCAAAGAAGAACGGAATGCCTGCCACGATTCATTCCGGGGAATGCGGCAGTGCAGAAAATATACGTGCCGCCATTTCCCTTGGTGCAAAACGCATTGGACATGGAATTGCCATGGCAGGTGACAGGGAGCTTATGAAGCTTTGCGCCAGGGAAAAAATCGGTGTGGAGCTTTGTCCGACCAGTAATTTACAGACAAAAGCAGTTACGGATTTTTCCAGGTATCCGTTTGTGGAATTTTTAAAGGCAGGTATTTTGCTTTCCATTAATACCGATAACCGGACGGTGAGCAGTACGACCCTGACGGATGAGTTTATGCTGCTTGCGGATGCCGGGATGTTAAACGATGCCGCATGTGAAAAAATATATAAAGCGTCTATTGCATGCTGCTTCTGTGATGATGACGTAAAGCAGATGCTCTGGAAAAAGTGGGTGTCTCTGTTTGCTATTTAGGATGTTTTTGTTATAATGAGTAAGCAAAGAAAAATAAAACGTATTTAAGGAAGAAAAAATTATGACAACTGATCAGAGTAAAATTCGGAATTTCTGCATTATTGCCCATATTGACCACGGCAAATCCACACTGGCAGACCGGATTATTGAAAAAACAGGCACGCTGACCAGCCGCGAAATGCAGGCGCAGGTACTTGATAATATGGATCTTGAGCGTGAACGCGGAATTACCATAAAATCGCAGGCAGTGCGTATTATTTATCATGCAAAGGACGGGGATGAATATATTTTCAACCTCATTGACACACCTGGACATGTGGATTTTAATTATGAGGTTTCCAGAAGCCTTGCCGCCTGCGACGGCGCGATTCTTGTGGTGGATGCGGCGCAGGGGGTGGAAGCGCAGACGCTTGCCAATGTTTATCTTGCAATCGACCATGACCTTGATGTACTTCCGGTCATCAATAAAATTGACCTTCCAAGCGCAAGGCCGGATGAGGTTGCTCAGGAAATAGAAGATGTAGTGGGAATCGAGGCAATGGATGCGCCGCGTATTTCTGCAAAGACAGGACTGAATATTGAGGAAGTTTTAGAGCAGGTGGTCCAGAAAATTCCTGCACCGGGCGGTAATCCGGATGCACCGTTACAGGCACTGATTTTTGATGCGCTTTATGATTCCTATAAGGGCGTAATTGTATTCTGCAGGATTATGGAAGGGACGGTAAAAACCGGAACAAAAATAAAAATGATGGCAACGGGTGCGGAGGCACAGGTAACAGAGGCTGGATATTTTGGAGCAGGGCAGTTTATTCCAAGTGATGACGGACTTTCTGCAGGAATGGTCGGGTATATTGCTGCCAGCATAAAAAATGTCAGGGATACACAGGTCGGTGATACCGTAACGGAAAGTGAAAATCCGTGTGCCAGTCCGCTTCCGGGATATAAAAAGGTCAATCCCATGGTGTACTGCGGACTTTATCCGGCGGACAGCGCGAAATATCCGGATTTGCGGGATGCGCTGGAAAAGCTTCAGATCAACGACGCTTCCTTACACTATGAGCCGGAGACCTCGCTGGCGCTTGGATTTGGATTCCGCTGCGGTTTTCTTGGGCTTTTGCACCTTGAGATTATCCAGGAGCGTCTGGAACGTGAATTTAACCTTGACCTTGTCACGACAGCGCCGGGCGTTATTTACAAGGTGCATAAAACAAACGGGGAAGTAATTGATTTAACAAATCCTTCCAATCTTCCGGACCCGTCTGAAATTGACTATATGGAAGAGCCGTTTGTATCTGCTGAAATTATGGTAACGGCTGAATATGTGGGAGCCATTATGAAGCTCTGCCAGGAGCGGCGGGGAATCTATATCAGCATGGATTACATTGAGGAAACACGTGCAGTGATTAAATATGATATGCCGTTAAACGAAATTATTTACGATTTTTTTGACGCTTTAAAATCCCGTTCCAGGGGATATGCATCTTTTGATTATGAGATGAAGGGATACCAGCGTTCGGAGCTTGTGAAGCTGGATATTTTAATTAACAAAGAGATGGTGGACGCCCTTTCCTTTATTGTGTTTAAGGACAGTGCATACGACAGGGGACGAAAGATGTGCGAGCGTCTGAAAACAGAAATCCCAAGGCATCTGTTTGAGGTTCCGATTCAGGCAGCAGTGAACGGAAAGGTGATTGCCAGGGAGACGGTCAAGGCACTGCGCAAGGACGTGCTTGCAAAATGTTATGGCGGGGATATTTCCCGTAAAAAGAAGCTGCTTGAAAAGCAGAAGGAAGGAAAGAAACGCATGCGGCAGATTGGTACGGTGGAAGTGCCGCAGGAAGCGTTTATGAGTGTGTTGAAGTTAGATGAGGACTAAGAATCTGGAGCTGTATATCCATACGCCGTTTTGCATAAAAAAGTGTGATTACTGCGACTTTCTGTCTTTTCCGGCAGACAGCAGCACGCAGGTCAGGTATATCCATGCGCTTTTGCAGGAAATCCGTTTTTACGGGGCGCTGATGGGAGAATATACGGTTTCCACGGTTTTTATCGGGGGCGGTACGCCAAGCTGGCTGGAACCGGAATTTATCGGCGCCATCATGCAGGAGGTTCTGACAAATTTTGAGGTAAGAGAGGATGCGGAAATTACAATCGAATGCAATCCGGGCACAGTAACGGCGTCCAAGCTTGAAATTTATAAAAAGGTTGGAATCAACCGTCTGTCCATTGGACTGCAGTCGGCGGATAATTCGGAATTAAAGCTGCTTGGCAGGATACATACGTTTGAACAGTTTTTAAAGACTTACGAGCTTGCCAGAAATGCCGGCTGTGAGAATATCAATGTGGATTTAATCAGCGGTCTGCCGCACCAGACACTGGAAAAATTTATGCGCAGCCTGCAGCATGTGATCCGGTTAAAACCGGAACATATTTCCGCCTATTCCCTTATGATTGAAAAGGGAACGCCTTTTTATGAGCGGTACAAATTTGACGCAGTCAAGCAGCATGCAGGCATCAAAACCGAGGCACTGCCAAGCGAGGATGAGGTATACCGGATTTACAAGGCAACGCAGGATATTTTAAAGCAGGCAGGATACCAGCAGTACGAAATTTCCAATTTTGCCAGAAAAGGATACCGCTGTAAACACAATGTCGGTTACTGGACAAGGGAAAATTATCTGGGTGTCGGACTTGGTGCATCTTCGTTACTGGAAAATGTTCGCTATGAGAATACCAGGGAGCTGTACAGTTATATTGACCTTTGTGAAAAACAGGAACTTCTTCTTCCGGATGATTTTTCCGACGGGGAAAAGGAGTGCATGCCGGAAGGCGACTGGTTTGGGACAAACCTTCATGTTTCTGCGGAAGTGATTGATAAAAAGGAGCAGATGGTGGAATTTATGATCTTAGGACTGCGGATGAACGAAGGCGTTACACGGGCGGATTTTGAGAGAAATTTTGGCAAGCCGATTGATGTGGTTTACCGGGATGTGATTGAAAAGCTGAGGGAACAGGAGCTTCTGACAGCATACGGGGGAAGCATTGCATTGACCGACAGGGGGATGGATCTGGCGAATTACTGTATGGGGCAGTTTCTGCTGTAAAATATCATTAAGTTTCCTATTAAATTTACGATATGGTCTGCCACTATCATAAGCCGGAATAACAAAATACAGGCAGGGGTTTTACTACCTTACAAAAATGTTAGACGTTTGTAAGGAACTTCGATTGTTCCGTCTGTATCCTTGTGTTAAACTTCTTAATCATAAAATCTCTGGATTCATTTCCAGGAAAGAAGGAGTAAAAAAGATGAAGAAGTTTATTAAGATTTTGAAACGAACAGGGATTGTGCTGCTTAGTTTAATAGTTTTAACTGTAGCAGGGACTTTTGTTTACCTGAATTACAAAACAGTGCTGGCACGCCACAAAATACCGGAGACAGAAAAATATGCAGTTTCGGTTTCTGAATTTGCTATTTCGGATGGGACGACTATTGTGGGTCTTGGAGAGGCATCCCATGGAAATGTGGAGTTTCAGGAACTAAAGCTTGAGGTATTTAAAAATCTCGTGGAAAATTACGGCTATAAGGCTTTTGGACTGGAACTGGACTTTGGGGAAGGGCTGCTGCTCAATGATTACATTCAGGGCGGTGAGTCAACGGCAGAGGAAATTTTGTTGCAGTCCTCTTTTATGATATACCATACAAAGCAGATGGCAGCCCTGATTGACTGGATGAGGGAGTATAACCAGACAGCACCAGAAGATGGGAAGCTCCGTTTTTACGGTTTTGACATGCAGAATGGTTCTCCCGGTGCACTGCGCCTGACTGATTACTGCAGAAAACACGGGGATTTGGGAATTGACAGCGAATTACTGGAAATAGAAGCTCTGACGGACACCGAAGTGTGGGTGGAGGATGAGGAAATCCCGGCGGTAAAAAAAGCACTTGAAACCGTCCGGCTTGCGCTGGAAAAGAAACATCCGAATGATACAGAGTATCCATCCATTCTTCACGCATGTGATGCGCTTATTCAGCAGATGGGTTCTTATGATGTAAAAGCAGAAGATTATTCCAATTACCGCGACCAGTGCATGGCAGAAAATGTTGGTTGGATACTGGAACAGGAATCCCTGCACGGAAATGATAAACTGATGATAGCCGCACATAACGGACACATATCCAGATCATGGATGGATGGATGCAGTACATTTGGAGGACGGCTGTCGGATACATACGGGGATGCTTACTATGCAGTCGGAACCGATTTTTTCACTGCCGACATCAATATCAACACAAGCAGTATGGACAGTGAAGAATATGTTCGCAGCAATCATCATTTCTGTTCTGCTGACCCGCTTGCATACCAGGCAAAATATATGGATGACGGAATGTATTATCTGGATTTTTCCACGGTACCAGAGGAAAGTAAAAAGCTGTACGGACAGATTTATAAGGAAACTCCCATGGGGAATATAGGTGAGGGATATTCGTGGGTATGGTATCTGTTTCCGAACCGTGTATACCGTCCGTCGCAGGTTCCGGCGGAGATGTATGACGCAATGATTTTTGTTTATGGTACCACACCGATTGAAATATTTGGGGAATAAATATTTTTACTCGTATGCTGTAATTATTCATGCATTTGTTCTGAAATAGCAACTAGAAATAGTTGCTATTTTTCTGCCAAGTGCTATAATACATGTAGAGGAGAAATGCCATGAGTAAGAAAGATAAACTGACAGACAGATTGCTAAAGAAGCCAAAAGACTTTACTTTTGACGAAATGGAGTCTTTATTATCACATTTTGGATTTGAACTAAAGCAGGGCGGAACCGGTTCAGGAGTGAAGTTTATTAAAGATGGAAGCAATGAAGTGATAAACTTTCATAAGCCGCATCCAGACGGTGTTCTAAAGAGATATGTGTTAGATCAGGTGATAGAGAAGTTAAGAAAGGATGGTTTGCTATGAGTAATTTATTGTCATATAAAAATTACAATGGGACAGTGGAATATTCAAAAGAGGATAGCTGCCTTTTTGGTAAAGTGATTGGAATAAAGTCTTTGTTATCTTACGAAGGGGATTCTGTAAAAGAGTTGGAACAAGGCTTTCAGAATGTAATTGATGAATATTTAGCAGATTGTACAGAGCGGAATGTGGAGCCTGAGCAGCCTTACAAGGGAACATTTAATGTCAGGATCAGTCCGGAACTTCACCGGAATATTGCGGTTTACGCGATTGAGCACGGAAAGAGTTTAAACGCTGCAGTTGAGGAAGCTATTGGGAAAATGGTTGGATAACTGGAGAGTCTCTTACTGATAAGCACAGCAGGTATATTTTTATATGTGTTAAGCTTTTTTAATCTGATGTAACAGGAGAATCCCATGAATAATAAAGAAATCATGTCAGCTGCAATGGCACAGTCTGCAGTTGATTTACACTGTGATGCAGATGCATTCACAAATAAAGAAAATATTATCGTATACTCCGAGAAAGACGAAGGCGCAAGAAAATATTTACAGCTTCCATTCATCTGTAACCTTGTCAGCTACGGAAATAACATCGTTGCGTCCACACAGCCGCAGTATTACGATATTGTCCATTCCTATATCTCAAGATATGATATCAGCCACTGTTTTGAAACCCCGAATATGCATGTGCTGAACGAAGCGTTTGCTTTGTCCGGCATGGCGGTGTGTTTTATGGCGGAGTACTGGCTGCCGGATGTGGATGCATTAAAGGTACTGCCTTGTCCGTATGAAATAAAAATTATGAAGCAGGAAGAGTTTCAAAAGCTGTATCATAAACAGTGGTCGAATGCCCTTTGTGAAAAAAGAAAAGAACTGGATGTGCTTGGTGCCGGGGCATGGGAAAATGATAAATTAATTGCGCTTGCAGCTTGTTCCGCTGACTGTGACAGCATGTGGCAGATTGGAGTTGATGTGCTGCCGGAATACCGGAGAAAGGGAATCGCATCCGCATTAACAAGCCGCCTTGCCCTGGAAATTTTAAACCGGGACAAAGTTCCGTTCTACTGCTGTGCATGGAGCAATATCAAATCTGCGCGAAATGCCATAAAAAGCGGTTTTCGCCCGGCATGGGCAGAGCTGACGGTGAAACCGAAAAAACTGGTGGATGAAATGAACCGGACCGATGTATAGAAAGAGAGGATTGGTTTATGAAAGATTTACTTAGGCTGACAGATTTGAGGTCGGAGTAATATAAAGCAATATGTAATGAAAATGACGAGGCAACCGATAAATATACGAGTCAAGGTGGATATTTTGTGTCTGATTTTAATATATGATGCTTACTATGGACGGGCAAATAATACAGCTTGTGTATAGTGATAATGAAGAGCAGCCGGAGATGCCACTATCTGCTTATTATGATGTAGAAGAAGTTCAGAAAGTGTATGGAGTTTAGGGATTGGCGAAAGGAGATTACACTATGGATTTAGCCGCAATACAATCCATTCTAATGATAGGAGAAACCGCAGCAGTTGAATTTAAGCGTTGCGGGAATGGAATTGAATCAGATACCTATGAAACAGTATGCTCATTTTTGAATCGTTTTGGTGGAGATATATTTTTGGGCGTATTGAATAATGGTACAGTTCTCGGCGTACCGAAGAATGCGGTATCAGATATGATTAAGAATTTTATTAAGGTAGTGAGTAATCCGGCATTGTTTTCTCCTACGGTATATCTGGTGCCGGAAAAAATTGAATATGATGAGAATCATACAATAATTCATATTCATATTCCGCCAAGTTCAGAAGTACACAGTTATAAAAAGGTTATTTATGACAGAGTGGATGATGCGGATGTTAAGGTAACAGCTACTGGAGCGATTGCACAAATGTATATTCGCAAACAGAATATCTTTACGGAAAAGAAGATATATCCGTATGCGAAGTTAGAGGACTTGCGATTGGATTTGTTGCCGAAAATCAGGATAATGGCACAGAATCATGCAGGTGGAACACATCCCTGGAAGTCTATGGATGATACGGAGTTGTTAAAGAGTGCGGGATTATATGGACGAGATATTGCGACAGGAGAGGAAGGATACAATCTTGCAGCTATTATGCTTTTAGGAAAAGATGATGTCATTTTAAATGTTGCTCCGGCTTATGTAACAGATGCACTTGTTCGTAAAGTGAACTTGGATAGATATGATGACCGGGAAGTAATAAAGACCAATTTAATCGAGAGCTATGACAGGCTTATGGACTTTGGTAAAAAGCATCTGCCGGATAAATTCTTCCTGGAAAATGATGTGAATAAAAGTCTTAGAAATACTATTTTGAGAGAAATGGTAAGTAATGTTTTGATGCATCGGGAGTTTACCAACAGTTATACAGCGAAATTTGTGATTGAAAAAGAGCGTATGTATGTGGAAAATGCTAATCGTGCGTTAGGTGATGGATTTATTACAGAAGATAATTTAGAGCCGATTCCAAAGAATCCGCTTATTGCATCTTTCTTTAGAAATATCGGATATGCAGACCAACTTGGTTCTGGTGTACGCAATTTGTTTAAATATAGCAAATATTATTCGGGACAAATACCGGAATTTATCGAAGGCGATATTTTTAGAATTATTGTTCCGTTGGATGAAAAGTATTCATTTGATTTTGGTCAGAATGGTCAGACTAACCAAACAAACCAATCAGACCAAATGCAATTATCCGAAGATGAATTTTTGTTATTAAATTTGATTAAAGAATACCCTGATATGACAAATCCGCTTTTGGCAGAGAAACTTGGCTGGTCGGTAAGCCGGGTAAAATACTATATCCAAAAGCTAAAACAATTTGGGAAAATTAGGAGAAATGGAACAAGTCGTAATGGAAGCTGGGAAGTGCTGTAATTACAAAAACTTTTCTAATTTAGGACAGCAGTACTTATATGGTGAGCATACAACGTCCGTGGATGGAAATGGAAAAAATCCCGGCGAAAAAGAACTGCTGCTTTTTAGTCTGTACTGATATATAGAAGGTTGTGTCAAGTTTTCTATGAAAACTTGACATGCAGCGTCAGCCCATTTGCCGTCAGGCAAATTTGGAATGGACTGATGTTCAAGAGAGGATTGGTTTATGAAAGATTTACTTAGGCTGACAGATTTGATGCCGGATGAAATCTATAAAATATTTCATATTGCAGACGAAATCAGTCAGGGAAAACAGGACGGTTATCTGAAAGGAAAAAGCGTGGTATTATTTTTTCCGGCTTCCAGCATCCGGACCCGCGTGACCTTTGAAAAGGGAATTTATTTGCTGGGCGGACAGCCAGTGTTATTTCCGGGTGAAACGCTGAATAAGAGTGAAGACATAAAGGATGTATGCGGTTATCTGAATAACTGGGCAGACCTTGTGGTAGTGCGGCATAAAGATATCCGCCTGATGGAAAAGCTGGCAGAGTATTTAAACGTTCCGGTTATCAATGCCATGACAGACAGTAATCATCCATGTGAAATATTATCAGATATGTATTCCCTGTCAAAAATCCGGAAAAATTTTACGAAAGACAAGTATTTATTCTGTGGAAAATCCGGTAATATTGGTCTGGCATGGAAAGAGGCCTCGGAAGTTATGGGATTTGAACTGTCACAGTGCTGCGGCACAGGATATGAGTTGGACGGCATAAACATATACCATAACATAAAGGATGCGGTGAAAGGAAAAGATATTATTTGCACGGATTCCCTTCCGGCAGAGGCGCTGGATGATTTTAAGGACTGCCAGGTGACAACCGAGGTGATGGAAATGGCGAATGCAGGCGCCGTATTAAATCCGTGTCCGCCGTTTTACCGCGGACAGGAAGTATCTGATGAAGTAATAGAATCAGAATATTTTGTCGGATACGAATTTAAGAAAAGTTTACTGGAAATCCAGCAGGCAGTTATGGTTTACTGTATGGAACGCGGAGCTGTTAAATGATTAAGTTCAGGAATAACATGAGGAATACTGATGTATGAAATGTGTCCCTTGATGGCAAAATGGTACAATTAATAAAATAATGATATGTTTTACGTGAAAGGAAAAGATTATGGCAGAAATTAAATACGAAATCAAAAAAGAAGTAGGAACACTGTCCCAAAGTGCAAAAGGCTGGACAAAAGAATTAAATCTCATTTCATGGAACGGCGCTGCACCGAAGTATGATCTCAGGGACTGGGCGCCTGACCATGAAAAAATGGGGAAGGGAATTACGCTTACCCTGAATGAGATACAGGAACTGTATGGACTTCTGGGGAAAGTACTGGAGCAGGAGAAATAAAATCAGCAATGCTGGTTGTCGCGTCCCAGTAGATAGTCAACCGATACATTATAATAATCAGCCAGTTTTAAAAATACTCCAATCGGAATATTTATTTTGCCGAGTTCGTATTTGGAATAAGTTGTCTGTTTGATATTCAGATAATCAGCCAGCTCCTGCTGGTTTTTTTTGTTTGCTTTTCGCAGGTTTTTAATATTTTCAAATTTCATATCTACAATACTATTTTCCCTTTTTGTGTTTTGTGCGTCCCAGCAGATAATCAACTGATACATCGTAATAATCAGCCAGTTTTAAAAACACTTCAATCGGAATATTGATTTTTCCAAGTTCATATTTGGAATAGGTTGTTTGCTTTACATTCAGGTAATCGGCAAGTTCCTGCTGTTTTTTGTCATTGTCTTCCCGTAGATTTCTTATATTTTCAAATAGCATTTTTTTTGCGTCCTCTAATAGTTTTATCCAGTTATTATAGAAAAAATTCCCGAAAACTATTGACAAATAGTCGTATCACGACTATTATTATGGATAAACAAAAGGGGATAAGAGGGGAAAAAACAAAAACCGAAGACACCAAAAAAGAAGATTCCTTCAATTTAGAAGATTCCGGATTTTTTTAAAATGTATGGGTGATTTGGTATTATTTCTTTAAGCTTGGTATTGCACAATAAAAATGAGGGAGGTATTGTATTATGAAAAAACAAAAAATGGCAGGAATGTTACTGATAATGGTTTTGTGCCTGACGGGGTTGCCCGTTTCTCCGGTACAAGCGGCAGTTACTTATGATGTGAATGGGGCACTTGGATATGCTGCTGAGCATTGGAACGATGGAAGAGGTTTGTGTGCTGAATTCGTATCTCGGTGTGTACAGGCAGGGGGGATTGATATTCCAGTAAAAAAGGGAACAAAAGGCTGTTATGATGCCATATGTGATGTCACCGGACTTACGGGAATTGACTTAAGACTGAATGGAAATGGATATGCGACTCAAGATCTGAATGGGGATATACTTGCAGCAGGGGATGTTGTAATCCAATGGTGTTATACATGTAATTTACGGCCACATATCTTAATTTGTGCAGGCTATAATTCAAGTGGCAATGCTATTTATTATGCACATAATGCTGCAAAAAACAGGCAAACATATAGGCTGTCAAAGAGTAGCCTGCATAAAAAAAACTGTAATGTAGGCGCAAAAGTGATTCGTTTATCAACACTTGCGGAATCGTCAAGCGGTTCATCGAATGGCAATACATCATTGGAGCTATCAGGCATTCGTATTACCGGAATGAATGCACCTTCGACTTTAAAAACGGGAAAGTCATGGACCTGCAATGGGGTAATTACTTCTGATTCGCCTTTGGAAGCTGTAGTGGGTTCCATTAAAGATGTGGAAATGAACACGGTTTATACTTATACCGTACATCCATATACTACTTCTTATAAAATGGCAAACAGTGTGATAGACCGCCATTTGTATTTTAATAAATTACGTCCTGGAATCTATTACTATGATGTTTTTGCTGTTAATAAGAACAATTGTCTCTGGGAAACCAGTTCTCCGATTAATGTTGGCAATGTTTCAAAGCCATTCATAACAGGGGCATGGACACCGGATTCCCTGCGCGTTGGACAATCATGGACGTGCAGCGGTAAAGTGCAGTCTGATGCAAGGCTCAGGCGTGTAACGGGGGAAATTCTTGACTGTAATGGCAAGGCACTTTTCAGCTATACGGAAAATACCACGGCTTATTCTTTTACAATAGCAAGGAGTACTCTTGACCACAATTTGTATTTTAACTGGCTTGGTGCAGGGACGTATTATTATAGGATTACAGCGGTCAGTGATGCAGGGACTACCCAGTGGACAAGTAAACCGATTACGGTCAGGTAACAGATAAGGTATTCACCCATACATTTTGAAAATTTCGGCACAAAATATGAAAAAAGGATGGTATAGGTATGTTTAAGAAAAATACAAAAAGAATTATTTCGTTAGGATTGAGTTTTATATTAGCACTGGTTCTTATAATTGGAGTGATACCGTCAGAAAAAGTGTATGCAGCTTCTTTTTCTGATATTAATCAGGGTACAATGTTTTTTAAACAAAATACATCAAGTACTTGTACACTGGCATCAGCAGCAATGCTGGTAAGGCGTGCGGCTTTATTAAATGGAAACAGTAATTGGACAGAAGTCACAGAAAACAATTTGAAATCAACAGCATGGACATCAGGTGGATTGCGTAATTCGTTTTCGCATGCGGGAATCAATGTTAGCAGTGCCAGGATATCTTCTAACCGGACACAGACGATGATAAATCTGTTATCACAGCATCCAGAGGGAATTGTGATATATGATTTTGGCAAGCCGCATGCAATTTTGCTGACGGATTATACGGATGGCACATTTTACTGTGCAGATCCATCCAGTGCCGCGCCAGCCGGGCGGGTTCCAATCTCCCGGGCAACAATTACACTGGAGAGCATAGATAAGTACTGGTATGTGGCCAGTCCAAAACTGTCCATGAGTGTAGTTCAGCCAGTCAACATAAAACCCACAGTAGGCACTGTCCAGATTATGTCATCCGATGGATACACATCATATTCCTGTCAGGTTACTACAGGCATGGGCGGGGCCAGGGCGACAGTAGAATATACCCGGGATGGCGTCATGTCAAATCCTGTTCCTGCCGAAATTGTAAACGGTACCGTTAGTGGGGGCGTAGGTGGATTTTCCAGTACATTAACGGTTAAAGTGACTGTGACGGATCAGGCAGGAAATACGGCATCTAATTCATCAAGCGTAGATTTTGGGGAGCCGATTCGATTGAGTGCAAATCAGTTTCGTCTTGCAGCAGGAGAATCTGATCAGATACAGCTGTTTTGTGCGGATTTGTACGAGGTGAGCAGAAAGCATGGCAGTAGCTGCAGGCTTAGTGACGGGAGAACTGCCGTTGAGATTTCGGACGAAGGGGTAGTATCCGCATATTTGCCAGGACACTATACGCTAAGATATTGTGTTGGCTATGTGCAGTACAATCCACCAGGAAGTATGATTCAGCCTGCAATGGCAGGAGAAGATGATTATGGTATCATTGTTGATGTTCATCTGGAATCACCTGTTGTTCAGACATTGAGTGCGGATACTGCCGGAAATGTATATCTTGATTTTTCAGACGCAAGGGGAGCTGACGGATATGAGATATGCAGAATGGCTGAAGACGGTACGATATCAGATACAATACGTGTTACGGGTTCCGGGAAACAATGTGTTGGACATGATTTGCCAGATTGCACTAGGTGGAAGTATAAGGTTCGTGCTTATACGGTACTTCCTGAAGAAAATAGTGTGAGTGGCCGTTGTGATCCGGCGACAAACACATGGCCGGATTATATGCCGGAAGAAACCATTTATAGTGACTGGACACAGGAATATGATATTTCCACAATTAACCTTGCCACAACGATGGAGCAAGAGGTTAAAAATGTCCCGGGAAGTGTAACAGTTTCGTGGAAAGAGGTTTCCAGTGCTGAAGGTTATCTTGTTTACCGTACAGCAGAAAAAAGTGGTGCAGACCGAAAACTTCTCACAAAGGCTAAGGCGGGAGAGACAAGTTATACGGACAGCACTGTCATTCCGGGGGTATTTTACAGATATGAAGTGATTCCATATTTAGGAGAGGAGTCTGGAACTTGTAAAGATACAGTATCAGTATGCGCAAAAGAGAAAGAAAAAGAGGAAGTGGATACAGAATCAGAAAAAGAAGAAGTTGTAGCAGATTCGGTATATCTTGCAGAAGGCTTTACAAAGAAACTGCCTGTCAACAGCGGCGAAGCAGTTCAATCATGGTCATCAAGCAATAAGAAGGTTGCAACGGTTGATAGCAGGGGTAAAGTGACTGCAAAGAAAAAAGGAAAAGCTGTGATTTCTGCTAAACTTGAAAATGGCAGAGTACTGAAATACAAGATAACGGTTGTAAAAAATATTTATTCCGTAGAGAAAATCAGAAAGAATGATTTTAAAAAAGGGGAATAGGGATTAGAGGTTTATAAGGGCTCTTTTGACACGAAGGGTAATCTGGTAATAAAGGCAAGAGCTGTCAGCAGGCTGTCAGATAAAATTTCCTCTATTCAAGATCTTAAGATTGTCATAAAGGATGGGGAAGGGAAAACCGTAGGAACGTATAAAAAGAAAAAAATAAAAACGAGCATTGCCCCGGGTGGTTTCAGAGATTTTACTTTTGTAATAAAAAAATCCGGTTTAAAGAAGAAAAAAGTGCAATTGCCGTTTACGGAGATTACAGTTTCTGCATATGCTGAATAAAAATATCAGGAGATACCAGCGGGCAGAGGGGTTGGGGGAGTATCCCTTTTTTGACATGGAACGCTCCAACCCTGCTTTCTCCATGCGGCTTATCCAACTGGGGCAGTGGTAATGGCATCCCTTGTCGTTATGGACTATGGGATGTTCTGTTTTTCTTTTACCATAGCAAGGAGTACCCTCGATCACAACTTGTATTTTAACCGGATTGGTGCTGGGGCGTATTATTACAGGATTACGGCTACAAGTGACGCAGGAACTGTAACATGGACAAGCAATCCGATTACGGTCAGGTAAAAGATAAAGTATTCACCCGTACATTTTGAAAAGTCCGGTACAGAATATGAAAAAAAGGAGAACGAGTTATGAGAAAAATGATGATTGTGACATTAGTAATGCTGGGTATTTTATTGACTGGATGTGGGTCTAAAACGGTTTCGGATACATATTTCGATGAAGATGGATTTGACAGCAAAAAAACGGAAGAACCAGAAATAGATACACCAACGTTCAGCGAATATTTGGGAAGTGGGAGAAAAATTGCGTATGGAGTTAAGGAGTTGCCGCTTGATAAGGAGAAAGAACCGGAGGAAATTTATTTCTTTGACAATGGACGGGTTACTCCTTATCCTTTAATTGATGATGACGTTGGTCTTACAATGGGAGAACTGTCTCGGATGACGGATGAGGAACTTTGGACAGGGACGGGTGACGGCTTTTGTCTAGGGGCGGAAAATATAGATTTCGATTTTTCATCTGCAATGGATTTGGCAAGAGAAAATATATTGCGGCTTGGAATTATGTATAAACAAAATGATAATAGGGAAATCGGAGATTATGCAAAGCATGTTCTGTTGGGGACATGTATGTCCTTGGATGGGAATTTACAGGATGATTTCGAGATGTTGGAGGTGCCAATAGAGGATGAGGATTTGGAATATCAAGCAGAAATGAATTATGGAGGAGTGGATGAGGTAAAACGGATAGGTGAAGAAGTTTATGCCAATATGCAGGAATCTTTGCCCGAGATAGAGGCAATGCTTCATGATCTTCCGATGGTTTTTGCGCTGGAAACAGATTCATCAGGAAATGTAGTTCAGGATGAAGCATTTGTTTATCCGTATCTTATGCATGCTCCTAGGATAATCAGACTGGGAGGGAAATGTGGAATGGGACAAGTTTATGATTCGAACTATAGTTTGTATGAGTGTAGTGACAGTCGCAGCGAAATTCAATTTTTATGTATAAGAGATGAGGGGGAGATGGTTTTTGATGAAATCGGCAAGGAGAATGTGCTTGTGGATATTCCCTTGAAAAATAGTCTGAAAGAATTATTTGAGTATAGTACAGAAGAAAAAAGATATGTATTGAAAGGAATGTGAACCTATTAGAAGGAGGAGAAAGAATATGAAACAACAAACGACAACAGCAACGGGAGGTTTCCAAAAACTCAGCAGCCTGGTACTGGCATTTGTCATTGCCATTACTACCGTGTTTGCATCAGCGGAACCAGCCGCTGCACTGGAAATTGAACACACTGAAACGAAAAACGGAACTGCAAGTGCGGGTGTTGAGATAAAAATTCCGTTTAAAGTTGAGTATGCATGTGATGTAGGAATTTTGTTAAACATTAGCAAGCCAACAGATGCTACGATAGCAGTTTATGATGCCGCGGGGAAGTCCGTAAATTCTGCCGGGGAAAATCCAAAAAAGATCCTGGCAGAAGAATTTGTGGATATGTCGCTTGCCGGAGTTGCCAGTTATACGGGATATGCATACGCGGATAATCACGTTTTTTCTTTACCAGAGGGTTATTATCAGCTGGGACTGACATTTGCAGACAGTGTGACATATCAACTGGATTATACAGTTGTGGAGTTGATGACTAATATTCAAATGCCGGTATTTCTTGATGTAGGTTCTACGAAACAAATGTCAGAAATGCTGGCTGATTCAGAAAAGAAACTGGTGTCATCATGGACTTCCAGTGATGAGGAGGTTGCTTTTGTAGACCAAAATGGATTAGTTACAGCAAAGAAGCGTGGAACGGCAACCATTACTGCATGGACAGCAGATAAAAAGGCAGTTTTTGAATGTTTAGCAACTGTTGATATTTTGGGAGAATCAGAGGTAACAACCGAACCGGAAACTGTGCAGTTGCAAATTGTAGAGGGATTTGCACAGAAACTGTCTGCCGGGAACGAAAAAATAAAATCATGGTCATCAAGCAATAAGAAAGTTGCGACAGTTGACGGTAAAAAAGGAATTATCGCAAGAAAAAAAGGAGAAGCTGTCATTTCTGTAGAGCTTGAAGATGGCAGGAAATTGAAGTATGAAGTAACGGTCATAAAAAACGTGTATATTTCAGATAAAATCAGCAAAAAGAAAGTAAATAAAGGAGAAGTTTTGCTGGATCTTTACAAGATGTCCTATGATAAAAAGGGAAATCTCGTCCTTAAGGTACAGTGTATCAGCAGATTGTCCCATAAACTTCCGAAACTGCTCAATCTTAAAATAGTTATTAAGGATAGAGAAGGCAACACGGTCGGAACTTACCAAAAGAGCAATATGAAAATAAATCTTAATCCTGATTCGTCAAAGGATTTAACATTTGTGATTAAGAAATCCAAATTAAAAAAGAAAAAAGTAGAGTTACCGTTTGCCGAAAGCGAAGTTACTGCTTATTATTATGATTAGCTTGTAAGGTGGAGGTTTTTGCAGAAGACAGGCTGGGCAATCAGTCAAAAAAGCTTTTACCGAAGTGCGTATAATTTTAACCTGGCAAAGAAAAAATAAAATAAGTATAAATTTAGCACTAAGGTGTTGACAACAAAAACCCTTGGTGCTATTTTATTAACAGAAAGATATTAGCACTCTAATCAAACGAGTGCTAACAGTTCCAAGACATCAGTCAGTGGAGAACGCGAACATGGATTTAGATGAAAGAAAAGTAAAAATCTTAAACGCAGTCATCCGTAACTATTTAGAGACAGGGGAGCCGGTCGGCTCTCGTACCATTTCCAAATATACGGACCTGAACTTAAGTTCCGCAACCATTCGGAATGAAATGTCAGACCTGGAAGAGCTCGGTTACATCCTCCAGCCGCATACTTCTGCGGGACGGATTCCTTCGGACAAAGGCTACCGCTTTTATGTGGACCATCTGATGCAGGAGAAGGAACGCGAAGTGACGGACATGAAACAGTTTGTCATAGAAAAAACCGAGAAGATGGAGCAGGTATTAAAGCAGATGGCAAAGCTTCTGGCAAACAGCACAAACTATGCAACACTTGTTTCCGCACCATCCTATAACCAGACCAAAATAAAATTCATCCAGCTTACCAATGTGGATGAAGAACACATACTTGCCGTGATTGTGATGAACAACAACATGGTAAAAAACCAGATGGTGGATGTGGACTGTGCGCTTGATAACGAGACGCTGCTGAAGCTGAATCTGCTTTTAAATTCATCACTGAACGGCCTGGCGCTGAATGAGATTAATCTTGGGATGATTTCAAAGCTCAAAGAGCAGGCGGGCAGCCACAGTACTATAGTAAGTGATGTACTGGATGCGCTGGCGCAGATTCTGAATGAAAATGAAGATCTGCAGATTTATACAAGCGGGGCAACCAATATTTTAAAATATCCGGAACTGTCCAGTGCGGAAAATGCAACCAACCTGCTTTCCGCATTTGAGGAAAAGGATGAACTGATAAGCCTTGTAACAGAATCCCTGTCAGACCAGGAAAACGAGACAGGAATTCAGGTTTATATAGGAAATGAAACCCCGGTACAGACCTTAAAGGACTGCAGTGTTGTGACTGCAACCTATGATCTGGGGGACGGCGTGAAAGGTACTATCGGTATTGTGGGACCGAAACGCATGGATTATGAAAATGTCGTTGACAGTCTGAAGAACCTTAAGGCACAGCTTGACGGTATCTTCACAAAAACAAAAGATACGTAGTGAAAATATACTGCAGGCAGTGAAAAACAGATAAAATACCTGCTGTGCAGATGTATTGAAAACATCAGAAAGGTGGTAAATAATGGCAGAGGAAATGGAAAAGGATCTGGAAGATACACTGGCGGAAGAAGAAACATCTGATGAGGCAACCGCAGAAACACAGGAGGCGGATTCAGAAGAAACAGCCGAAACAGATGAGACCGACAAAACAGAGGATTCCGAAGAGGCACAGGAGAATGAAGCTTCCGGGGAGGATGCATCTGAAGGCAAAAAAGAGGGCTTTTTCAAGAAAAAGAAAAAAGACAAACGGGATGAACAGATTGAGGAGCTGCAGGACCGCCTGAAGCGGCAGATGGCAGAATTTGATAATTTCCGTAAGCGTACTGAAAAGGAAAAAGCGCAGATGTTTGACATGGGAGCAAAGACCATAATTGAAAAGGTGCTTCCGGTAGTAGATAACTTTGAGCGCGGTCTGGCAGCCGTGCCGGAAGAACAGAAAGAGGATGCATTTGTTACCGGCATGGATAAAGTATACAAACAGATGATGACAGAGTTTGAGGCAGTCGGCGTGAAAGCCATTGAGACAGCCGGACAGGAATTCAACCCGGAACTGCACAATGCAGTCATGCAGGTGGAAAACGAAGAACTGGAATCCGGCACCATCGCCGAAGAACTCCAGAAAGGCTACATGTACAAAGACACCGTGGTAAGACATAGTATGGTCTCTGTCGTAAGCTAACGAAGTTAGGTTACGACCTACGCAAATCGCTTCGCGAAGCGAACTATCATGCGATTTGCTCCTTTAAGCTGGCGCAGTCAGGTTACGACCTCTGTCGTTAGCCGACGAAGTCGGGTAATGACCTACGCAAGTCCCATCGCGAAGCGATTTAAAATGGGCTTGCTCCTTAAGAAGGTAACAATCTAAGTAAATTAATATAATTTATAGTAAGTTTAGGAGGAAAAAGAAATGGCTAAAATTATTGGTATTGATTTAGGAACAACAAACAGCTGTGTAGCTGTTATGGAAGGTGGAAAGCCGACCGTTATTGCAAACCAGGAGGGTGCAAGAACCACACCGTCCGTTGTGGCATTCACAAAGAACGGGGAGCGTCTGATTGGTGAGCCTGCAAAACGTCAGGCAGTTACCAATGCAGAAAAAACAATTTCATCCATAAAAAGGCATATGGGAACCGATTATAAAGTTTCCATTGATGATAAGCAGTACAGCCCGCAGCAGATTTCTGCAATGGTACTGCAGAAATTAAAAGCTGACGCAGAGGGCTACCTTGGAGAGAAAGTTTCCCAGGCTGTCATTACAGTACCGGCATATTTTAACGATGCACAGCGTCAGGCGACCAAGGATGCAGGAAAAATTGCGGGACTGGAAGTAGAGCGTATTATCAACGAGCCTACCGCAGCAGCGCTTGCATATGGACTTGACAACGAAAAAGAGCAGAAGATCATGGTATACGATTTAGGAGGCGGTACATTCGACGTTTCTATCATTGAAATCGGAGAGGGCGTTATCGAAGTATTATCCACAAACGGTGACACACGTCTTGGCGGTGATGACTTTGACAACAAGATTACCCAGTGGATGATTGATGAGTTTAAAAAGGCGGAGGGCGTTGACCTTTCTTCTGACAAGATGGCGCTCCAGAGATTAAAGGAAGCAGCAGAGAAGGCGAAGAAAGAGCTTTCTTCCGCAACCACAACAAACATTAACCTTCCGTTCATTACAGCAACTGCTGAGGGACCGAAGCATTTTGACATGAACCTGACAAGGGCAAAATTTGACGAGCTGACACATGACCTGGTAGAGCGTACCGCAATTCCGGTACAGAACGCCATGAAGGATGCAGGAATTACAAATGCAGACTTAGGCCAGGTACTTCTGGTCGGTGGTTCCACACGTATCCCGGCTGTACAGGATAAGGTAAAGCAGCTGACAGGAAAAGATCCGAGCAAGTCCTTAAACCCGGATGAGTGTGTGGCACTCGGCGCTTCCATCCAGGGTGGTAAGCTTGCCGGAGACGAGGGTGCAGGCGAAATCCTTCTTCTTGATGTAACCCCGCTTTCCCTTTCCATTGAGACCATGGGAGGAGTGGCTACCAAGCTGATTGAGAGAAATACAACAATTCCTACCAAGAAGAGCCAGATTTTCTCAACTGCAGCAGATAACCAGACAGCCGTTGATATCAACGTCGTACAGGGTGAAAGACAGTTTGCAAGGGACAACAAGTCCTTAGGCCAGTTCCGTCTGGACGGAATCCCGCCTGCACGCCGCGGTGTACCGCAGATTGAGGTTACCTTTGATATTGATGCAAACGGTATCGTAAATGTATCTGCAAAGGACTTAGGAACCGGAAAAGAGCAGCACATTACCATTACTGCAGGCTCCAATATGTCTGATGACGAAATTGAAAAAGCAGTTAAGGAAGCAGCAGAGTTTGAGGCACAGGATAAAAAGCGTAAAGAGGCAATTGATGCAAGAAATGATGCAGATTCCTTCGTATTCCAGACACAGCAGGCACTCGACCAGGTTGGCGAGCAGATTGACGCGGCTGACAAGTCCGCAGTGGAAGCTGACATTGCAGCAGTAAAGAGCCTTCTGGATGCACACCCTGAAGCAGAACAGATGACAGATGCCGACGTGGCAGAGCTTAAGGCAGCACAGGAAAAACTGACAGAGAGCGCACAGAAGGTATTTGCAAAGATGTATGAGCAGGCACAGGGAGCAGCAGGCACTGCAGGTGCAGGTCCGGATATGGGAAATATGGGTTCTGCAGGCCCGGATATGAATTCCGGAAACGCAGATGATGATGTCATTGATGCTGACTTTAAGGAAGTATAAAAATCCGGTATAGAACAGGGCTGACTGCCCCATTAACCGCAAGACTGCGTGTTGCAGTCTTGCGTAAATTGTTATGGTGACAAGTAACAGCAGTTGATGGCTTAATAATGATAAGGATATGAGATTATGGCAGATAAAAGAGATTATTATGAGGTTTTAGGCGTACCAAAAAATGCGTCAGAAGCAGACATAAAAAAGGCATTCCGGAACACTGCAAAAAAATATCATCCTGATATGCATCCCGGTGATAAGGAATGCGAGGAAAAGTTTAAGGAAGCACAGGAAGCCTATGCAGTGTTAAGCGATTCCCAGAAACGGCAGCAGTATGACCAGTTCGGCCATGCCGCCTTTGACGGCAGCGCCGGCGGCGGGGGATTTGACTTCTCCGGCATGGACATGAGTGATATTTTCGGGGATATTTTCGGCGATTTCTTCGGGGGCGGTTCCAGAAGAAGCAGTAATGGCCCCATGCAGGGGGCAAGTATACGGCTTTCCGTGCGTATCAGCTTTGAAGAGGCAGTTTTCGGCTGTTCCAAGGAACTGGAATTTACTTATAAAGAGGAATGCAGTACCTGTAAAGGGTCAGGGGCAAAGCCGGGTACATCAAAAGAAACCTGCAGCAAGTGCGGCGGCAAGGGAAAAATTGTTTATTCCAGACAGTCCCTGTTTGGCATGATGCAGAATGTGGAAACCTGTCCGGAATGCCACGGCAGCGGGAAAGTGGTAAAAGAAAAATGTACAGACTGCCATGGCAGCGGGTACATTGCAAAGAAAATGAAAAAGACCGTGGATATTCCGGCAGGAATTGACAACGGACAGTCCGTGCGCGTCAGGGGATACGGAGAACCGGGCAGTAACGGAGGACCGCGCGGAGACCTTCTGGTTGAAGTGATTGTATCCAGAAACCAGGCGTTTGAACGCCAGGATATGAATATATTTTCCAAGGCGTCCATTTCCTTTGCAGTTGCAGCGCTTGGTGGGGATATAAGGATTAAGACCGTTGACGGGGAAATCATTTATTCCGTTGCGGCAGGTACACAGACCGGAACAAGAATCCGCCTGAAAGGAAAAGGGGTTCCGTCCCTCCGAAATAAGGAAGTGCGCGGGGACCACTATGTAACGCTGGTTGTCCAGACGCCGACAGGACTTGGAAAGGAAGCAAAGGAGGCTCTGCGTAAATTTGACGAGCTGACTGGAAATTCCTTAAAAAGTGAGGGAACTGCCTCTTCCGGCAGTAAGAAAAAGGGATTTATGGATAAACTGAAAGAATCTTTTGACTGAAAAAAGTCCGGCAATTGCCTGCCGGATACATAAATCATGCGGTCTGAACAGTAAAATATGTCATAAACCATCACTTTTTAGTACAAATCGCCTATAGATTTATACCACAAAATATAGTATCATGAGCTTTGTAGCAGTGTTTAATCTGTCAAGAT
Organism: uncultured Lachnospiraceae bacterium; assembly: GCA_947566705.1. GTDB lineage: Bacteria > Bacillota > Clostridia > Lachnospirales > Lachnospiraceae > Roseburia. The sequence continues at coordinate 59,415 of CANOLA010000003.1, read as the reverse complement.
TTAGTGGAATTATATTTTTGGTTTATATAATGGGTCTTATGTAATACGGAGGCATTGTACGATGACGCTTGAAAGTGAACGCAGGGAACTGGACGAACAGCGCCGCATACTGGAAAAAGAACGGCGCGAGTTTACAAGACGTGTGGAAATAGAAGACAGACGTCTGGAGCAGCAGCAGAAGCTTTTTGAAATGAAATTCAGGATTCTTGAGGAAGAACTGCAGAAGCTTGCAACAGAAAAGGAGCAGGTAAAGAAACAAAAGGCGTTTTACCAGAAGGTAAGCGATTTTACCGCGCATAATTCTAGTGTATCATCCTATGTAAGCGGAAATAACGTAGTGAAGGGCGATATGTTTTTTTCTGGTGTCGGCAGCAGGCAGTCTCTCAAGAAACGTTATAAAGATTTAATCAAGATTTATCATCCGGATAATCTGGACGGTGATAAAGATACCATTCAGGAAATTAACAGCGAGTACAATAAGCTTTGTGCAATCTACAAGGTATAGCACAGGCAGGGACCGTATCCTTTGGTGTGATATATGTCTACCATGCTCAGGTACGGCAGGGGAGGGTAAAACCCTCCTTTTTTGAAGTTCAGGCAGGAGAATGATTATGAAATGGAAAAAATATACGATCGAAACGACAACACAGGCAGAGGACTTTATGAGCCAGATGCTGGCAGAACTGGGAATATACGGGATTGAGATAGAGGACAACATTCCCCTGACCAAAGAGGACCAGGCGGATATGTTTATTGATTTTCTGCCGGAGCTTCCGCCGGATGACGGCAGAAGCCGTGTGAGTTTTTATATAGAGGATGACGGCAGCGACCAGAGTGATATTTTAAAGAAGGTCAAAAAAGGACTGGAAGGGCTCAGGGAAGTTGTGGAAGTGGGAAGCGGTATGATTTCGTCTTCCGAAACAGAGGATCTTGACTGGATTAACAACTGGAAGAAGTATTTTACTTCTTTTACCATAGATGACATACTGATTAAGCCGACATGGGAAGAAATTAAGGAAGAAGATAAAGACAGGCTTCTGATTGAGATAGATCCGGGCATTTCATTTGGCACCGGAAAGCATGAGACAACACAGCTGTGCATCCGGCAGCTTATGAAATATATCTGGGGAAATTCAGATTTTTCCCCGGCGGAGGTTCATCCGAAGGTGCTTGACGTGGGCTGCGGCAGCGGGATTTTATCCATTGCTGCATTAAAGCTTGGCGCGCGTGAGGTTGTAGGCACGGATCTGGATGCGGACTGTATGATTTCCACCCGTGACAATATGGAAGTGAACTGTCTGGATGCTTCCCTGGGTACGTTTTATGTTGGAAACCTGACAGATGATGAAAAGCTCAGGCAGCAGGTGGGAACAGAGGAATATGAGATTGTTGTGGCAAATATCCTTGCCCCGGTAATTATTGCCATGGCTCCGGTTATTTTGCCGTGCCTGAAAAAAGGCGGATACTTTATTACTTCCGGCATTATTGACTTTAAGGAGCAGGAAGTAAAGGATGCAGTTGAAGCGGCAGGCTTTGAGATTGTGGAAATTAACCACCAGGGCGAGTGGGTGAATATTACGGCAAAAAGGCCAAAATGAGGTGTAACATGTACCAGTTTTTTGTGGAAGACGAGCAGATAGAACAGGACGTGATCCATATTCAGGGTGCGGATGCAAACCATATTTCCCATGCACTTCGCATGAAGCCGGGAGACATGATCCGTATCAGCGGCGAATCAGGAAAAACTTATCTCTGTCATATCGCGGAAATGACAAAGGATGAGGTCACTGCCGCCATTGATGAGGTGGATACGCAGGAGACCGAATTTCCCCATAAGGTCTATCTGTTTCAGGGACTTCCCAAAGGGGATAAAATGGAGCTTGTTATCCAGAAAGCGGTCGAGCTTGGGGTGTATGAAATCATTCCGGTGGAAATGAAAAACTGTGTGGTAAAGCTGGATGAAAAGCGTGCAGGCAATAAGCTCAAACGCTGGCAGGCAATCGCAGAAAGCGCAGCAAAACAGTCCAAACGGACAATCATTCCGCAGGTGCAGATGCCGGTTCCCTGGAAAAAGGCGCTGGAAATGGCGAAGGCACTGGATATCACACTTGTTCCCTATGAAAACGAGAGGGGAATGTCACAAACCCGTGAAACTGTCAGGGGAATCGCTAAAGGTGCGGATATTGGTGTGATGATCGGACCGGAGGGTGGTTTTGCAGCGGAAGAAATAGGGGAAGTGAGCGATGCGGGACTGCCCCGTATTTCACTTGGAAAAAGAATCCTTCGCACAGAGACGGCTGGACTTGTCACATTATCTGTGTTAATCTATGAGCTGGACGAGTGACAGCTGTGTCACCTGTCGGACATGTATGGTCTGTCAAATGCCGGATTTTGCGGGGCTGCAAACGCGTGGGCTGGACATTGACAGATTTTTCCGGAAGGAGGGAAAGCAAAAATGGAAGCATATCTGGATAACTGCGCGACCACCCGCTGTCACCGGGAGGCGGCGGAGCTGATGATGGAGATTCTGATACAGGATTATGGAAATCCCTCCTCCATGCATACAAAAGGGGTTGACGCAGAAAATTACATAAAAGACGCTGCAAAAAAGATTGCAAAGACATTAAAGTGCCAGGAAAAGGAGATTGTTTTTACCTCCGGCGGTACGGAGTCAAACAATTTTGCCATTGCGGGGGCAGCGTCAGCAAATAAACGCGGCGGTTCCCATATCATTACCACGGAAATCGAGCATCCGTCGGTATCGGCAGCAGTGAAGGCGCTGGAGGCGCAGGGATTTGAAATCCAGTATCTTCCGGTGGATAAAAACGGCGTGGTTTCACTGGAAGCATTAAAAAATGCCATCCGGCAGGACACCATACTGGTTTCCATTATGCATGTGAACAACGAAATCGGCACTGTGGAGCCGGTAGCGGAAGCCGGAAAACTGATAAAAGAAATAAACCCGCACACACTTTTTCATGTGGACGCCATACAGTCTTATGGAAAAATGCGTATTTTTCCGGGAAAAATGAATATTGACCTGCTTTCGGTCAGCGGTCATAAAATACACGGACCAAAAGGAAGCGGATTTTTATATATCAAAGATAAAACAAAAATCCATCCGCTGATAAACGGCGGGGGACAGCAGAAGGGAATGCGTTCCGGCACGGAAAATGTTCCTGCCATCGCAGGACTTGGCGTGGCGGCAGCTTTTGCATATACGGATTTTGATGAAAAAATAAACCGGATGTACGGACTTCGTGAATATTTCATCCAAAAGGTACAGACGATTGACGGCGTGTCCATCAATGGAAAAACTGACCGGGAAAACGCGCCGCATATTATAAGCGTCAGCGTGGAGGATGTGCGTGCCGAGGTTCTTTTACATACACTTGAGGACAGGCAGATTTATGTTTCCGCAGGAAGTGCATGCTCTTCCAATAAACCGGCGGTCAGTGCGACACTGAAGGCAATTGGCTTAAAAGAAGCCCTTCTGGACTCCACAGTACGTTTCAGCTTTTCAGTGGATACGACAAAGGAGGAAATCGATTATGCGCTTTCGGCCATGCATGAAGTCATTCCCATGCTGCAGAAATATAAGAGGCATTAAGGGATAATAAAAGTTAAGGAGAAAGATTGAAAAATTTTTAAATTGAGAGAAAGGGAAAGGTTGCAGCATGGCACATATGATGTATCAGGCATTTTTAATAAAGTATGCAGAAATTGCAATCAAAGGAAAAAACAGGCACCTGTTTGAGGATGCCCTTGTAAGTAATATCCGCCAGCAGTTAAAGCGTGTGGACGGCTCATTTACGGTCCGGAAGGAAAACGGCAGAATCTATGTGGAAACCGAAGGGGATTATGATTATGAGGAAACGGTGGAAGCATTACAGAAAATCTTCGGCATTGTTGGCATCTGTCCGGTTGTCCTGGTAGAGGACAACGGGTTTGATGCGCTTGCAGCAGATGTTGTGGCACATGTGGACGCCGCATATCCGGACAAAAATTTCACCTTTAAGGTGGACGCAAGGCGTGCCAGAAAAAATTATCCCATGAACTCCATGGAAATCAATGCGGCACTCGGTGAAAAAATTCTGGAGGCTTTTCCCGAAACACGCGTGGATGTACACAGTCCCCAGGTGATGGTGCATGTGGAAATCCGTCCGATGATTAATATTTATTCCACAGAGCTGCCGGGACAGGGCGGGATGCCGCTGGGGACGGCAGGCCGTGCGATGCTGCTGCTTTCCGGCGGCATTGACAGCCCGGTAGCCGGTTACATGGTTTCCAGGCGCGGGGTTTCCCTGGAAGCAACCTATTTTCATGCCCCGCCTTATACCAGCGAGCGTGCAAAGCAGAAGGTGGTGGACCTTGCAAAAAAAGTGGCGCAGTATTCCGGGGAAATAAAACTTCATATCGTAAATTTTACGGATATCCAGATGTATATTTACGAGAAATGCCCGCATGAGGAACTTACCATAATTATGCGGCGTTATATGATGAAAATAGCGGAACATTTTGCAAATGAGGGCAACTGTCTGGGTCTGGTGACAGGGGAGAGTATCGGCCAGGTGGCGAGCCAGACCATGCAGTCGCTTGCTGTGACAAATGCAGTCTGTACCCTTCCGGTTTACCGTCCGTTAATTGCAATGGACAAGCAGGATATTGTGCATGTTGCGGAAAAAATAGATACGTATGAGACGTCAATTCTGCCGTATGAGGACTGCTGTACCATTTTTGTTGCAAAACATCCGGTAACAAAGCCGTCCTTAAAGCATATTGAAAAATCAGAGATGCATCTTGCAGAAAAAATAGATGAGCTTTACCAGGCTGCAATAGAAACCACGGAAACCATGGTGATTGAAGCAGAATAAAAAATGCCCCTTATGGGGCATTACATTACTCAATCAGATATGGTTTCAGTGTTTCCATAATTTCATCAAGGCTTGCCTCTGTATGTATTGCCAGATCGATTGGCTTGGATAAATCAAGACTGAAAATACCCATAATTGACTTGGCATCAATAACATAGCGGCCTGAAATTAAATCAAAATCATATTCGAACTGCGAAATCGCATTCACAAATGACTTTACTTTTCCAATTGAGTTTAATGAAATCTGTATTGTTTTCATAGAGAAAACCTCCTTATATCTATTACTGTCTACCATGATAGTAAAGGTTTTTGCTGGAAAAGTCAAGGACGTGTTAAGTTTTTAAAAAAATCTTAACATGCTGGTGCTTGGGAGGATAAGGAGAAAAAATGAAAAAAGCCGCATTACATAACCTTGGATGCAAGGTAAATGCATATGAAACAGAGGCAATGCAGCAGATGCTTGAAGATGCAGGTTATGAAATTGTACCATTTTCTGAAAAGGCCGATGTATATATAATCAACACATGTTCAGTGACCAATATGGCTGACCGGAAGTCACGCCAGATGCTGCATCGTGCCAGAAAATTTAATCCTGATGCAATAATTGTGGCTGCAGGGTGCTATGTGCAGACAAAAGAAGCAGAGGCAGCAGAGGATGCGGCAATCGACATTCTGCTGGGAAATAACCGTAAGGACAGGCTTGTGGAAGTGCTGGATGAATTTTTTACAGAACAAAAAAAGACTGTGGAAGTGACGGAAATCAATAAAGGGGTACAGCACTATGAAGAACTGCATCTGGCACAGACTGCCGAACATACGCGTGCGTTTATTAAGGTACAGGACGGCTGTAACCAGTTCTGCAGTTACTGTATCATTCCCTATGCAAGGGGACGGGTGAGAAGCCGGAATCTTTCGGACGTTCTGGATGAAGTGGGAAGGCTGGCAGAGAAAGGATACCAGGAAATTGTGCTGACAGGCATTCATCTTGCTTCCTACGGGGCAGACTGCGGCGAAAACCTTCTGCACCTGATTCAGGAAGTGCACAAAATCAAAGGAATCAGGAGGATACGTCTGGGCTCCCTGGAACCGGGCATTGTGACAGAGGAATTTGCCAGGGAACTGTCCGGGCTGCCGAAGATATGTCCGCATTTTCATCTTTCACTCCAGAGCGGGTGTGATGCCACCCTGGCGCGGATGAACCGGAAATATACGGCTGCCGAATACGAAAGTTCCTGCGGGTATCTGCGGAAGTATTTTGAACACCCGGCGCTTACCACGGATGTAATTGTGGGATTCCCCGGAGAAACGGAAGAAGAGTTTGCAGCAACGAAAGCATTTCTGGAGAAGATTCATTTTTATGAGATGCATATATTTAAATATTCAAAAAGGCAGGGAACAAAAGCCGCTGTAATGGAAAACCAGGTGCCGGAGGAAATAAAAACAAAGCGCAGTGCCGAACTTTTAGAGCTTTCCGGACGGATGTCAAAGGAATTCAGGGAATACTATAAGGGCAGTATACAGGAGGTTCTGTTTGAAGAACTGACAGAAGTGGACGGGAGGAAGATGTACACCGGCTATACAAGGGAATATGTAAAAGCAGTGGCAGAACCGGCAGAGCCGCTTGAAAATAAAATGCGCAAAGGATGCCTGATTAAGGCGCTTTCTGATGAAATTTACGAAATACAGCTAGAATTATAGAGGGAAAGCTTGTTTTTTTTTTCTGTTTCGTTTACAATAGAACAAAGCTTGGTGAAAAAGCGGGGGCGGCAAACATGGATAACTTGAGCAATACACAATTTTTTTCAGTGAAAAAGGAACCGGAACTGCAGGTAAAGGACGTTCTTGAGATTGTATTCCGCGCGCTTAGCGAAAAGGGCTATAATCCCGTGAACCAGATTGTCGGCTATATTATGTCGGGGGATCCTACCTATATCACCAGTCATAATAATGCCAGAAGTATGATTATGAAAGTAGAGCGGGACGAGCTGGTAGAAGAGGTTCTGCGTTCATATATCAGAAATAATTCATGGGAATAGACTTATGCGGAAACTGGGGTTGGATTTTGGTTCTAAGACAGTGGGCGTGGCAGTCAGTGACGAGCTTCTTATAACGGCACAAGGCGTGGAAATTATAAGAAGAAAGTCACCGTCAAAGCTCCGCCAGACACTGGCACGGATTGACGAGCTGGTAGGCAGGTACGACGTGGACACGATTGTACTTGGCTACCCTAAAAACATGAATAATACAGAAGGCGCAAGATGTGAGCTGACCATGGAATTTAAGGAAATGCTTGAAAAACGGTGCGGAATTTCTGTTGTCCTGTGGGATGAGCGGCTGACAACGGTTGCAGCAGAAAATGCCATGATGGAAATGGGAATCCGGCGTGAAAAGCGCAAAGACTATGTGGATGAAATTGCCGCAGTTTTTATACTGCAGGGATATCTGGATTATATACGAAAATAACAGTTAAGGGGTAAAAGCATAATTATGGAGAAGATTCAGTTTACGGATCCGGACACAGATGAAGTGGAGGAGTTTGTAATTGAGGATGAAACAACACTCAATGGTATTAAGTATTTACTTGTCTCAGATGGCAGCGAGAGCAGAGACAGTGAAGCATATATATTAAAAGAATTAAAGACACAGGCTGAGGAAGTATTTTACGGGATGGTGGATGACGATACCGAATTTGCAGCCATCGCGAAAGTATTTGCTGAACTTGCAGATGAAGAAACAAAGCTTTTGTATTAGAGCGGAATACTACAATCATGGAGGTTATATGAGAAAGAAAGAAAAACAGAATAGTAAGCTTAAGATTATCCCGCTGGGAGGTCTGGAGCAGGTTGGAATGAACATTACTGCCTTTGAATACGAGGACAGTATTATTGTTGTGGACTGCGGTCTTGCCTTTCCGGAGGATGATATGTACGGAATCGACCTGGTCATTCCGGACGTGTCATATTTAAGGGACAACATCGATAAAGTAAAGGGATTTTTTATTACGCACGGACACGAGGACCATATCGGGGCCATTCCCTATGTGCTCCGCGAGGTGAATGCACCGATATATGCGACAAAGCTGACGACTGCCATCATTGAACACAAGCTGGAAGAGCATGATATGCTGAAAAAGGTAAAGCGCAAAGTTGTTAAATACGGCCAGCATATCAACCTGGGCTGTTTCCGTGTCGAGTTTATCCGCACGAACCACAGTATCCAGGATGCGGCAGCGCTTGCGATTTATTCACCTGCGGGAATTGTTGTGCATACAGGAGATTTTAAGGTGGATTATACGCCGGTATTCGGTGATGCCATTGATTTACAGCGTTTTGGTGAGATTGGAAAAAAGGGTGTGCTTGCACTCCTCTGTGACAGTACGAATGCGGAGCGTCCGGGCTTTACGGATTCTGAAAAATCCGTTGGAAGGACACTGGACAATATTTTTTCAGAGCACAAAAACAGGAGAATTATTATTGCAACCTTCGCTTCCAATGTGGACAGGGTGCAGCAGATTATCAACTCTGCCGACAGGTTCGGACGAAAGGTGGCAATCGAAGGCAGAAGCATGGTAAATATCATTTCCATTGCTTCCGAGCTTGGGTATCTTTCCCTGCCGGATAACATTCTGATTGACAGCGAACAGCTTAAAAATTATCCGGATGAGAAGACAGTGATTATTACAACGGGAAGCCAGGGGGAATCCATGGCGGCACTGTCGCGTATGGCGTCCGGTACGCACCGCAAGGTGGGCATCAAGCCGAATGATACAATTGTATTCAGCTCCCATCCGATTCCAGGTAATGAAAAGTCTGTGACGGATGTGATTAACGAGCTGATGAGAAAGGGAGCGGACGTGATTTTTGAAGATGTGCATGTCAGCGGACATGCCTGCAGGGAGGATATTAAGTTAATTTATTCCCTTGTCAATCCGCTTTATGCAATCCCGGTTCACGGGGAGTACAAGCATCTGGTTGCGCAGTCAAAGATTGCGGAGGAGCTTGGGTATGACAGCGACCACATTAAAATTATTTCTTCCGGTGACGTGCTGGAAATTGACGAAAACGGTGCAAATGTTGCAGGCAGGGTTCCTGTCGGCAATATCATGGTGGACGGACTTGGTGTAGGGGATGTTGGAAATATCGTGCTCCGTGACCGCCAGCGTCTTGCAGAGGACGGAATTATCATCGTTGTCATGACTCTGGAAAACGGCAGCGGACAGGTGCTTTCGGGACCGGATATCGTATCCCGCGGTTTCGTTTATGTACGCAATTCCGAAAGTCTGATGGATGAGGCAAAGCATGTGCTGGACCATACCATGGAATACTGTATGGACCACAATATTACGGACTGGGGAAAGATTAAAAACGAGGTAAAGGATGCACTTGGGGATTTTGTCTGGAAGGAGACAAAGAGACGACCAATGATTATGCCGATTATCATGGAAGTATAGGAGTAGTTCTATGAACAAGGTACTGTTTGCATGTATTAAAATTTTATTTTCCGTTATGATAGTTCTGCTGCTGGTATATGGCACAGTAAAACTGTGCCATATTGGTTACGACATGGGCTACCGTATGTTTGCGGACACGGAGGAGCCATGATATTAAATGAACGCCTGGTCACATATATTAATTCCCTTGATACTGGGAATACCGGCATTTTAGATGAAATCGAACGAGAAGCCCTGGATTCCATGGTTCCGGTAATCCGGAAGGAAATGCAGGGCTTTTTGAAACTGCTTCTTGCTATGAAACGCCCAGAACGTATTCTTGAGGTGGGGACAGCGGTAGGCTTTTCAGCTCTTCTGATGGCTGAATATACGCCAGGGCAGTGTGAGATTGTGACAATCGAAAATTATGAAAAACGGATTCCCATTGCACAGGAAAATTTCAGGCGTGCAGGCAGGGAAAAACAGATTACGCTTCTTGAAGGGGAGGCGACAGAAATCTTAAAGACGCTTGAGGAACCATTTGATTTTATCTTTATGGATGCAGCCAAGGGGCAGTACATTAAATTTCTGCCGGATGTTCTAAGACTTTTAAAAACCGGTGGTACGCTGGTATCTGATAATGTACTGCAGGACGGGGATATACTGGAGTCCCACTTTGTAGTGCCGAGGAGAAACCGTACCATTCACAGGCGGATGAGGGAATATCTGTACGAGCTGACGCACAGGAGTGATCTTGTGACGGCAGTACTTCCGGTCGGTGACGGCATTACAGTAAGTGAGAAGGTTAAGGAAGGGTAAAGTATGGGAAAATATCAGACACTGCATGTGAAAGCTCCGGGAAACTGGATGAATGATCCGAACGGATTTATTTATTATCAGGGAAAATACCACTTATTTTACCAGCATTTTCCCTATGCACCGGTGTGGGGAACCATGCACTGGGGTCATGCCGTAAGTGATGACCTGGTACACTGGGAGCATCTGGGGATTGCGCTGTTTCCAACGAAGGATTATGACAGAAACGGTGTATTTTCGGGCAGTGCAATAGAAAAAGACGGCAAACTGTATCTGTACTATACCGCAGTCCGTTATCTGGAGTGTGAAAAAGAAAATATCCATAAGGCAGTGGATGACCTGTTTTATGCAAGCCAGGCTCTTGTGGTATCTCCTGATGGTGTTCATTTTGATAACTGGAAAAACAAAAAACAGATTATACCGGTTTGCCATGATGAGGAAACTGCCCATCCGTTCAATACAAGGGACCCGAAGGTATGGAAAGAAGGGGACTGCTATTTTATGGTGCTTGGCAGTACTTATAAAAATGAAAATGGAAAACTTCTTTTCTATAAAAGCAGCAATGGACATGACTGGGAATTTGCAAACAGCTGTCAGGATAAATATTTTGGCTCCATACTGGAATGCCCGGATTTATTTGCACTTGGGGATAAGTATGTTTTGGTATGTTCGCCGGTTGGTATTGTACCGGACACAGAAGGATATAACAGCCATGCCGTCTGCCGTCTGGCATCATTTAATCCGGACACCTGTGATTTTACACCGGAGGATAAGTTTTCATACGTGGATTACGGACGGGATTTATATGCACCGCAGACCTGTCTGGATGCCATGGGAAGGCGTGTGTTAATCGGGTGGATGCGGATGCCGGTGCCTGTGGAAAACGGGGAAAACGGTGCATGGTCGGGCATGATGTCCCTGCCGCGCGTCGTGGAGCAGAAAGACGGGCATATTTATTTTAAGGTGCATCCGGAGGTTATAAAATATTTTTCTGATATATGCGTGGAAAAGAACAGTATCGGCAGGGAAGGCGTCTGCCGCCTGCAGGCCAGGCTGCAGGAAGGTGAATCCCTGAATATCGGAGGTTATAAGATATGGCTTGAAAACAGCGTTCTTTGGACGGACAGAAGTGCCGTGACGGGGAATTACGATAAAAAAGATGATTTCCAGTCATGTAAAAATCTGCATATGAAGTGTAAAACACCGGAGCTTTCCGGGGAATGCAGTCTGGAAATTTTTATGGAGCCGAACCTGGTTGAAATTTTTGTAAACGGAGGAGAATACGTCATCAGTAATGTGGTGTATTCGCTTGGAGACAGCATTGAAGGAAATATTCTTCAGAAATACCGGGGGAAGGAGCAGATTTCATGAGAAAAAAAGAGTTACTTGTTCCGGCAGGCAGTCTGGAAGTTTTAAAAATCGCCGTAATCTATGGTGCGGATGCGGTGTATATTGGCGGTGATGCATTTGGACTGCGGGCGAAGGCAAAAAATTTTTCCATGGAGGAAATGGAAGAAGGAATCATTTTTGCCCATGAACATGGTGTTAAGGTATATGTGACAGCTAATATCTTAGCGCACAATGAAGACCTTGCGGGAGTACGGGAATATCTGAAAGAGCTTGGGGAAATGAATCCGGAGCGTCCGGATGGACTGATTATTGCTGATCCGGCAGTGTTTGCAATTGCAGGAGAGGTCTGCGACATAGACCGCCATATCAGCACGCAGGCAAATAATACCAATTACGGAACATTCCGGTTCTGGCAGAAGCTGGGGGCGACCCGTGTGGTAACGGCAAGGGAGCTTTCCCTTGCAGAAATTAAGGAAATCCGGGCGCAGATTCCTGAAGATATGCAGATAGAAACTTTTGTACACGGTGCCATGTGCATTTCCTATTCCGGGCGCTGTCTTCTGTCCAATTATTTTACGGGCAGGGATGCCAACCAGGGAGAGTGTACGCATCCATGCCGCTGGAAATATTCCGTGATGGAGGAAACAAGACCGGGGGAATACTTCCCGGTTTATGAAAATGAACGCGGAACCTATATTTTTAATTCAAAGGATCTATGCATGATTGAACACATTCCTGACCTGATGGAGGCGGGAATAGACAGCTTTAAGATAGAAGGGCGCATGAAAACGGCGCTTTATGTGGCAACGGTTGCAAGGACTTACCGTAAGGCAATTGATGATTACCTGGAATCCCCGCAGAAGTATGAACAGAATATGCCATGGTATATGGAGCAGATTAAAAGCTGTACCTACCGGCAGTTTACGACCGGATTTTTTTATGGTAAACCGTCGGAAGAAACACAGATTTATGACAGCAATACCTACGAAAGGGGATACACCTATCTGGGAACTGTGGGAAAAAAAGATGAACAGGATATGTACCGTATTGAGCAGCGCAATAAATTTTCCGTGGGCGAGGAAATCGAAATTATGAAGCCGGACGGACAGAATGTAAAAGTAACTGTGCGCGCCATGAAAGATGAGGAAGGTAATGGGATGGAATCCTGTCCGCATCCAAAGCAGGTTTTTTATGTGGATGTCGGGGAGCCGCTTGAGGAATATGATATTCTGCGCAGGCAGGAAAGTGAATAAAAGGTGTAAATTCTGTTGAAGTATCAGGGATTTACACCTTGAAAAATTAATATATTTTAGAAAGGAAGGATAAACATGTATCAGAAATTAAAAAAAGCAGTTGCAGTCTTATGTTTTTTTGCACTGGTTGTCACCGCAGTTCCGGTTCCGGCGGAAGCGGCGGCAAAACCGAAATTTGCGAAAAAATATACGAGTCTGTATGAGAATGACTCAAATAAGGGAGTTTATATATACACAGTTCAAAAGCTGAAAAAGGGCCAGAACGTAAAATGGAGCGTTTCCGGAACCGGAAAAAATTACGTAAAGCTGAATAAAAAAAGCACAAAGGTTACCAAAACCTCCGTTACAAATAAGCTTACCGTAAAAACAAAGGGAGCTTCCGCGGCAAAAAACAAGACCGTAATCCTGACTGCCAAAATATATTCCAAGGCAGGTAAGCTGCAGTATACATTAAAAACTCCGGCTGCCAAAATCAAAATCCGTCCGACAAAGGTGGAAATTGTTAATAATGCAGCAGTAAATGGAAAGTTTCTGATTGGAAAAACCTATCAGTTTCAGTATAAGGTCACACCAGCCAATGCAACCTCTGTGAATGAATGGATTGCAATGGATGAGGATGGAGAAATTCTCTCCTCCATGACAAAAAAAGGCGCGTTTACCCCGAAGGAAGAAGGAAATTACACGATTGCCGTGCAGGCAAAAATCGGAAGTAAAATTATTAAATCTGCAAGCCGGATTGTAACAGTTTCCAATACCATGCTTGGCGTGAAACAGACAGCGGCAGATAAAATTGTTGTGAATTATTCCAGCAGTGCAAAAGAACTTGTAAAGCAGAGTGATTTCAGTATTAAAAACGCAGTGGGTGCGTCAATTGTCGTTAAATCCATGGATTTTTCAATGGATGGGAAAGAAGTGACGCTGACAACACAGTCGCTGTTAAAGGACGCTGCGCAGTATACAGTAACGGACGGCCAGATGACCTTCCGTTTTACAGCACATATCGGAAAACCGGAAAGGCTTGAAATTTTAACAAAAGAAATAACCGTAAATAAGGAGACGGCGGTTTCCTATGCACTTTACGACAGTAACGGAATTGACGTAAAAGCAGCATGCAAGAAAGAGGCCGTCATTAATGACGATTATAAAATTACGAACGGATACCTGACGAAGGACGGAAAGATTTACATGCAGAAAGTCGGGGATACCGGAACGATTACCATGACCTATGCAGATCAGGAGGAGGGAATTCTGCTTACCGCAACCGGAACATTTACCTGTGTGTCGGCAAATACCTCAAACAACACCAGCTTTACTCTGACAGATTCGGAAAAAACGCCGGATTATGATGCAGCCGGGTATAAGGATAACCGTAAGGCAGCAGCTGGACAGAATTATTTTGCCCATTTTTGTGCAAGGGATGAGGACTTAAGTGAAATTAAATATGAGAGCATCCAGTTTGAATCCTCGGACCCGGATACCCTGCTTGTCAATAACCAGACCAGCGGAACTGCAAAGGTTACTGCGATAAAACCGGGAACTGTTTCGATTATTGTGACAGCTGTTTATGCGAAGCAGGAATATACTTATTCCTATGATGTTACGGTTGTGGAGACACCTTACCTGCAGGGGCTTAAGTTTGACAAGACACAGATAGAAATGTCAAACAGTGGGGCGTCAGGCTATAAGGGCTATATTCAGGTGCATGGTGTGGACCAGTACGGGGAAGATTTTCCGCTGGTAAATGAAACAGCACAGTTTACGGATAACAGTACCTATAAGACAAACATGGTTTCTTATGATGCAGCAGGCCACCAGATTGTAATCGATGCCGCATACAGGGCAGAGGGAGTTTACCAGTATGCGCTGACGGTTATGATGGGAACCAGAAAGGTGACGGGAAATTTTGTTGTTGTGGTAAAGACACCGCCGGCAAACGGAGCAGTAAGCTATCAGGTACAGATTGACAGACCGGTACTGGATCTTGCGGTAACTGACGGAATGAAGGAGACGGAACTGGTTTCCGGAAAAACTGTTACGGTACGTCTGGCAGAATACCGGGGCGGCGTGTTTTATAATTATGTAGTGATTAGTTCGGCAAAGGTTACAAAGGATGGCATTTCTTACGGCAACGACCTGACAGCTGCAGGTACTGCCAGTGTGACGGCAAATAACCAGCTGGTACTGACAGCCTTAAAGCTTGACGGAAATAAATGCACAAAGGCACAGACGGGTAATTACAGCATCGAACTGAAATATTACAGACCGGATTCCGCCAGCGGCACTGTGACAATAACTGCGGGCTTACAGATTACGGACAGCCAGCCGGCTCCTGCAATTGTGGTAAAGCACACGACAGCCGGCGTTTCCTGCAAAACAGCACTTGATTTAGTAAAAGACTGTCTGGAAGTGACCGGTGTAACAGGAGAAATTGTTTCCTGTGAGATTACCGGAGCAGAAAAGGAAGGCGGCAGCTATAAGCTTGCCACAGGGGAGTCCATCAATATAAAAACTGTGACAGTACAGACAGAAATTACCCTGGCAGACGGGAAAAAGATTGTCATGAGCCGTGAGGTGGCAGTTGGAAGAACATTAAAAAATGCATAATTAAGAATATAAAAAAGCAGGTCTGAAAAATATCATTCGGACCTGCTTTTTTATTATATATTCTGGTAAAAGTCGATAATTCTGTCAAGCCGCGAAGTCATATTAGCAAGCAGCGCGTCTGCTATCGTAACAGCTGCCATTGTTTCTATAACAACCACGGCACGCGGGACGATAATTGGGTCATGTCGTCCCCGGACGCTCAGGGAAATTTCCTCCCCCGATGCCTGAACCGATTCCTGCGGGGCTGAGATGGAAGGGGTTGGTTTAAATGCAGCACGGAAAACCAGTGGGGCACGGTCTGTCATACCGCCCAGCACGCCGCCGGAATGGTTTGTTTTTTTAGATATTCTCCCGTTCTTTATGCAGAATGCATCGTTGCTGGTAAGTCCGGTTGCACGGGAGAGGGCAAAGCCGTCCCCGATTTCAAAACCTTTTACAGCGCCAATGGAAAGAACCGCTTTTGCCAGATTTGCATCTATTTTTTCAAATACCGGATCACCTAGTCCGGCCGGAAGACCGTTTACCACGCATTCACATATACCGCCTGCTGAATTCTGTTCTTCCATGCATTTTGTAAGATATTCAGATGCAGCAGCAGCAGCTTCTGCATCAGGCATATACAGTGCATTTTTTGATATTTCTGATGGATCAAAGCGTTTCATGTCGATAGAAATAGGACCAATGGATTTTGAATAGGTTAAAAAAGTAATTCCCATCTGCTCTAATATTTTTACAGCAACAGCACCGCCTGCCACACGGCCGATGGTTTCCCGGCCGGAGGAACGTCCGCCGCCCCGGTAATCCCGGATTCCGTATTTTTCATCAAAACAAAAGTCAGCATGTCCCGGACGGTAGCAGGAAGCAATCTGCGCATAATCAGCTGAATGCTGGTCTTTATTCCATACCATCATTGAAATCGGTGTTCCTATTGTTTTCTGTTCAAATACACCTGATAAAATTTCCACGGTGTCGGTTTCGTTTCTTGCAGTGGTAAACTTTGACTGTCCGGGTTTTCTCCGGTTCAGAAATGACTGGATGTCGTCTTCACAGAGAGCAAGTCCCGCAGGACAGCCATCCACAACTACGCCGATGCCTTTGCCATGGGATTCCCCCCAGGTTGTTATTTTGAATAATGTTCCGTATGTAGATCCTGCTGCCATAATATCCTCCCAGACTGCTGTGTAATATCGTATATTCCATTATAGAGAACTGCAGGCTGAATAGTCAAGGAGGTTATACATATTTTTTATGCGGATATGCGTTCTATGCAGTATGCCTTGTTTTGTCAGTTATGTGGTTTTCCAGAAAGTGGTGTACCCTTGATACTTCTTCCAGTATCAGATTTTCACTTGAGCGTATGGTTTTCTTCAGTTTCTTTTCAGACTGTTGGATTTGCAGTTTGAATTCGTCCCTGAGCTTTTGTTCGGACTGTGTAATCTGGGTTTTGAGTTCAGTTTTGATCGTTTGCTCAGACTGTGTAATCTGAGTCGTAAATTCATTTCTGAGATTCTGTTCGGACTGTGCAATCTGGGACGAAAATTCATTCCTGAGATTCTGTTCAGACTGTGCAATCTGGGACGAAAATTCATTTTTGAGATTCTGTTCAGACTGTGTAATCTGAAACGAAAATTCATTTTTGAGATTCTGTTCGGACTGTGCAATCTGGGATGAAAATTCATTTCTGAGATTCTGTTCAGACTGTACAATCTGGGATGAAAATTCATTTCTGAGATTCTGTTCAGACTGTACAATCTGAGACGAAAATTCATCTCTGAGATTCTGTTCGGAGAGCTGGATTTCGCTTCTGAGCGTTTGTTCTGTCTGTGCAATCCGGGTTTTAAATTCAGCCCTCAGATTCTGCTCTGTCTGTTCGATTTTGTTTTCCAGATCTGTCCGCATTTTATCCTGGTCTTTTTTCAGGGTATGGATATCATCCCTGACTGGCTGAATAAGACCTGCAATTGCCTGTAAATCTTCATTTGTTAATGCCATATGAGAAAGCCTCCTTTGAGCCGGTAGGTTAGTGAAAAAAGATACGTGCCTATAGGTTAAAATAGCCACATCACGAATCTACCATATTATAAAATCGCTGTCTATAGTACTTATTTACCATGTTTTGAAATGGAACCGGTATGATTTTCAGTTAAGAAATTCAGTACACAGGCAGGTACTGTAAGAATCTCAAGTTGAATAGTCCGGAAAGATATGGTATATTTTTTATTAGAGGATTTGTATTTGTATAAGGGGGAGAAACAATCTATGGAATTTAATGCAGTATATCATCAGGCGAGTGACAATTACTGTTATCCGCTTAACAATGATGAATTAATTATTAACATCAAAACGGGGTATGATGTAAAGTACGTCAATATTATTAAAGGAGACCCGTTTGCCGCCGGAATTCTGGGAGGCGGGGAAAACTGGGAAGGTAAGGCTGAAAATATCCCATTCAAAAAGCGTTTAAAAAACCAGTTATGGTGGACAACCACTGTCAGACCTGAATTTAAACGTCTGAAATATTATTTTGAGCTTCAGACTGAAACAGAAACCTGGTACTATTTTGAGGATGGATTTGTCAGCAGTGAACAGATGAACCTGGAGGGCAGGAGCCGCCAGTGTTTTGTGTTTCCGTGGATGAATCCCTGCGATGTTTTCCGCACGCCGGAGTGGGTAAATGATACCGTGTGGTACCAGATTTTTCCGGACAGGTTCTGTAACGGTGACCATTCCCTGGATCCGGAGGATGCAGTGCCATGGAGGAACCAGGGAAGCGTACGTAATGAAGAGTGCTTTGGAGGGGACTTTGCCGGAATCATCCAGAAGCTGGATTATCTGCAAGAGCTGGGAATTAACGGACTGTACCTTACGCCGGTCAATGAATCGCCGTCCAACCATAAATACGACACCACTGATTATACAAAGCTTGACCCGCGTTTTGGGGATGAAGAAACCTTTAAAAAACTGGTAAATGAAGCGCACAGCCGCGGAATCCGCGTGATGCTGGATGGTGTGTTTAACCACTGCGGGTATTATTTTAAGCCGTGGCAGGATGTGCTTTCCAAAGGACCGGAATCCGAATATTATGACTGGTTTATGATTAACCGCTGGCCGATTGACTGGGAAGGGGGAGCTGCCAGAAAAGGGGAGCTTTACACCTTTGCCTTTTATGATAATATGCCGAAGCTTAATACGAGCAATCCGAAGGTCCGTAAATATTTTGTGGACATCTGCGCCGGATGGGTGGAGAAGTATGGAATTGACGGTCTGCGCCTGGATGTGGCAAATGAAGTATCGCATGTGTTCTGCAAGGAACTGCATACAAGAATCAAGGAAATCAACCCGGATATTTACATTCTGGGAGAAATCTGGCATAATGCACTTCCGTGGCTCCGTGGGGATGAATTTGACGCGGTCATGAATTATCCGCTTGGGGAAAGCATAAAGGATTTCTGGATTGACAAGAGTCTGACAAATGAAGACTTTGAGTTTACCATTAACCGTTGTTATACCAGTTATATGCAGCAGACTAACGATGTGCTTTTTAATCTTCTGGATTCGCATGATACCAAACGGCTGCGTTCGGATGTGAAAAATCTGGATGAGTATTTTGCGCAGCTTGCGGTTTTATTTGCCATGCCGGGAAGTCCGTGTATTTTTTACGGCACGGAGATTGCAATGGAAGGAAGCTATGATCCGGACTGCAGGCGCTGTATGCCGTGGGAGGATATTGAAAGTGGAAAATATAAGGAGCGGATCCAGATTATTTCCACTCTGATTCGTCTGCGTAAACAGGAGCCGTTGTTAAAAAGTCGTAATTTTCACTTTCCGAATGAGTATTCAAAGTATGGAAGGGTAATCCAGTTCCAGAAAGTAGACTGGAAAGACTGTTATGTGGAAGTGATTATTAACTGTTGTGAAGAGGACGTGGAAGTACCTCCGCAGGGGGAAATTCTTTTAGAGCGCCATTATATTGATTCCACACTGCTGTCAAATGGCATACTGATACGAAAAATAAAAAAATAAAGGAAAGAAAAAATGGCAGTATATGAGTTGTTAAAGCGGGAAGGACGCGCCAAGCGGGGGATTTTCCATACCGTGCATGGTGATATCCAGACGCCTGTGTTTATGAATGTGGGAACGGCGGGAGCCATCAAGGGAGCCGTGTCCACACAGGACTTAAAGGAGGTACACTGTCAGGTACAGCTGTCCAATACTTACCACCTGCATGTTCGTCCGGGGGATACGCTGATCAGGGAGCTTGGCGGCCTGCATAAATTTATGGTGTGGGACAGACCGATTCTTACGGATTCCGGGGGATTCCAGGTGTTTTCACTTGCAGGACTCCGGAAGATTAAGGAGGAGGGGGTGTATTTCCATTCCCATATTGACGGTGCAAAAATTTTTATGGGGCCGGAGGAGAGCATGCAGATCCAGTCCAACCTTGGTTCCACAATTGCAATGGCATTTGATGAGTGCCCAAACGCACTTTCCGACAGGGGATATGTGGAGGACTCCGTAAACCGCACGACGCGTTGGCTTATGCGCTGCAAGGAGAAAATGGCTGAATTAAACCAGAGGGAAGATACGATCAATAAAGAGCAGCTTTTGTTCGGTATCAACCAGGGTGCAGTTTTTGCGGATATCCGTGTGGAGCACGCAAAGCGGATTGCAGAGATGGAGCTGGACGGGTATGCGGTTGGAGGACTGGCAGTCGGGGAAACCCATGAGGAAATGTACCATATACTGGATGAAACTGTTCCGCATCTGCCGTCTGACAAACCAACCTACCTGATGGGTGTGGGTACGCCTGCCAATATTTTAGAGGCTGTGGAGCGCGGGGTGGACTTTTTTGACTGCGTGTATCCAAGCCGAAACGGACGGCATGGACACGTATACACAAACCAGGGAAAGTTAAACCTGTTTAACCAGAAATTTGAACGTGACATGCGTCCCATTGAGGAGGGATGTCAGTGTGAAGCCTGCCGCACCTACAGCCGGGCGTATATCCGCCATCTGTTAAAAGCAAAGGAAATGCTGGGAATGCGTCTTTGTGTTCTGCATAATCTGTATTTTTACAATACGATGATGGAAGAAATCAGGGATGCACTGGATTATGGTATTTTTGCTTCTTATAAAAAAGAAAAGCTCTGCGGTATGGAGCAGAAATGACAGGCATATCCGGCAGGTGACAGCTGGACTGTTATAAAAAATGTCTTAAATACGCGAAAAAAGCTTGCCCTGAAAGACGAAGTTGTGTAGAATACATTTTAGTATTTATTTAGGAGGATAAACGGATGTATTCAGTTTTGTTAGAGGGTGGCTCAGGAAACGCCGCAGCCGCCGGGGCAGGAAGCACGTTTGGAATGATTATCTGGCTGGTAATCATGTTCGCGCTGTTGTATTTTATGATGATCCGCCCGCAGAAGAAAGACCAGAAAAGAAAGGAGCTTATGCTTTCAGAGGTTGCGGTTGGGGATACCGTTCTTACAACTTCCGGATTTTATGGAACAGTTATTGATATTGTTGAAGATACAGTAATCGTTGAATTTGGAAATAACAGAAACTGCCGTATACCAATGCAGAAGGCGGCAATTGCAGAGGTTGAGAAGCCGGAATCTGCATCAAATTAAATGAACAGTGAAGGGGGGAAGCCATGGGAGTGGCTTCCCTTGTCCATTTTTTCATAGGTAACTCTTGAAAAATTGGCATTCATCATATATGATAGTAGGTATGTGAATCATGTCCGGTTTATCTGAAAAACGGATATGCAGCAAAAAGGAGGTAACCATGACATATCATGTTGGCGTGATTTCCGGGGACGGAATTGGTCCGGAGATTGTTGCAGAGGCAAAAAAAGTACTGGACCGTGTCGGGAAAAAGTACGGACACGAATTTTTATATACAGAGATTCTTATGGGAGGCTGTTCCATTGATGCGACCGGGGTACCGCTGACGGATGAGGCGATTGCAGCGGCACAGGCAAGCGATGCGGTGCTGATGGGTTCGATCGGGGGAAATACATCCACTTCCCCGTGGTATAAGCTTTCGCCGGAATTAAGACCGGAAGCAGGACTGTTAAAGCTTCGCAAGTCTTTAAATTTATTTGCGAACCTTCGTCCTGCGTACTTATATGAGGAATTAAAAGCAGCATGTCCGCTCAGGGATGATATTATTGGAAGCGGATTTGATATGATGATTATGCGTGAGCTGACTGGAGGTCTGTATTTCGGGGCGCGTGAAACGAAAGACGTGGACGGTGTAATGACAGCCGTGGATACGCTTTCCTATAATGAAAATGAAATCCGGCGTATTGCAAAGCGCGGTTTTGATATTGCCATGAAGCGCAGGAAAAAGGTAACTTCCGTTGATAAGGCAAATGTACTGGATTCTTCCCGTCTGTGGAGAAAGATTGTTGAGGAAGTGGCAGCGGATTATCCGGAAGTTACATATGAGCATATGCTGGTTGACAACTGTGCCATGCAGCTTGTAAAGGACCCGAAACAGTTTGATGTGATTCTGACGGAAAACATGTTTGGCGATATTTTATCTGACGAGGCATCCATGGTGACAGGCTCCATTGGAATGCTGGCCTCAGCCAGTTTAAATGACACGAAATTTGGACTGTATGAGCCAAGCGGCGGTTCTGCGCCGGATATTGCCGGAAAAGGAATTGCAAATCCGATTGCGACTATTTTAAGCGCTGCAATGATGCTCCGTTATTCCTTTGACCTGGATAAAGAGGCGGATGCCATTGAAAATGCGGTAAAGCTTGTTCTAAAGGAAGGTTTTCGGACAATTGACATTATGCCGCAGGATTCCAGGGAACATAACGAACATACGCAGGCAGCTGGAATGTGTACGGAAGAATTTAAGAATGCGGTTGGTAATAAGATTGTGCAGGTCGGCACGAAAGAGATGGGCAGTCTCATTGCTGACAGGGTATAGAAAAAGAGCTTTTTTAATACATAATACAAAAAGGAGACGATGATAATGCAGAGTGATAATGCAAGGGCCGGTATGCAGCAGGCACCGGCAAGAAGTTTGTTTCATGCGCTGGGATTTACCGCAGAGGAATTTAAAAAGCCGATGGTGGGTATCGTTAGTTCCTACAACGAAATCGTACCGGGACATATGAATATTGATAAGATTGTAGATGCAGTTAAGCTTGGTGTTGCGGAGGCAGGCGGTGTGCCTGTGGTATTTCCTGCGATTGCAGTGTGTGACGGAATTGCCATGGGACATATTGGAATGAAGTATTCGCTTGTGACAAGGGATCTGATTGCAGATTCCACTGAGTGTATGGCGATTGCCCACCAGTTTGATGCCCTGGTGATGGTTCCAAACTGTGATAAAAATGTACCGGGACTTCTGATGGCAGCAGCAAGACTGAATCTGCCTACCGTATTTGTATCGGGAGGTCCGATGCTGGCAGGACATGTGAAAGGGGAAAAGAGAAGCCTTTCCTCCATGTTTGAAGCTGTGGGTTCCTATGCGGCGGGAAGCATGACAGAAGAGGATGTGACTGAATTTGAAAATAAGGTATGTCCGACCTGCGGTTCCTGCTCCGGCATGTATACTGCTAATTCCATGAACTGCCTGACGGAAGCGCTTGGTATGGGGCTTCGCGGAAACGGTACAATTCCTGCAGTTTATTCCGAACGAATCCAGCTTGCAAAGCATGCCGGAATGGCCGTAATGGATATGTTACATAAAAATATCCGTGCAAGGGATATTATGACAAAGGATGCTATCATGAATGCACTGACCGTTGATATGGCGCTTGGCTGTTCAACAAATTCCATGCTGCATCTTCCGGCAATTGCCCATGAGATTGGTTTTGATTTTGATATCAGCATTGCAAATCCGGTCAGTGAAAAGACTCCGAATCTCTGCCACCTTGCCCCGGCAGGTCCTACTTATATGGAAGATTTAAATGAGGCGGGCGGTGTCTATGCAGTGATGAAGGAGCTTTCGGAAATCGGGCTTTTAAACACCGACTGCATGACCGTAACCGGAAAGACTATCGGGGAAAATATTGCAAATGCTGTAAACCGTAATCCGGAAGTGATCCGTCCGCTGGATCATCCGTACAGCAAGACAGGCGGGCTTGCGGTTCTTAAGGGAAACCTTGCTCCGGATGGTTCCGTGGTGAAACGTTCGGCAGTTGTGGAAGAAATGATGGTTCATGAAGGTCCTGCAAGGGTCTTTGACTGTGAAGAGGATGCGATTGCAGCAATCAAGGGCGGAAAGATTGTGGCAGGGGATGTTGTGGTAATCCGTTATGAGGGACCAAAGGGCGGTCCGGGAATGCGCGAGATGTTAAATCCGACTTCCGCGATTGCAGGCATGGGACTGGGAAGCTCCGTTGCACTGATTACAGACGGACGTTTTTCCGGTGCATCACGCGGCGCGTCCATCGGTCATGTTTCACCGGAGGCAGCAGTCGGCGGTCCGATCGCGCTTGTGGAAGAAGGCGATATCATTAAAATAAATATTCCGGAAATGACGCTTGAACTTGATGTGGCACCTGACGTGCTTGCAGAGAGAAAGGCAAAGTGGCAGCCAAAGGAGCCGAAAGTTACTACCGGATATTTAAAGAGATATGCTTCACTTGTGACTTCAGGGAACAGAGGGGCAATTCTTGAAATTTAAAGTTAACATTCCGTTATGGCGGATTGTATTCTGCCAGGGACATTACAATATGTAAAAAGGTGAGGAAAATGCAGTTAACAGGATCACAGATAATCATAGAATGTTTAAAAGAGCAGGGCGTGGATACTGTGTTCGGGTATCCGGGCGGGGCGATTCTGAATGTTTATGATGAATTATATAAGCATCCGGAAATCCGGCATGTACTGACCTCCCATGAGCAGGGGGCGTCCCATGCAGCGGACGGATATGCCAGAAGCACTGGTAAAGTCGGAGTCTGTATGGCAACATCGGGACCCGGCGCGACAAATCTGGTTACTGGTATTGCCACTGCGTATATGGATTCCATTCCGGTTGTGGCGGTTACATGTAACGTTACAACAGCACTTCTTGGAAAGGACAGTTTTCAGGAAATAGATATTGCAGGCATTACCACACCGATAACAAAATACAGTTTTATCGTAAAGGATGTTACAAAGCTTGCCGATACCATCCGGAGGGCGTTTTATATTGCCAGAAAAGGACGTCCGGGACCAGTACTTGTGGACATAACAAAAGATGTGACCGCAAACAGAACCGATTACCAGAAAAAGGAACCGGTGATTCCGCAGCCGGATGATTCCACATTTTCTGAGGAAGATATCAACCGGGCGCTGCATATGATAGAAAAGGCAAAAAAGCCGTATATCTTTGTGGGTGGCGGCGCAACACTGTCCGGTGCCGAGGAAGAGCTTAAAAAATTTGTTTCGCTTGTTGACGCCCCGGTCTGTGATACCCTGATGGGAAAAGGCGCATATGATGGGACTTCGGAAAATTATACCGGTATGCTTGGTATGCATGGTACGAAAACCTCCAATCTGGGTGTCAGTGAATGCGACCTTCTGGTCGCCATTGGCGTGCGTTTTTCAGACCGCGTGCTTGGAAATCCAAAACGTTTTGCCAGACAGGCAAAA
Source organism: uncultured Lachnospiraceae bacterium (assembly GCA_947566705.1). Taxonomy (GTDB): domain Bacteria; phylum Bacillota; class Clostridia; order Lachnospirales; family Lachnospiraceae; genus Roseburia. Next base: position 34,487 of record CANOLA010000003.1, on the reverse strand, counting down.
ATCCTGCAGATTGACATAGACCCGGTTGAGATTAATAAAAATATTATTGTAAATCACAGTATTACCGGAGATGTCCGTTATGTGCTGGAAAAAATTAATTATGAACTGGGGCAGCAGAACCACAGTGAATGGCTCGCCCATATTGCAGAATACCAGAAGCGGTATCCGATGACATACCCGCCTGTCGGTTTAAGCGGTCCGTATATGATTGAAAAGATTTATGAGCTTGCAGAGGATGCCATTATTGTAACAGAGGTAGGACAGCACCAGATGTGGGCGGCACAGTATTTTAAATACCGTCATCCGCGCGCACTGCTGACTTCCGGAGGTCTTGGTACCATGGGATATGGACTTGGGGCAGCAATCGGTGCACAGACGGCAGTGGATAAACAGGTTATCAATATTGCCGGGGACGGATGTTTCCGCATGAATATGAATGAGCTTGCGACAGCGGCAAGGGAGAAGCTTCCGCTGGTTGAAATAATTGTTAATAACCATGTGCTTGGCATGGTCCGCCAGTGGCAGACACTGTTTTATGAGGAGCATTACTCGGCAACCGTTCTGGATGACGGTGTGGATTATGTGAAGATTGCAGAAGCCATGGGAGCAGAGGCAAGAAGGGTAACAACAAGGGAAGAGTTTGATGCGGCCCTGCAGGAAGCCCTTATGAGCCGGAAATTATTTGTCATTGATGCAGTTGTGGATTCGGATGACAAAGTGTGGCCGATGGTTGCACCGGGAGCGCCGATAAATGAATGTTTTGACGGTGGTGACATGAAATAACTTTTCATACATCATATTGAGGCATCATATAACATTTTAAGAAAGGATAAGCCGCAGGGATTTTCAGGTTTCACCTGTGTCTGCAGTACATGAAAAGAGTGCTGCATGGCATAAATTACAGTATACCTGCGGTATGGTAAAAAAATGAGCAGAGTTTATAATTTTTCAGCTGGTCCGGCAGTGCTGCCGGAAGAGGTACTTAAGGAAGCAGCAGATGAGATGCTGGATTACAAAGGAAGCGGTATGTCCGTTATGGAGATGAGCCACCGCTCCAAAGTGTATGATGAGATTATCAAGGATGCAGAAAAAGATTTAAGGGATTTAATGAATATTCCGGATAATTACAAGGTCCTGTTTTTACAGGGCGGTGCATCACAGCAGTTTGCAGCAGTTCCGATGAACCTGATGAAAAACAAAAAGGCAGGTTATATTATTACCGGACAGTGGGCAAAGAAAGCGTTCCAGGAGGCAAAGCTTTACGGGGAAGCAGTGGAGCTTGCATCTTCTGCAGATGAGACATTTTCTTATATTCCGGACTGTTCCAACCTGGATATTGCAGATGATCTGGATTATGTTTATATCTGTGAAAATAATACAATTTATGGAACAAAATATAAAACGCTGCCTGACACAAAGGGAAAGCTTTTAGTATCCGATGTTTCTTCCTGCTTTTTATCAGAGCCGGTGGATGTGACAAAGTACGGAGTCATTTACGGCGGGGTACAGAAAAATATTGGACCGGCAGGTGTTGTAATTGTAATTGTCCGTGAGGATTTAATCAGCGATGATGTACTTCCTGGCACGCCGACCATGTTAAAATGGAAGACACAGGCGGATAATGACAGCCTTTACAATACACCGCCATGTTATGGTATTTATATCTGCGGCAAGGTATTCAAATGGCTGAAAAAGATGGGTGGTCTGGAAGCCATGAAGAAGCATAATGAGGAGAAAGCAAAGATTCTTTATGATTATCTGGATGAAAGCAGTCTGTTTAAAGGTACAGTCCGCAAAGAAGACCGTTCCCTGATGAATGTTCCGTTTGTGACCGGAAATGAAGAGCTGGATGCAAAATTTGTAAAAGAAGCAACTGCAGCCGGGTTTGTAAATCTGAAAGGACACCGTACCGTCGGTGGTATGAGAGCCTCCATTTACAATGCGATGCCAAAGGAAGGCGTTGAGAAACTGGTGGAATTCATGAAGAAATTTGAAGAAGAAAATAAGTAATTCAGTTCAGGGAAAGAGGAAAGAAAAATGTATAAATATAATTGTTTAAATCCAATCGCAGGAGTAGGTTTAAATCTGTTTTCCGGCGATTATACCAAAGTAGATGACTTAAAGGATGCGGATGCGGCGCTGGTAAGAAGCGCTGCCATGCATGACCTGGAGCTTCCGGAGTCACTGCTTGCAGTGGCACGCGCGGGCGCGGGAGTTAATAACATCCCGTTGGATAAATGCGCAGAGAAAGGTATCGTGGTATTTAATACACCGGGAGCAAATGCCAATGGTGTCAAGGAGCTGGTTTTTGCAGGAATGCTTTATGCATCCCGCGATATCGTAGGCGGAATTGACTGGTGTCTTGACAACCAGAATGATGAAAATATTGCAAAGTCTGCAGAGAAGCAGAAGAAGAATTTTGCAGGAACTGAGATTTCAGGAAAGAAGCTTGGAGTCATCGGCCTTGGTGCAATCGGTGTGCTTGTTGCAAATGCGGCCACCCATATGGGAATGGAGGTATATGGCTATGATCCTTATATTTCCGTAAGCGCTGCATGGAATTTATCCAGAAGTGTCAAGCATATCAGCAATGTGGAGGATATTTACAGGGAATGTGATTTTATCACCATCCATGTACCTCTTCTGGATTCCACCAGAAAGATGATTAATGCGGATGCAATTGCCATGATGAAGCCGACGGCGATCGTCCTTAATTTTGCAAGGGATTTGCTGGTGGACGAAGAGGCGATGGTGGATGCGCTTGCTGCCGGAAAAGTAAAGAAATATGTTTCTGATTTCCCGAATACTACAACTGTTGGTGCAAAGGGATGCATTGTGACGCCGCATCTGGGAGCATCCACGGCTGAGTCAGAGGATAACTGCGCAATTATGGCAGTCCGTGAAATCCGCGATTATCTGGAAAACGGAAATATTGTTCATTCTGTAAATTATCCGGACTGCAACATGGCAGCCTGCACGACACAGGGACGTCTTGCAATCATGCATAAAAATATCAAGGGTATGATTGGAAAGTACACAACCATTCTCGGAGAAGCGGATATTAATGTGGCAGATATGACAAACAAGGCAAAAGGCGATTTTGCATATGCACTGATGGATGTGGATTCCCCTCTGACGGATGAAGTAGTGGAAAAACTCCGTTCACTGGATGGCGTGATTCGTGTGCGTGTTGTCAAATAAGCACTATGTGCTTATTTGACTGCGTGCAAAGAACAGCACGCATATCGCGTCATCAATCAGAGATTGAAGACATTGTAAAATAAGCAGAGGAGTAAATACAATGGCTAATATTAAACCATTTGTTTGTGTAAGACCGGAAGAGAAAATGGCATCTGTGATTGCGGCACTGCCATATGATGTATATAACCGCACAGAGGCAAAGGAAGTGGTGGCAAAAAATCCGAAATCATTTCTTGCCATAGACCGTGCGGAAACACAGTTTGCAGATGACGTGGACACTTATGATGCCAGGGTATACCAGAAGGCACATGATATGCTGCAGGAGTGGATTGCAGACGGTTCCTTTATACGGGATGACAGGGAGTGTTATTACATATATGAACTGACGATGGATGGCAGAACCCAGACCGGGATTGTGGCGACTGCAGGCATTGATGATTATGCGGACAATATTATTAAAAAGCATGAGAATACAAGGGCTGACAAGGAAGAAGACAGAATCCGCCATGTGGATACCTGCAGTGCGCAGACAGGTCCGATTTTCCTTGCCTACCGCGCCAATACGGTAATTAATGAGGTGGTAGAGCGGACAAAAAAGAATGCGCCGCTTTATGATTTTGTTTCTGATGACGGAATCAGGCACCGCGTATTCGTGATTGACGGGGAGGAAGATGTTGTATCTGTCCAAAATGCATTTTCTGCTATCGGAGAAATTTATATTGCTGACGGGCACCACCGCGCAGCTTCTGCGGTAAAGGTTGGATTTAAGCGCAGAAAAGAACATCCGGACTATACCGGGGAGGAAGAGTTTAATTATTTTCTTTCCGTGCTGTTTCCTGATGAGGAACTGATGATTTTAGATTACAACCGCGTTGTCATGGATTTAAACGGGATGGATACGGAAACGTTTCTTTCAAAAATGAAGGAGCTGTTTGATGTGACACTTCTTCTGGATGGATGTATTGAAGCATCAGGAGAGAACGAAGATGTGGTCCGACCTAAGAAGAAAGGTGATTTTTCCATGTTCCTTGCTGACAGATGGTATCTGTGCAGCATGAAAAAGCAGGATGTGCCGGATGACCCGGTGGAAGGGCTGGATGTATCCGTGCTTCAGAACCTGCTTCTTGCGCCGGTGCTTGGAATCGGCGATCCGAAGACGGACAGCCGGATTGATTTTGTCGGCGGTATCAGGGGAATGAAGGAACTGGAACGCCGCTGCCATACGGATTCTGCAGCCGCGTTTGCCATGTATCCGACCTCCATCCAGGAGCTTTTTGCAGTGGCAGATGCAGGACTTCTTATGCCGCCAAAATCCACATGGTTTGAGCCGAAGTTAAGGAGCGGGCTGTTTATTCATGAGATATAGATAAAACAGAATTAAGACTGGTTTAAAAAACGATGCAGTTTTGTATGCATCGTTTTTTTGTGCATTGGGAATGGATTTTGTATAGATTTTTGAAAAGGTGAAATGAACTTTTTTATTCTGTTATTTGTGTTATAATAAGCAAAGAACGCTTATTCTACTGCGCGGAAGGGCATCGCGCATATAGTGTCGTCAATCAAAGATTGACGACATGGAATATTATTAATGAAAGAAACATGGGCAGTATTTTGTATGGAGGGAAGGGCAGAATGAGGATTGATGAAATTATTCGTGGGGAATCCAGAAATGTTGAGTTTAAGGTGAAGCTTCCCGATATTTCAGAAAAATATACAAAAACCATTGTTGCTTTTGCCAATACACAGGGCGGACAGCTGATTGTGGGCGTTGATGATGTTTCAAGAAAAGTGGTTGGTGTTGATAATGACGAGGCCTTTAAAATAATGGACAGTATTGCAAATGCAGTATCTGATTCCTGCATGCCGCAGATTGTGCCCAATATAGAGTTGCAGACAGTAGATAATAAGACGGTTATTGTTGTTACAGTTACGCCGGGACCAAACAGACCATATTATCTGAAGTCTAAAGGAAAAGAAAATGGCACATTTATTCGTGTTGCAGGAACTACCAGACCGGCGCATTCTGAAAAAATTAAGGAACTGGAAATGGAAGGAGCACATATTTCATGGGATGAATTAACCTGTATTGGATTTGAAGTTAGCAGGGAAGCAAAAGAGAAACTTTGTATGGATATTATGAAATATCGTAAAGAAGCCGGTTTACAAAAGTGGGAGGTAACGGATGCACAGCTTGTGAACTGGAAACTGTTGAAAAACGGAGAGGATTCTCTTCTTGCATCCAATGCTTTTGTTTTGCTGACATCGGATTATTTTCCTTTTTCCAAAACCCAGTGTGCTGTGTTTAAGGGAACTAAGAGAACGGTTTTTCTTGATAAGCGTGAATTCACAGGACCGGTTTATGAACAGATTGAGGAGGCAACGGCTTTTGTATTAAGAAATATCCGGTTAGGCGCGACAATTGAGGGACTGGTCAGAAAAGAGTCCTATGAACTGCCGGTTGAGGCAATTCGTGAAATGATCATCAATGCCCACTGCCACCGCAATCTGTATGATTCTTCCTGCGTGCAGGTGGCTGTTTATGATGACCGGCTGGAAGTGACATCTCCGGGAGGGTTGTATAACGGACTTACTTATGAGGAGATAATGAACGGACATTCCAAACTACGGAATAGGGTAATTGCAAATGTATTCAGCCAGATGGGGCTTGTTGAGTCATGGGGAACCGGTATTAAGAGGATTATGGATGCAGCAGAGTCATATGGACTTCCGGTTCCGTCAATTCAGGTATTTGATGATATGTTCCGTGTAAATCTTTATCGTAATCAGTTATTAATGCCTCGCCAGAATAATGTTAATTTGATGGTGGAAAGTGGGGGAATTATTAATGACACAATAAAAGTATTCGGAGAAAGTTCGGAGAAGATTCGGAGAAAGTTCGGAGAAGATTCGGAGAAAGATATATTTTCACTGAATGGAATACAAGGGAAGATATTAGAATTAATTCGGCAGAACAGCAGAATATCAGCAAAGGCTATGGCAGAGATTCTCCTGGTTTCGTCACGGACAATAGAAAAAAATATAAAAATTTTAAGGGAGCAGGGTATCCTGGTCAGACATGGTTCTCCGAAAAATGGATTTTGGGAAATTCGGAAAAAATAGTGGGAAAACGCCGTAACGGATAGTATGCATGTGAATTGTAACTGAGGATTGAAAAATGTCTATGGTTATAGTAGAATGTAAATGACGATAATTATAGAAATGTGGGGTAGCATATGAATATTAAAGAAAGAGGACTGACAGCAAGCGAAAAATATGTGATGAAAGCTATCTGGGATGCAAAGGAGGATATTGCATTCCAGGATTTGCTGAAACGAATAAAAGAGCAGTTCGGGAAGGATTATGCAAGAACAACCATTGCCACGTTCTTAAAAAATATGGAAGAGAAAGGTTTTGTAACCAGTTACCATATTGGCAGAACTGCATTCATCCATGCCGTAAAAAGCGAGGAGGAATATAAAAAACAGTTTATAAAGGATAACACCAATTTCTGGTTTGGCGGAAGTGCCGGGGAGGTAATGGCTACATTACTGGAAACCAGGGATATTACAAAGGATGAGATTTCTAAAATGAGAAAAATGCTGGATGAGCTTGAGGAGTAACCGTATAAAAAGGAGGAAGGCAGCATGTATATGGTGGAAGTGGAAAATGTATGGAAATCCTATCAGGACGGGGATGTGGAAAATAAAGTCCTGAAAGATGTGAACCTGCAGGTGGAAGAGGGGGAATTTGTAGCGATTCTCGGACAGAGCGGTTCCGGGAAAAGCACGCTTTTAAATCTCATCGGATGCCTGGATGAGGCAAATTCCGGAAGGATTATTTTAGACGGAAAGGTATGTAAATCACAGAGCGACAAAGTAATGTCGCAGTACAGGCGCAGCCTGCTTGGCTTTGTTTTCCAGTCGTTTAACCTGATTCCGGTATTATCCGTCTGGGAAAATGTAGTGCTTCCCATCCAGTTTGACAAAAAGGCGGTGGACAGCGTTTATATTACCGAACTTCTTAAGTCTCTGGAAATTTATGACAAAAAAGACAGCCTGCCGTCGAAACTTTCCGGCGGAGAGCAGCAGAGGGTGGCAATAGCAAGAGCGCTTGCAAACCGGCCGCGGATTGTGCTGGCGGACGAGCCGACAGGAAATCTGGACAGCGAAACGGGAGAGGCGGTGCTGGATTTGCTGATAAGCAGTCTGAAAAAGTATGGGCAGACCCTGATTATGATTACACATAATAAAGAGATTGCTGCAAGGGCAGACCGGATACTTACCATGAAAAACGGAAAGCTGGACGAAAATCTGGGACAGACAGGATAAAGGAGAGGGTATCATGGACTGGGTGTACTATACGAACTGGATAACCAATTTTTTTTATCTGTTCTGGATAACGGCTCTTGTATTTTCTATTCTGGCGCTATTTTTGGTTCTGGCGGGAAAAGTATTTGAGCGGCTGGGATATTTTACAGTGACCGGTTCCCTGTTAAAAGGAATAACGCTGGCATGGCTTTTGTATTTTGGACATGAAATACACAGATGGTGGGAACAGGACGAGCCGAATCTGTTTGTATACAAAGGTGGTTATGTTCCGGAAAAATGGATGGAAATTCTCGGATATATTTTTGCGGTCATCTGGGTCATGGGTGCGGCAGCAGGAATGCTTTATTATATATACAGACTGGTTTTATCAGACCGCTGTGCCAAAAATTCGTTTCCATGCAACAGGGAAATCCTGCGTGTTTTTGAGCAGGTAAAAAAAGAATACAAGTTCAAGAAAAAACACATAAGTGTGCGTTGCAGTTACACGGAAAACGGTGCAATAACCGTACGGGTATTTCACCCTGTTATTTTACTTCCTGCGTGGGAATTATCAGAAGAGGAACTGCTTGTAATTTTCCGGCATGAACTGATGCATGTAAAAAGTCATGATTTATTTTATAAAAATCTGGCGGAAATTTTATGCGGGCTGTATTTTTTAAATCCGGCTGTATTCTGGTTGAAAAAGGAACTGGACAGATGGATGGAATATATCTGTGATTACAAGGTCTGCAGGAAATACGGACATGTGAAAACCTATTATGGGACGATTCTTGATTTTGCTGAAAAATCAATGGCTTTCCCGGCACTGGCATCATCACTTGTGGAACAGGAATCGCAGCTTTCTGACCGGATGAAAAAGGTGATAAAAAACAGCAGACAAAAAAAGTGCTCTAAACTGCTGGCAGTATTACTTGGTCTGTTTCTTGTTGTGGGAACAAATATCGTTTATGCATTTTCGATGGAGGGGGCAGAGGCTGTCCGTAATATGAGTGCAGCACATGCAGTGGAGGTTCCGCGGGACTGCGGGCAGAAGGAGGCAGCGGAGCACCTGGTGTTATATGCAGATACGAAAAATGTGAAAATAGGCATCCTGCAGGAAGATTTGCTTAGTACAGGTACCCTGATATATGAAATGGACTGGAAGATAAAGGGCCATGAAAAAACCGGAATGCCAGTTATACATCTGGAAGAAGGAAATTTTATCCGTTTTTATGCCGGGGGAATTACAAATGGAAAGAGTATCAGGGCAGCGTTGCGCCAGCCGGATGGAAGTATCCGTTATATAGATATGGAGGCAGGTATGTTACATATTTTCTATGCAAAAGAGGATGGTGATTATCAGCTTTATCTGGAAAATACCGGGACAGATGATGTACGGGTACTGGGCGGATATATAGTTTATACGATGAAAGAATAAGGACAGATTAAAGTTTGACTCAGAGGAAGATGAAGAAAGATGTGCTTTTATCCGGCATATTTTTCTATATAATATATGACGGTAATTATAGTTATTTTTGAAGGATACAAAAGGAGAAAATAATGAATGAAAGTTTACAGATTCAGTTAAACAAAGGTGTGAAATTTTTAACGGGTGAGAAAAAATCCCTTATGTGCAATACAAATAATGCGGAAGGACTTTTTGTAAGTAATGAATGCAGAGACATTATTGAAACAGCAGTTCGTGAAAAGATTTGTTTTCAGGAGTTGTTTAAGTCCATTGAAGATGATGAGTCAAGGGATTATATGAGAAGGCTGGCAGAAGAACTGGATAAGCTGGGAATGTGGAAACATGAAGATACTGATAAATTGGACTGTTCTGTAATGAGTATTTCGTATGATATTACAAATGACTGTAATTTAAGGTGTAGACATTGTTGTGTAAGTGCGGGGGCTAATGGAAAAGAGTTTGATTTATCTACGGAAGATATAATTAATAACCTGTATAAAATAGCACTGATTCAACCGTTTTCCATTATAATTTCCGGAGGAGAGCCTCTTGTAAGATCTGATTTTTTTGAAATTATTCAATGTGTCAGAAAGTTTTATGACGGTTCACTTATGCTTATGACAAATGCAACATTAATTGATAAGAAAACAGCAGCTTTTATTGAAAAGAATTTTTACTCTGTGGATGTCAGCATAGATGGAATTGATGAGGAAAGCTGTAGTTATTTGAGAGGAAAAGGGACTTTTCAGAAATGTCTGACAGGGATTGAAAATTTAAAGGATGCAGGAGTTAAAAAAATAACAGCCTCCATGGTGGTTACATCACAAAATAAGCATTTAAAGAAAGATTTTCATCTGTTGTGTGATAAGCTTGAAATTCGACCTGTATTCAGATGTCTTGATAACAGTGGGCGTGCAAGAGAAATTTATGAGGAAGCAGAGCGAAAAGAAGCATGTTTTGATTATACAAAAATGGAAGAGTATTTTGAAAAAAATAAAATATATCGGACGAAGCCGCAGATTTTTGCTTGTCAGGGGGCAAAAAGGGAGTTCCAGATTGACAGTGGGGGGAGTATTTTTCCTTGTGGAGTATTAATGGATGATATGTTTTCTATGGGAAATTTGTGTGAAATTGAAGATTTCAAAGACTATCTTGAGAATTGTAAGTTTAAAAATACAAAAGGATACAAAAATTTCAGAGGCTTTTTTCCAGATCAGGTAGAAATATGCAGGGACTGTAATAAAAATCTTTTGTGCTTTAGCTGCGTGAATGAAGTGAGAAGGTTTGTGGAAAGTGGCAGGAATCAGAAATTGTGTAAAGAAAACCAGTGTTATTTTGACTTGTATTGGAAAGAGTATGAAGGTGTATGAAATTTTATAATATATGGTTGACAAGAAAATGCAATCTCAGGTGTAAGTATTGTTATGAAGGAGAAAAGACATCCCAGGCAGATTTTCCGGAAGATTACATAGATGATTTAATTGGATTTATTCAGAAGAACAGCAGGAATGAACGAGTTATTAATGTGAATTTTCATGGCGGTGAGCCGCTACTGCGGTTTGAAACTATGAAAAAAATATGTGAATCCCTGAGCCGGATTGAGCAGAAGGTCTTTTATTCCATGACTACAAACGGACTGTTGTTAAATCAGGAAATATTGGATTTTATTGTACAAAATCAGTTTGAATTGTCGGTAAGTGTTGATGGTACGGAGTTTGCACATGATTTAAATAGGATTGATATAAATGGAAATGGGAGCTATAAGGATGTAATCTTGCAGTTAAAGAAAGTACTTGTATCAGGAATTGAGCCAAGGATACGGATGACGGTTTGTTCCAGTACAATACCATATTTATATGAGGGTGTTGAAATACTAAAAAATTTAGGATGTGGTAATATCGTTGCTGCTCCGGATTTTTGTGACCTTTCGTGGACAGAAGAAAATATAGGGAAGCTAAAAAAACAACTATATAAAATAGAGGAGAAAATGCAGGATACTTCATGTGAGTATATCTTTTTTGAAAATAATCCAATGAGAAAAAAGGGAACATGTAAAGGAGGAATTGCAGAAAGCTGTATTGATGTGGACGGATGTGTTTATCCATGTACATTTGCTGTTGGAAATCCCCAGTTTTGCATTGGGAATATTAAAAACGGAATTCGGAATGAAAAAATAGAAAGTCTGATGGAAATTAATCAAAGAAAAAATCCTGTCTGCAGAGGATGTACTTATGAGGATTATTGTGTTTCCACCAGATGTAAGCTGATGAACCAGATGGTAACAGGAGACTGTCTTACCCCTTCGCCGACAATCTGTGCATTGGAAAATTTGATTTATATGTTGCAAAAAGATAAGCCTGTCACAGCGTGTGACTGAATATAAAGGAGGTAGTAGAATGGAGATTAAAAAGATTAGAGATCGAATTGAACCGAAAGGTCAGTTTGATGTGGAACTGCAGGGGTGTTTGGATGATTGCACAGAATATTTTGGGAAATATTTGTCTGACTGGCGAAGAATTGCAAGCCAGGGATATAAAGCAGATGGTAGTGAAACCCAAGAACAAATGGCAGAAATTAAAAAGATATTTGGGGTTTATTGTTTTCAGAAAAAAACGGCAAAAGATACTTCTCTTTGGTAAATAGATAATTTTATTATTCTGTGACAGGCTTATTTTTTGATTTTTTTATATGTGGGGAGAAATCGCATGAAGCCAGAATCTCAAAAAAACACTTTGGATATCTATACACTAAATTTTTTTTCTATGCTAAAAATATGTACTATTTTTTTAATATTGCTCTTAAACATAATAGGTATGGAACAATTCTCCATGGTACTAACCAAGGGGCATATTGCAAAATATGAAGCATATTCTGATACCGTAAATGGTAAATACATTGCTGCGGAAAATGTCAGAGAGCTGCAAAACCGGGATGGCGTGCAGGCTGTTTACTGCCAGCGGTTATGTACGGAGATAAAATGCAAACCGGACTGGAAAAACAGATATTATACAAGACTAACTATATTCAATGACATTTTGCTGGAAAAGATGATGGAACTAAACAATATCACAGGACTGGATGTTAAAAATGATGAGATTGCCATTGTGGTTTCGTTTGATAATGAAGAATACCAGTGCAATGATATGACACTGGTATATGAAGGTCAGAAGTCATATGGTAAAAAGTTTAAAATTCGTGTTAATGAAATTTTATATGATGCGGATCAGACCGGACTACTGGGAGGATACGTTTATTCACCCTCTAACCATGCGGATCTAATTGTCAATGAAAAACTGGCAGGAAAGATAGCAGCAAAGATGGGGGATGAGGGTTTACTGAACAGTTATACAGATGTTCTTGTGGATTGCAATGGACTGGTTGGAAAAAGTATTGTGCAGATGCTGCTTAATGATGTGACTGTTGTTGATGTGGAGGGTGGCAGTTATGACATTGAGCGACTTTGGCAGGTTGCCAAGACCGCCATTTGGGGGATTTTGGGTCTGCTGGTACTGGCAAGTTTTTATATCATTCAGATTATTGTACGGACAAATATTGTAACTGGTGAAAAAGAGGATATACAAAAAACTGTTGAGGAAATAAAGGAGGCAGGAAAGGAAATCATGCAGATGGCGGGAAAAACATTTTTGCAGGCATGCAAAGTGGCAGTCCCTGTCAGCCTGGTTATCAATTTCTTTTTTCGGTTTGACAAATTCCGGCTGGTTGTTACCGGGTACTGGGTAGGTGCACTTATAATGTTAGGAGGCTGTTTTATTATGACATATTTAGCTGTGAGAAGGGTATTACATAAAATGTCAAGGTATACTTAAAAGGAGAAATATGAAAATTGCAGTTATTGATGACGGGATTGACAAAGAAACAGCAGAAAATGGTATGCATATTAACTGCCATTACCATTATGTGAACCATAAACCGGAGCAGGGAATCCGGCATGGAACAAAGGTTGTTGGAATAGTTGAAAAATACAGTTCTGATACAAAGGAATATGAAATTTATGATGTCATGAATACGAAGGAAACTTCCTGCTCCATGGCAGTGACTGCAGCACTGGAGGATTTATTGCATCATAGGGTGGATGTGATTTTAATGTGTCTGGTAATACAGAATGATAAGACGTTTGAAAGGATACGTAAACTGTGCCATGAATTGAGGGAAAGAGGAAGTATTTTGATTGCGTCAGCGTCAAATTCAGGTGATTATTCTTTTCCGGCAGTACTGGATGATGTAATCGGTGTGGGCAGAATGGCAGACCGCCAGTCTGCAGTGTGCTGGTATGAAAAAGAAGGGATTCAGCTTCTGGGAGATGTAACGCCTGAATTTGTTAAGCTGGGGAAAGAAATAAGAACAGTTTTCAGTGGTACAAGCAAGGCGGCGGCAGTGGTTGCTGCCATGGTATCAGAACAGTGTAATGAAGGAATGAAATCATACGAACAGATACAGAAAATGTTTCAGGATAGGTTTCCGTGTAAGAAAGGAAATATGCTGGAACAGGTTGAACATGGGGAGTACAGAGTGGATCTGCAGGATAAACAGATGTATAAAAGGATTTCTGATGTGCTGAAACAGATGGGATACCATCTGTCCGGTGATGAAAGCGACTGTTATTTTAGCAGGATTGCACGAGATACAGATGAATTTGCATGGCTGATTCCTGAAATTATAAACAGACTGGATATGCCTGTGGTTCCTGAGAAAATGCATTATTTTGACTTTATATCTGTGTATGCACTGGCAGATTATCTGGGGAAATATGTATGAAAGAAAACACTCGCCGGAAATTCCGGATATTGTGGTTTTATTGCAGACGCCATATAAAATACAATATTGCTCTGGGAGCCTTGTCCTTACTGTCTACGGCTTCAATGTATGCAGGACCTTTATTAAATGCCGTGATTATTGACAGTGCAATTGGAAACAGAAATCAGGTATTGCTGCTGGTCAGTGTTATGGGATATTTTCTTCTTGGCATATTCAGGGAAGCTGTATCTTATCTGGTTTCTGTTATAAACTTGAAATACCAGTACCGGGTGGAAAAAGATGTAAAAAATGATTTAATAACATTTTTTCTGATTTGTAACAGAACAGAATTAAATGGCATGTCAAGTGGGAAAATCACATCAATTATCAGGGATGATGCAGGGAAATTTATAAGGCTGCTGTCCGGAAATATACAAAATATAATACTTGCAGTAATCCAGATGTTCACAGCGGTGTTTCTGGTGTTTCGGCTTCAGTTTTTTCTGGGGATACTGGTTGTGGTTCTGCAGATTGTCATTGTTTTGCTTAAAAGACGCTTTCATACCCGTTTGGCAGAAAACAGCGCTGAGGTAAGGGGAACATTTATTTCAGTAGCGGAAAGGCTTAATGAAATTGCATACCACATATCAGAGATACCGGTGATAAAGGCAGATGGTTATGTATTAAAACGGTATAATCAGGCAGTTGATGATTCCTATAGGATGGGCAGAAAGAACAACAGGCTTTTTCAGGGGATGGGTATTATATCTACAATACTGGATTTACTGATGACGTGTCTGGTTTTACTGGTTGGCGGTTATTTTGTGATTACTCATAGGATGACAGTTGGTATACTGATTTCATTTCTCAGTTATTCCTCTATGCTGAGCACACCGATTTATGAATTATGTGATATTCCTGCCCAGTATAACAGTGAAAGGGATTCGATTGAAACGATATTTGAAATTTTACAGAAATTAAAACCATTAAAAGAAGCACGTAAAGTGATAAAGGATAAAGTAAAAGTAAATAAAATCCAGGTCAGAGATGTTTCTTTTCAATACGAAAATGGAAACAGCGTACTGGAACATACAAGTACTGTTTTTAGCAGGAAGAGGATTAATTATATTACAGGGAAAAGTGGTATTGGGAAATCCACACTGGTTAAACTTTTAATGGGAATCCAGCCAGTCAAAAAAGGTACGATTTTATTTGATAATATGGATATTCATGATATTTTGGATAAAGGACAGATGCAGTATTTTGTTTCATGGGTTCCGCAGGAACCGGTTCTTTTTCATGATACGGTACGGAATAATCTTGTACTGGATGCAGATGTACCGGAAGAAAAATTACGGGAGGCATGTGAAAACTGTGCCATTTTAGATGATATTTCAAGAATGGAAGAGGGATTTGACACCATGCTAGATGAAGAGGGACATAATCTTTCAGTGGGACAGAAGCACAGAATGGGACTGGCAAGGGTTATGATACAGTCAGGTCCGGTTGTAATTATTGATGAACCGACGGCTGGCGTGGATGTTGAAACTGAAAATCTTATAAAGAAAAGTATTAAAAAGGGTTTTAAGAACCGGATTGTGATTATTATTACACACAGCAGAGATTTTATTACGGAGGCGGCTAATGTGTATGAAATCAAAAATAAAAAAATAAAAAGGCAGAAAAAAAAATTAAAATGAATATAAGGTGGAACAGTATATGAAAAAAACAAAAAAAGACGGGATTATTAGTCTCGCATTCAGTTACATAAAGGGTTACAAAAAGAACACGGTTTTAAGCATTATGGGAATTGCATTTTCTGTGACATTAATGTTTTCCCTGCTCCAGATGGGGGAACGAGTTCTTTTGCAGTTCCGGCATATGATAGGGGATTATCCGACTGCGGATTTTCAGATTCGTAATTTTGATTTTGACGAGCTGGATGAAATTTACTCCTGGCTGGAAGAACACCACAGTGAATATACGATGTACAAGAAAGCCACTTATGCTTCCGGCTTAGCGCCAAACGGTATGACAGCCATTATTATTGAGGGTGTGGAAGGTGCGTGGAAAGAACTTCCCCCAAGGGAATTTATTGCAGGAAAGGAACCGGAAAAGTACGGGGAAATCTGTGTGGAGGAGAAGTACTGCGCCATGCTTGGGAAAACACCGGAGGAACTGGTAGGGGAAAGCCTGAAGCTGACAGTTCATGATGATGATTATAAAGAACATGAGATTACCTACCGCATCTCCGGCATTTTGTCAGATTCCGGTGTTAATTCGGATACTTATTATATGCAGACAACTTATGAAACCGCAGTTACGGATGTGGAAAAATACCATTTCCAGTATGACAGAAACGGAAACAGTATTTCGATGCTGCTTGATAAATATAAACAGAGTGTGGACCAGGATGTGGAGCTGCAGATGGAGATTGCGGACTTGTTTGGAAAAGACAAATATTTTTACAAAGACCATATCTGGACAAATCCGGTCAGGAGTGAAAGATTTGAAGGGGAGGGGATGTACCAGGATACGGCATCAGCCTTTGGTGGCGTTGCCGCACTGATTTCATTCTGCCTTGTCCTGTTTGTTTATCATACAATTAACAGCAGTATCACGGAAAAAATCAGACAGTATGGAATTATGCGCTGCATGGGACTTTCCAGTAAAAATCTGTTAAAGCTGATGGGAGCTGAAACTTCTTTTTATGCAGTTTTTGGACTGGTACTGGGTGTATTTGCAGGAAATCTTTTGAACAGGATGGTCTGCGGACCGATTCTTGGTACTCTGTTAAATATTGAGCTGGCAGATTATCCGGACGGTATTTTTTCGTATTTGTTCACAGCTGCGCTGACAGTCCTTGCGGTTTTTCTTGCATTTTTTGTTTTTTACCTGAAAATCTGGAAGCTGGAACCAGTGGAAATGATGCAGTTTATGGAAACAGGAAAAATAAATTTTGCCGTAAGACCAGACATAAAAGGTAAAAAACTGCTGTCTGTCATGGCGGTCCGGAACTTAAAACGAAGCAAATCCCGTACCCGTACTTTGTTTTCCATTCTTGTACTGTGCGGAGTGATTATCATGGTTCTTGTCAATGTTGTCGGTACAATTAATTTTAAATCCATGGATATGAGGGGACATTTTTCACGTTACGAAGCATCTTCCAATTTTATTGATGATCAATACATATCTTTTGAACAGGTTATGGAGCTTAAGCAGAATGGGGAGGTAAACAGTGTCTACTGGCAGAAATTCAGTAATGATGTAGCATGTGAGCCGGATTTTGGGAACAGGTATGATACAAATCTGTATGTGTACAGTGACAATCTGTTTGATAAATTTCTGGAATTAAATAAAATCAGCGTACCGGAGGAGGAAGCGGGGGTTGTGGTTTCTTACGGCGACAGTGGGTACCGCTGTGACAGTATGACACTCAGATATGCGGGGTTAAAGGATACAGACAGAGCTGTTACTTTTACAGTTCCCGTGAAGAAAATCCTGTATGACGAATATGGAAACAGTCTGCTGGGTGGATTTGCGTTTTCTGCCGGTGAAAGTGCATACCTGATTGTCAGTGAAAAGCTGGCGGAAAAAATATATGCAGCGCTTGGTGATGAAGAATCGCTTTATCATTATACGGATATTCTGGTTGACTGCACAGAAGGAGCCGATGAGTCAACACTTTATTCCATGCTGGGAAATGAAGTGTCAATTCTGGATTTAAAAGCATTTGCAGATAACACGGAGGGACAGCTGATGGGAATGGGGGCGATTGCGGTTTATGTTCTTCTTGCGGTTTCGGTCCTTGGCATACTGATTATTAACAGCATCATTAAAACAAATATTGTAAACCGTGAAAAAGAAATCGGCATGATGCGCAGTATCGGTGCAGAGGACAAACTAATGAAAAAACTGCTCCAAAAAGAGATTATGACACTGGCAGTCATGGCAGTCATAACATCCTGCATGATTGCATTTCCTGTAAGTCTGTATCTGGCATTTATGATGAATGACCAGCTGCAGATTACAGTTACCGGGTATTTTGCAGGTGCGATTATCGTTCTCGGCGGCTGTTATCTTTTAACAAAACGCGCAGTAAAAAAGAACCTTGCAAACAGGAATATCAGCCGGATGCTCCGGCAGGAATAGTTTTTGGATGTCACCTCAGCCCTTATTGGATTGTACTGCACAATATTCAAAGGGAAATAAGTCTTTACTCCATGATAGAATAGTAGTATCATGATATCAAAAAATTGATATGAATGAGGAACAATCTGTAATCTGAGGAGTTGCGATATCATTCACTTGTAATCGAAAGTAAGGAAAGGTTTTATTAATCGCGCTCATGCTGTTGTTGTGGATTATTAAGTAGTGAGTTTTCCACATAAAAATTGAAAGAATCTGTTAGGAAAAGAGGCTGGATTTTAATGAGAGATAAATGGTTAAAAATACCTGGAATGGTATCTGTGGCAGCCGGTGCATTTTTTGCAGCCGGCTGGTCTTTTTTTCAAATGGCTGTCTGCTGCAAAGGGCAGAAGGCGCAGAAAAAAAAGAAATGGTTTGAGCTGACACATACAAAAATTAATCATCCCAGACATAAATTTGAGAAAGAATATGAGGAGGGGAAAGCCTGGTGCATTGGCCAGCAGATGCAGGACTGCCATATAACAAGCAGGGACGGGCTGAAACTGCATGCTTATTATCTGCCGGCTGAGAATGCCAGGCGGTTTGTGATTCTGTGTCATGGATACAAGGGCAGCGGCTTCGGGGACTTCGCATATACGGCGCGTTTTCTTCATGAGAACCACTGCAGTCTGCTGTTCATTGACCAGAGATGCTGCGGGAAGAGTGAAGGGGAATACATTACCTTTGGTGCTCTGGAGCAGTATGACGTGCAGAGATGGGCATATTACATTGCAAAACAGAATAAGAAAAAACTGCCCATATATCTCTACGGGGAATCCATGGGGGCGTCTTCTGTACTGATGGCGTCAGGACATAAACTCCCCAAAGAGGTAAGGGGGCTGGTTGCTGACTGCGGATTTCGTTCCATGAGAAGTCAGATTAAGGATATGGCGGCGAACTGGTTTCATATCCACTGGATCGGGCTGCTTTTGTTTCGGCTGAATCTGTTCTGCGGATTGTTCGCAGGTTTTCGGATGGAGAATGCGGATACCACGAGGGCACTGCAGAAAAATAAACGGCCGGTTTTATTTTTCCATGGTGAAGAGGATACGTATGTGAATCCAAAAAATTCAAGGTATAACTATTCTGTATGCAGGGCGTCTAAAGAACTGGTGGTAGTGCCGGAAGCCAGGCATCTCTGCAGCGCCTATGCCGCTCCGGAATTATACAGGAAAAAACTGCTGGAGTTTTTTTCAAAGTGTGAGAGATAAGAATTTACCGGGACTGTAAAGTTTTGGACAATTTAGGGTAAACTGTTTGTTAAGTCCTTTCGTGGGTAGAAATCAAAAATGAAATGTGATAACTTCATAGGTAACATATGGAGCAAAGCCATAAAAGAGATGGGAGGATTTGCAAATGCAGGATTATTATCCTTTGACGGCAGCACAGAAAATGCATCACCAGTGGATTTTAAACTACAAAACCCAGCAGGTTTCAGGTGTCAGTGTGGTGGCGTCTTTAAAGGCACAGCTGGATTTTGGATTACTGAAAAAATGTATCCAGTGTGAGATTGAGCGCTACGGATGTATGCGGGTGCGGTTTACGAAACCTGATGCAAAGGGAGAGGTCAGGCAGTATATTGTAGAAAGAGACAGCAGGGACATTCCCATAAAGGATTTGTCCGGCATGTCTATGGCTGAAGCAGACAATCTGATGCAGCAGTGGGCATATGAGACCTTTGACGGAGATGATATTCCATTGTGTGATGTGACGATGGTAAGGCTACCGGAGGGATACAATGGGTTTTTCATCCACATGGACCACAGGCTTATAGATTCCTGCGGGATGGTGGTAATGATAAATGACCTGATGCAGTTGTATACCCATTACCGGTTTCAGTCTGAATACCCTGCGGATTTGGCGGATTATGAGATGGTTCTGGAAAAGGACTTGAAAAGAGCTGGCAATGAGAAGCGTTTTGCAAAAGACAAAAAATTCTGGGATGACCAGCTGGATGCGCTCGGAGAACCGCTGTATTCGGATATTCAGGGACCTTCCGTGCTGGAGGAAGCAAGAAAGCGGCACGGCAATAAAAAGTTAAGGGCGGCAGACATTGAACTGAAAAATCTTTTTGTGGAAGTGAAGGATTATTTGCTGGAGCCGGAACCAACCAGAAACCTGATGGATTTTTGCATGAACCACCAGCTGTCCATGACCAATCTTTTACTGCTTGGAATCAGGACATACCTATCAAAGGCAAATGACGGACAGCAGGATATCACGATTCAGAATTTTATTTCCAGACGCTCCACCCATGATGAGTGGACATCAGGGGGCAGCAGGACGATTATGTTTCCGTGCAGGACGGTGATTGATCCGGAAATGGATTTTCTTTCTGCAGCTTATGAAATCCAGAACGTACAGAATAAAATTTATATGCACAGCAATTATGATCCGGCACTGATTGTGGAGGAGATGAGAAAGCGTTATAATACACCGGAAAACACCACATATGAGAGCTGCTATCTAACATACCAGCCTATGCCGGTAAAGATGGACAATCCTCATCTTGTAAATATCCCGCAGCATGCAAAATGGTTTGCCAATGGCGCGGCCACGAAGAAGATGTATTTAACCGTATCCCATACGGAAGACGGAGGAATGAATTTCTCCTATCATTATCAGACTGCCCATCTGGAGGAACATGATATGGAGCTGTTATATTATTATATGATGCGCATTCTGTTCATGGGAATTGCGGAGCCGGACATGAGTATCGGCGAGATTATGGAAAGAGTATAAGAGGAAAAGATTGAAAAATAATAAGATGAAAGAAAGGAAAAAGACTGTGTATGACACAGGAAATGGAATTTAAGAAGATTATAGCGCAGTATTGTAAGGTAAAGCCGGAGGAGATGACGGCTGATATGAGGTTCAGGGAGGATCTGGGTTTTAGCTCCCTTGATTTCATGTCATTTCTGGGAGAACTGGAGGACACATTCGATGTGGAACTGGAAGAGGAGGATGCACTGAAAGTTCTCACGGTTGGGGAAGCACTGGAATTGCTGAAAAAATTGCAGGCGGAGGCATAGAAAAATATGGGAAAACTGATTCGTGACATACTGGAAGAAAGTGCAGGTAAATATTCAGAAATTGCAGCTGTGAAGTGGCTGAAAAAAAAGGACATCCTTGAGAGAAGCTATAAGGAACTGATGGAAAATGTCGTGGCAGTCAGAAGAGGAATACAGGCAGAGGGTTTTGCAGGAAAGCATATCGCCCTGATTGGCGTAAGCTCAGTGGAATGGATTGAGAGTTATCTGGGAATCATCACGGGTAATACAGTTGCTGTCCCTCTGGACGCAGGGCTTCCACTGGAAGATTTGACTGACCTTTTGAACCGTTCAGATTCAGAAGCACTTTTCTTAAGTCCAAAGAACCAGGCGCTTCTGGAGGGGATTCTGGCTTCATGTCCAAAGCTTGGAAAAATCTGGATGCTGCAGGAGGAGACACTTGATTTTCCGAATCAAAAGGTGGAATCTCTTGCTGAATTAAAAGCAGCGTCTTCTGGCGATGATGCCAGAAGACCGGATCCTAACGATGTGGCAACTATTATTTTTACATCGGGTACAACAGGAAAGAGCAAGGGCGTCATGCTTACCCAGGGCAATCTGGCGGAAAATGTTATTTCCGTGGATTATACCGCAGATCCTGGAACTACCCTTTTAAGCGTGCTCCCGATTCATCATGCATACTGTCTGGTGATGGACTGGCTTAAGGGCTTTTCGCTGGGTGCGACTGTCTGCATCAATGATTCTCTTCTTCATATGGTAAGAAACATGAGCATTTTTAAGCCGGAAGTCATGCTTATGGTTCCCCTGATGATTGAGACGATTGACAAGCGGCTTGCCAGCGTGGATGCTTCCATTCCGAAAAAGGCGGTGGCGGACCAGGTATTTGGTGGGAATCTGGATATTATCTTTACCGGCGGCGCCCATCTGGATCCGTTCTATATCGAGAGGTTTGCAGAATATGGTGTAAAAGTGCTGGAAGGATATGGCATGTCAGAGTGTTCTCCTGTCATCAGTTCCAATACGGAGGAAATGAACAAGACGGGATCTGTCGGAAAGCCTCTTTCAAACGCCAGTATCCGGTTTGAAAACGGAGAAATACTTGTAAAAGGCAGCAGCGTTATGAAGGGATATTATAAAATGCCGGAGGAAACTGCAAAGACGCTGCAGGATGGATGGCTTCATACAGGGGACAAGGGTTATATGGACGAAGACGGTTTCCTGTTTATCAATGGCCGTGTGAAGAATCTGATTATTCTTTCAAACGGGGAAAATATTTCTCCGGAGGAAATTGAAAATAAGCTGGCATTAAATGCGCTGGTAGGCGAGATAATTGTGACAGGGGAGGATAATGGTCTTACTGCAAGAATTTATCCGGACCAGGATGTTGTCGCAGCAAAAGGGCTGGACGAAGAGGCTGTGAAGTCTGCCCTGCAGGCATTTTTGGACCAGTACAATAAAGAACAGCCTACATACCGCCGGATTACCGGGCTTGTGGTGAGAAAGAATCCGTTTATCAAAAGTGCCACCCAGAAGATTAAAAGGCAGGAAGCCACAGTTGATGAGCCGCAGCCAGGGGTATAACTGGAAAAAAGAAATACTCCCGAATCCTTTTAAAGGATATTCGGGAGCATTCCTGACAGAAAGACCCTCGTCAGGAGATTGGCAACATACTCAGGAGAATCCTTAAACTGGTCTTTTGCCCATTTGTGAAGTACGCCGATGGTGCTGCCAATTGAGCAGGCTATCATATAGGAAAGATCTTCCTTGCTGTGTTCAATGGCAGCAGTTGTCTGCGTCACTTTTTGCACGTAGCGGTGAAACATGGTTACGGTTTTTCTGAAAAATGTATTTTCCTGCGGATCCCTAAGAAGGCTGGCAAGAAAAGGATTTGTCATGGTGTATTCGCAGATAGTTAAATAAAAGGATTTGCACATATCCCAGTCATTCTCCGGATGGAAAGTCTTCATAAGGGAGAAAATATCGTTCACGGTTTTATCCTCGATGGCATTTATAAGATTCGGAATGTCTTCAAAGTGGTTGTAAAAAGTACTCCGCACAATTCCGGCCTTTTTAATAATATCGGACACAGTGATTTTGTCCAGTTCCTTTTCCTTAAGAACCAGAAAAAACGCGTCGAGGATTGCTTCTTCTGCTACATGATATCTTTCATCCCGTGTTTTCTCACCCATTTTATTTCTCCTTTTTGTGCTGCCGTTTTTTTAATCATTGCTATTATAACATATATATCCTGCAAAAGCGAGGGCTGGATATCACAGCCCCGAAACAGACTTTACACTTAAACTGGATTTTGATATACTGTAGCAGATAAAGGAGTACAAAGGGTGAATTATTTCAATTATTTTTTAATAAAACAGTCAGGGACAGAAGCAGATCTTCTGCAGGAAATTGAAAAAAATCCGGGAATCATCCGGACATATCTGGAAGGACTTGTGCCGTCACTTTTTTCGTTTCTGATGCAGCTTGTCATTACGGTGATAATATTAATCATTGGAAGCAGACTGATTAAGGGTTTTGTCAAAATGATAAAAAAATCCCTGGAGAAAGGAAAGGCTGAAGCCGGTGTGATTACCTTTCTCTGTTCGCTGATAAGGTACAGTCTGTATTTTGTGCTTCTGATGATTGTGCTGTCACAGTTTGGCGTTACCACCAGTTCTGTGGTGGCAGTTCTTGGTTCTGCCGGACTGACACTTGGACTTGCTCTGCAGGGAAGTCTGTCCAATTTTGCGGGAGGCGTACTGATTCTTTTAATGAAGCCTTTTGTGGTCGGGGATTATATTCTGGATAATGCAACGGGCCAGGAAGGAACGGTAGACGAGATTACAACATTTTACACCAAACTTCTCTCTGTGGACAATAAGGTGATCGTGATTCCAAATGGAAGCCTCTCCAATACGAGTATTACAAATTACAGCCGGATGGAGTACCGCAGGATTGATCTGACCGTCAGCGTGGCATATGAGACAAACCTTGCCGAGGCAAAAAAGGTTTTACAGGCTGTTACAGAAGAAGAAAGCAGAGTGGCAGCTGACAGACCCTGCGATATTTTTGTATCGGCACTGGCAGACTCTGCGGTGGAGCTTGGTGTGCGTTTCTGGGTAAAGAATGAGGATTACTGGCCTGTCCGCTGGCATATGCTTGAGCAGATAAAGCTGGCGCTTGATGAAAATCATATTTCCATTCCGTATCCGCAGCTTGATGTCAGTCTGCGGGAGGAGAAAAAGGATATGGTAAAATAAGTACAAAACACTTATTTTACTGCGCGAAAGAACATCGCGCATATAGCGTCGTCAATTAAAGGTTGACGACATGGTAAAATATGTTTGACAACCCCATGCGGATATGCTAGTCTTTTAGTAAATAACTAGTGTACCGGGTAAAATTGCAGTCCGTCCTGCGTAGAATTGAACAGATTTCACATAATAAATTCAAAGACTGTCACAGGCGTGATGGTCTTTTTATGTGGGCTGGTGTTCCAGGAGAAAGGAAGGGAGTAACATGAAATTTGCAGCATACGATATTATAGAAGAAAGAGAACTAAGAGACATTGCATCCACGGGATTTATCCTGTGCCATAAAGCAAGCGGAGCGCGTGTGTGTATCATATCCAATCAAGACGATAACAAAGTTTTTGCCATTGGTTTTCGGACGCCGCCGGAAGATGAAACGGGAGTACCGCATATTATTGAGCATACCGTACTGTGCGGCTCCGATAAATTTCCGGTAAAGGATCCTTTTATGGAGCTGGCGAAGGGTTCCCTAAATACATTTTTAAATGCCATGACCTATCCGGAAAAAACCGTGTATCCGGTTGCAAGTTATAATGAGCGGGATTTTAAAAACCTGATGGATGTTTACCTGGATGCCGTTTTTCATCCTAATATCACAAAATACAGGGAAATATTTATGCAGGAAGGCTGGCATTATGAACTGGAATCAGAGGAGGCAGAGTTCACAATAAACGGCGTTGTTTATAATGAAATGAAAGGTGCATATTCCTCACCGGATGAAGTGCTGCAGACTGCCATTTCAAAAGCACTTTTTCCGGATAATGCCTACAGTAAAAATTCCGGCGGTAATCCGGAGCATATCCCGGATTTAACATATGAAGAATACCTGGATTTCTACCACAAATACTATCATCCCGGAAACTCCTACATCTATCTTTACGGGGATGTGGATATTGAAGAACGGCTGGAATTTCTGGACAGGGAGTATCTGTGCCATTTTGGAAATGCCGGGGTGGATTCTGAAATTCACTTACAGAAGCCGTTTGACAAAATGATACGTGTAACGGAAAGCTATCCTGTCACGGAGGATGAGCTGGAGGAAAAGAACACCTATTTATCCTATAATAAAGTGATTGGAACCGTTCTGGACCGTAAGCTTTACCAGGCATTTTCCGTTCTGGATTATGTACTTGTCAGTGCACCGGGCGCTCCGGTGAAAAAGGCGCTGATTGACGCGGGAATCGGCGAGGATGTATATGGAAGCTATGAAGATGATATTTTACAGCCGGTGTTTTCCATTGTTGCCAAGAATGCAGAGAAAGAAGACGAAAACCGTTTTGTTGAAATCATAGAGAACACATTGAAGGATTTGGTGAAAAACGGACTGAACCATGATGCACTGCTCGCCGGAATCAACAGTACGGAATTCCGTTTCCGGGAGGCGGATTACGGTCATTACCCGAAGGGACTTTTATACGGGCTGCAGTGTCTGGAAAGCTGGCTGTTTGATGACAGGAAACCGTTTATTCATCTGGAATGCCTGGATACACTGCAGTTTCTGCGCGAGCAGATTAAAACGGGGTATTTTGAAAAACTGGTACAGGAGTACCTGCTTGACAATACTCACGGGGCAGTCGTTACCGTGGTGCCGGAGCGCGGCAAAAACCGTGTGAATGAACAGAAACTGCAGGAGAAGCTGGCAAAGTACAAAGCATCCCTGACAGAAGAAGAGATTACGGCACTGGTGGAGGAGACGCACCACCTGAAAGAGTACCAGGGTACTCCGTCGCCGGAAGAGGATTTACAGAAAATCCCGATGCTGGGACGGGAGGACATGAGAAAAGAAGCAGTTCCTTTTACCAATATAAAAGAAGAAGCCGGTTCTCTGGAAATCATCCGGCATGACGTGCCGACAAACGGAATTGACTATATTACCCTGATGTTTGAATGTTCGGACATTGCGCAGGAGGATGTACCGTATTTCGGGCTGCTGCGTTCAGTTTTAGGCTATGTGGACACGGCGCATTACAGCTATGCCGACCTTGCCAGTGCGATTAACATTTATACCGGGGGAATATCCTGTGGTATGGGACTGTATCCGGATGTAAAAAAGGTAAACGTACTTGATGCAAAATTTGAGGTACGGATTAAGGTACTAGAAAAAAATCTTTCTTCCGCAATGGAACTGACCGATGAGATTTTAAGGACTTCCAACCTGACAGATGTAAAGCGTCTTGCGGAACTGATTGCACAGGTGAAGTCAAGGCTGCAGGTGAACTTAAGCAGCAGCGGTCATACCGTGGCATCCATGCGTGCGCTGTCCTGTCTGTCCCGTTATGCGTATTACCAGGATGCCGTCAATGGCATTGCATACTACCGCATGATTGAAAAGCTGGACAGACAGATAAAAAACAGTCCAAAAGAAGTGACAGGAAAGCTTCGGGAACTGGTGGAGAAGCTGTTTGTGAAAAAGCGGCTGCTCGTCAGCTTTACCGGAGAACAAAAGCTGTATCAGGCGGCAGAGCCGGTACTGTCCGATTTTCTTAACAGACTCCCGGAAGGGACAGAGGCAGGGGCAGCAGCAGAATTTGTTTTTTCTAAGAAAAAAGAAGGATTTACAGATGCTTCGCAGATACAGTATGTTGCGCGTGTAGGAAATTTCAGGCAGCACGGATTTGATTATTCCGGGACATTAAAAATACTGAAAATGATACTGGGATATGATTATCTCTGGATGAACATCCGTGTGAAAAACGGGGCATACGGTTGTATGAGTTCTTTCCTGCGCACGGGGGAAAGCTATTTTGTTTCCTACAGGGATCCGAATCTGGCAAAGACAAATGAGGTATACAGTAAGATTGCGGAATATGTAAAGACCTTCCAGCCGGATGAACGTGACATGACAAAATATATTATTGGTACCTTTGGCGCGCTGGACACCCCGCTGAACCCGGAGGCAAAGGGCAGCCGTTCCATGGCTGCATACCTGGAAAATCTGGATTATGAGGATATCCAGAAAGAAAGGGATGAAATTCTTGCGGCGAACCCGGAAGATATCAGGAAACTTGCAGAGCTGATCCAGTCAGTTCTGGATGATGACGGTCTGTGCGTGATTGGAAATGAAGACGTCATCCGAAGTGAAAACGGGATGTTCACAGAAATTAAAGCGTTATTATAAAAGTACAAAAGACAGAAAGAGGACCAGGCATGGGAGAAAAATTTAAATCAGGATTTGTTACTATCATAGGAAGGCCGAATGTGGGAAAATCTACACTTATGAACCGGCTGATCGGACAAAAGATTGCAATCACATCAAATAAACCGCAGACTACCAGAAACCGGATTCAGACAGTCTATACCGAGCCGGGGCGCGGACAGATCGTATTTCTGGATACACCTGGTATCCACAAGGCGAAAAACAAGCTTGGGGAATACATGGTAAACGTGGCGGAACGCACGCTGAATGAAGTGGACGTTGTGCTGTGGCTGGTAGAGCCTGGTAATTTTATCGGTGCCGGGGAGCAGCATATTATTGAACAGCTGCAGAAAGTGAAAACGCCGGTGATACTTGTCATCAATAAAGTGGATACTGTCGAAAAGGACAAGGTTCTGGAATACATTGACACTTACCGCAAAGTATATGATTTTGCGGAAATCATTCCGACTTCGGCACTCCGGGGGAATAATATGGAAGATGTGACAGAGTCTATTTTCAAGTACCTGAATCCCGGTCCGCAGTTTTATGATGAGGATACAGTTACGGACCAGCCGGAATGCGCCATCTGTGCGGAAATCATAAGAGAGAAGGCGCTGCATGCATTAAATGATGAGGTTCCGCATGGAATTGCCGTTTCCATAGAGCGTATGCATGAGAGGAACGGAAAAGCCGGCAGTATCATGGATATTGATGCGACCATAGTATGTGAGCGCGATTCCCATAAAGGGATTGTTATTGGAAAACAGGGCGCAATGCTTAAAAAAATCGGTACGAACGCCCGCTTTGAGATGGAACGCCTGCTTGACACAAAGGTGAACTTAAAGCTCTGGGTGAAAGTGAAAAAAGACTGGCGTGACAATGACTTTTTAATTAAGAATTTCGGTTACCGGGATGAGAAACAGTAATTTTTCCAGTTTTTCCTGGGAATAGATTTTCTGACATTGCAGATTCTATTTAGGACGGGAGGGAGATGCAATGGAGAAAACCTGGGAAGCATTTTGGACGACAGGAAAAGTAACAGATTATCTGACATACCGGAATTCGGTGGAAAGCGACAGTTTTTGCAGTAACCAGACAGGACAGAGGGATCAGGGTGATGGGACAGTCCGTGACCATGATGGGTATGGTTTTGACAGCCATGCCCGTTAGGGATTATGACAAAAGAATAACAATTCTGACAAAGGAAAGAGGGAAAATCACAGCATTTGCCAGGGGCGCAAGACGTCCCGGAAGCCAGCTTTTAGCTGCGACAAATCCCTTTTCTTTTGGTGAATTTGAAATGTATGAGGGAAAGAGTGCATATAACCTGACAAAGGCAAGTATCCGAAATTATTTCCGCGACCTGGTGAATGACCTGGACGCAGCGTCCCTTGGATTTTATTTTGCAGAATTTGCCGAATATTTCTGCCAGGAAAATAACGATGAACGGGAGATGCTGAAACTTTTATACCAGTCCATGCGTGCGCTGGAGAGTACAAGGATTCCCAAAGAACTGGTCCGTGTCATATTTGAACTGAAAGCGGTTACCATAAACGGGGAGGGACCGGATGTGTTTTCCTGTATGCACTGCCACAAAAAAGAGGACTTAAACATTTTTTCAGTGAAGCGCGGCGGAATTTTCTGCAGTCAGTGCGGAAAAGCCGTACAGGGGATGAAAATCCTGGACAGCAGCCGCTACAGTATGCAGTACATAATTTCCACACCCGTGGAAAAACTGTATTCCTTTACAGTTTCCGGGGAGGTTCTGGAGGAACTCAAAGCCATTATGGCAGACTATATGGCGCATTATGTCCGTCACGAATTTCATTCCCTGCATATTTTTGGTTGAAAACAAAATATGAAAAGTGTATAATAGCAAGGATTGTATGATAAAGGAGATTAAACCACTATGAAAAAATTCGTAAGCCTGGCTCTTGTTTTTGTTTTGTGTACCAGTCTGTTTACCGGATGCGGTGCATCCTATGCAGCGGATGAGAGCACAGTATTTGTACTGAAGGATGGAGGGATTGTCTCTACGGATGTGGAGGATTTTGACGAGGGCACATATGACGAGAAGGGACTTGAGTCCTACGCAAAGGAAACCATTGCGGCGTATAACGACACCTACGGCAGCAATCTGGTAAAGCTTAAGGATCTGTCTGTCAAGGACAAAAAGGCAACAATCATTCTTTCGTATGCCACGGCACAGGAATACCAGCGGTTTAATGGAATTGAGCTGTTTGCCGGAAGCGTGGCGGAGGCTCTTGCCGCAGGGTATACATTTGAAGGCGAATTTGCAGCAGTAAAAGACGGTATGGCCACTTTATGCGATGCAGATGCCTATCTGGATGATGCGGAATACAAAGTCGTTGTGATCCGCGGTAATCTGAATGTGCATGTGCCGGGGGATGTGGTCTGCGTGTCTGTGGAAAATACAAAATATGTGGATGCGAAAACGATTTCCATCAGGGAAGGTATTTCAATCCTGACGGGAGAGGAAACAACGGAAAGCACGGAGGCTGTACAGGAAACAGCGGGGACGGAATCCGTGACGGAGACCGGTACCGAGATACCGGAGTCTGTTTCTGATGACGATTTGTTAAATATGTCGACAGAAACCAGTGCGGACGTATCATTTAAGTTTGATGATGAAGATGGAAAAAATACAGATTCAGCCGGTGAAACCAGTCAGGTTTACACCTATATTATTTACAAATAAAAAGAGAATGCGAGGGCTACATAATGGAAAAAACATTGGACAGAATCGTTCAGGTTGCAAAGCAGAGAGGATTTGTTTATCCGGGTTCCGAAATATACGGAGGTCTTGCAAATACGTGGGACTACGGCAATCTGGGGGTAGAGCTTAAAAATAATGTAAAGCGTGCCTGGTGGAAGAAATTTATCCAGGAGCATCCGAATAATGTCGGGGTGGACTGTGCGATTCTGATGAATCCGCAGACCTGGGTGGCTTCCGGGCATCTGGGGGGATTTTCCGATCCGCTGATGGACTGTAAGGAATGCCATGAGCGTTTCCGTGCCGACCAGCTGATTGAGAATTTTGCAGAGGCAAATGACATCAGCCTGGATGGTTCGGTTGACGGATGGTCAAATGAGGAAATGTATGATTTTATCCTGGACCACAGAGTATGCTGTCCGTCCTGCGGAAAGCATAACTTCACGGATATCCGCCAGTTTAACCTGATGTTCAAGACTTTTCAGGGAGTTACCGAAGATGCAAAAAATACAGTTTATTTAAGGCCGGAGACAGCACAGGGAATATTTGTGAATTTCAAAAATGTGCAGAGAACCTCCCGCAAGAAGCTTCCGTTTGGTATCGGACAGATTGGAAAATCCTTCCGTAATGAGATTACTCCGGGAAACTTTACGTTCCGTACCAGAGAGTTCGAGCAGATGGAGCTTGAATTTTTCTGTGAGCCGGAAACAGACCTGATGTGGTTCCAGTACTGGAGGTCGTTCTGCCATGACTGGCTTATTTCCCTTGGAATCAAAGAAGAGGAACTGCGTCTGCGCGACCATGCCAAGGAGGAACTGAGCTTTTACTCCAATGCAACCACGGATATTGAATTTTTATTCCCGTTTGGATGGGGAGAACTCTGGGGAATTGCCGACCGTACAGATTATGACCTGACACAGCATATGAATAACTCAGGTGAGGATCTGACTTACTTTGATGATTCAAAGAATGAAAAATATATACCGTATGTTATTGAGCCTTCGCTTGGGGCTGACCGTGTGGTACTGGCTTTTCTTTGTTCGGCATATGACGAGGAGGAAATCGGAACGCCGGAAAAACCGGACACAAGAACGGTATTCCATTTCCATCCGGCGCTTGCACCGGTAAAAATCGGTGTGCTTCCGCTGTCCAAGAAGCTGAATGAGCAGACAGAAGAAATTTTTATCCGGCTTTCAAAGAAGTATAACTGTGAGTTTGACGACAGGGGAACCATTGGCAAGCGGTACCGCAGGCAGGATGAAATCGGTACTCCGTTCTGCGTTACTTACGATTTTGACTCCGGGGAGGATGGCATGGTGACAGTGCGTGACCGCGATACGATGGAGCAGGAGCGTATTAAGATTGCAGACCTTGAGGCATATTTTGACGAGAAATTTGAATTTTAAAACAGTTCAGCCATAACCGGACCAGACCGTTACCCTGGCAGGGACTGAATCAAATTAAGGTCTTGCGAAATGGAAAATTTATGTTATGATAGATATGTGTGGTATTTTCTGGAATGCTGTGCCCTTTTTTGCGGAACCGCAGGTACAAAATGCCGCGCAGACTGGTAGAGTACAGGAAACATGTTTTCCTGATCTAAACAAATATAATAGTATTAGGAGGAATTGTCAAATGGCAAACAAGTATTGCTACCTTTTCAGTGAGGGTAATGCGAACATGAGAGAGCTTCTTGGCGGTAAGGGTGCAAACCTTGCGGAGATGACCAATATCGGTCTTCCGGTACCACAGGGATTCACAATTACAACAGAGGCTTGTACCCAGTATTATGAGGACGGCCGCGAAATCAACGACGGCATTATGGCTGAAATCAATGAGTACATTGTGAAGATGGAGGAAATCACGGGCAAGAAGTTCGGTGATAAGGAGAATCCGCTTCTGGTTTCTGTTCGTTCCGGTGCAAGGGCATCCATGCCTGGTATGATGGATACAATCTTAAACCTCGGTCTGAACGAGGACGTTGTAAACGTAATTGCTGAGAAGTCAAACAACCCGCGCTGGGCATGGGACTGCTACAGAAGATTTATCCAGATGTATTCTGACGTGGTTATGGAAGTTGGTAAGAAGTACTTTGAAGAGCTTATCGACAAAATGAAAGCGGACAGGGGAGTTACACAGGACGTTGAACTTACCGCTGATGATTTAAAGGAGCTGGCAAACCAGTTTAAGGCTGAGTACAAGTCCAAGATTGGTTCCGATTTCCCGACTGATCCTAAGGAGCAGTTAATGGGCGCCATTAAGGCTGTATTCCGTTCATGGGACAACCCTCGTGCCAATGTATACCGTCGTGACAACGATATCCCTTATTCATGGGGAACCGCTGTAAACGTACAGTCCATGGCATTTGGTAATATGGGAGATGACTGCGGTACCGGTGTTGCATTTACCCGTGACCCTGCGACTGGCGCAAAGGGACTTTTCGGTGAGTTCCTTACAAACGCACAGGGTGAGGACGTGGTTGCAGGTGTCCGTACCCCTATGAAAATCGCAGAAATGGAGCAGAAATTCCCGGAGGCATTTGCCCAGTTTAAGGAAGTCTGCTCAACACTTGAGAACCATTACCGTGACATGCAGGATATGGAGTTTACCGTAGAGCATGGTAAGCTGTATATGCTCCAGACACGTAATGGTAAGAGAACAGCCCAGGCTGCACTTCAGATTGCATGTGACCTTGTTGATGAGGGCATGAGAACTGAGGAAGAAGCAGTTGCAATGATTGATCCGCGTAACCTGGATACACTTCTTCACCCGCAGTTTGACGCTGCTGCCCTTAAGGCTGCAACTCCGGCAGGCAAGGGACTTGGCGCTTCTCCGGGAGCTGCCTGCGGTAAGGTCGTATTTACTGCTGAGGATGCAGAAGAGTGGGCTGCAAGAGGAGAGAAGGTCGTATTAGTTCGTCTTGAGACTTCTCCTGAAGATATTACCGGTATGAAGGTTTCCCAGGGTATCTTAACCGTCCGCGGCGGTATGACAAGCCACGCAGCCGTTGTTGCCCGTGGTATGGGTACCTGCTGTGTATCAGGCTGTGGCGATATTGCCATGGATGAGGCAAACAAGAAATTCACTCTTGCAGGGAAAGAGTACCATGAGGGAGACTATATTTCCATTGACGGTACAACCGGTAACATCTATGACGGACAGATTGCCACAGTTGATGCTACAATCGCCGGAACATTCGGACGTGTTATGGCATGGGCAGACAAGTTCCGTAAGTTAAAGGTTCGTACCAATGCAGATACTCCTGCAGACGCAAAGAAAGCACGCGAGCTTGGTGCAGAGGGTATCGGTCTCTGCCGTACAGAGCATATGTTCTTCGAGGAAGACAGAATTGCAGCTTTCCGTGAGATGATCTGCTCTGATACTGTAGAAGAAAGAGAAGCAGCATTAGAGAAGATTCTTCCTTACCAGCAGGGAGACTTTAAGGCATTATACGAGGCTCTGGAAGGAAATCCTGTTACCATCCGTTTCCTGGATCCGCCTCTTCATGAGTTCGTTCCGACTGAGGAAGCTGACATTAAGAAGCTGGCTGATGCACAGGGCAAGAGCGTTGAGCAGATTAAGACAATTATCGACGGACTTCATGAGTTCAACCCGATGATGGGACACAGAGGATGCCGTCTTGCAGTTACCTATCCGGAAATTGCAAAGATGCAGACAAAGGCTGTTATCCGTGCGGCAATTGAAGTTCAGAAGGCACATGCTGACTGGAACGTTAAGCCGGAAATCATGATTCCGTTAGTTGGCGATATCAAGGAGCTTAAGTTTGTAAAGAAGGTTGTTGTTGAGACAGCAGATGCTGAAATCGCAGCAGCAGGCGCTAAACTTGAATACGAAGTTGGTACAATGATTGAGATTCCTCGTGCAGCGCTTACAGCTGACGAAATCGCAACAGAAGCTGATTTCTTCTGCTTCGGTACAAACGACTTAACACAGATGACATTCGGATTCTCCCGTGATGACGCTGGTAAGTTCCTGGATGCTTACTACGACACCAAGATTTTCGAGAACGATCCATTTGCAAAGTTAGACCAGACTGGTGTCGGCAAGCTTATGGATATGGCTATCAAGCTTGGCAAGCCGGTTAATCCGAAGCTTCACATCGGTATCTGCGGTGAGCACGGCGGAGATCCTTCTTCTGTTGAGTTCTGCCATAAGATTGGTCTGGATTATGTATCATGTTCTCCATTCCGTGTGCCGATTGCAAGACTTGCGGCAGCACAGGCGGCTATACAAAGTAGGTAGGAGTTCTCTTTCCTTTGAATTACCGCTATCTTTCGAGCAGGCGGCAGCTTACCGAAAGGCTAACGGACAGTATGTAAGGAAAAATCAATGGAGAGAAACGAATGTAACCGTTTATA
>CANOLA010000002.1 GCA_947566705.1 uncultured Lachnospiraceae bacterium | reverse complement strand
TCTTGAATCTTTCAAGGTTTTTCACTGTTCGGTTGTCAATGTCCGGGTTCGCTGTCAGCAGTTCGTGACAACTATTTAAGTTTACCACAAGCTGTCTGTCCTGTCAACAACTTTTTCTGACTTTTTTGTTCTGCAGGAGCCATGCCTTACTTCTGCTTTCCGCCCCTGCTGAATCAGTCAGCTTTGTTATAATAGCACGCACAATTCCCAAAGTCAACCATTATTTCGACAAAATGTAAAAGAAGTTCAATTGCGGCTTTTTTGATAAATTGTCTAAATTTTCTGTTTTTTATGTATTATACATTTAATTCATGGTTTTAATGATTTATCACCTGCAGCGCTTCTTTTACATTTGATACTCCGATTAAATGGATTCCTCCAATCGCATGTACTGCATTTTTGCACACTTCAGGCAGGATACAAGTCGAAAAACCAAGTTTTGCTGCCTCCTGTATGCGCTGCTCCGCCATGCTGACACCGCGTACTTCCCCGCTTAATCCAACTTCCCCGAAGCAGATCATATGCTCGTCGATGGTTAGATCCAGTTTGCTTGAAATAATTGCAAGTACAATGCCAAGGTCTATTGCCGGTTCATTCATCCGGATTCCCCCGGCGATATTCACATAGGCATCGCAGTCGGAAAGCTGCATGCCCAGTCGTTTTTCCAGAACCGCCATCAGAAGGTTCACACGGTTAAAATCCGTACCGGTTGCTGTCCGTCTGGGATTGTTAAAATAGCTGTGGCAGACCAGCGCCTGTATTTCCAGAAGAACCGGACGTGTGCCTTCCACGGAACAGGCAACCACCGAGCCGGAGGCATCTTTGGGTTTACCGCTCAGCATGTATTCAGATGCGTTTTCCACTTCTACCAGGCCCTCTGTGCGCATTTCAAATACGCCGATTTCGTTGGTTGAACCGAAACGGTTTTTTACTCCGCGGAGTATCCGGTAACTTTCATGCCTGTCACCCTCAAAATAAAGCACAGTATCAACCATATGCTCCAGGACACGCGGTCCTGCAACCACGCCTTCCTTGGTAACATGCCCGACAATAAATATGGATATTCCCATTCCTTTAGCAATCTGCATCAGGATTCCTGTTGCCTCCCGCACCTGCGACACACTGCCCGGCGCTGATGCAATGCTGTCATGATACATGGTCTGGATACTGTCTATTACCACAGTATCCGGCTTTCCCCGCTCAATGACACCGCGAATGATATCAAGATCCGTTTCACATAAAAGTGTGAGTTTATCAGTAAATGAACCGATACGCTCCGCACGAATCTTAATCTGCTGCAGGGATTCCTCCCCGGAAACATATAACACTGATATTTTTTTTGCCGACAGGTTCCTGCATACCTGCAGAAGCAGCGTGGACTTTCCGATTCCAGGGTCGCCGCCAATCAGAACCAGGGAGCCTTTTACGATTCCGCCCCCAAGTACACGGTCCAGCTCCGGCATGGAGGTACTTACACGTTCTTCATCCAGGGCATGAATTGCAGAAAGTGGAACAGGCTTTGCATCTGAAACCGGTTTCAGCTTACCGGAAGTACTAAGTGACTTCCGGTCAACCAGCTCCTCAACAAAACTGTTCCACTCTTTACACCCCGGACACTGGCCCATCCATTTGGATGATTCGTATCCACAGCTCTGGCAAAAAAACGCACTTGTTTTTGTCTTTGCCATAGTTATCTCTTTTCTACTTTAATCTCCACGGTATCTGCACCTTCAAGTTCCACGCTTAAACTCAGTTTGCCTCCAAGATTTGTTTTCATGGTGCCTGCAGATTTTCCGGCAATGGTAATCTCGTATTCGGTTTCTTCTGCCAGCTCCAGTGTAATCTGTGCGTCTTCCGGTCCCTCCACGGTAAATGCTACTGTATTTTCATCCTGCTTAAAGCTGGTAACTGCTGTTCCTGGCACGGATTCGTATACAAACAGTCCGTTACGCTCCAGTTTGGTGATTTCCTTAAAGGTCTTTACCTTATACATATCCCCGCTGAATTCATAATTGTCAAGTTTTGCTTTGGCAGCCAGGGTGTAATCCCCAAAACTGATGGTTCCGTCTCCTTCCGTACGAATCAATTCACTGATTGCAGCCATGATTTATCCTCCTGTGTATTTATGCTGAATTTATTATCTTCGTTATGTTTTTACCGTAATTATATCACACGTTCACTTTTGTGACAACGATTTCCTTGTTCTTTGTGGTAATAACCACATGGGAACCGGATTTAATTTCTCCCTTTATCATCTGTTCCGCAATGCGGTCTTCTATTTCATCCTGTATCTTCCTCCGCAGCGGCCTTGCCCCGTATTTTTTATCATATGCCTCTTCCACAATCAGGTTTTTGGCAGCATCCCTGACCACAAGCTCAATCTGGAGCTGGTTTTTACAGCGTTCCTGCAGCTCACTTGTCATAAGTGTCACAATCTGTTTCAGGTCTGTCCTGTTCAGCACACGGAATACGATTGTTTCATCAATTCTGTTTAGAAATTCCGGCTTGAAAATACGCTTCACTTCTTCCATAACACTGTTTTTCATTACATCGTAATCCTGCTTTTCATCCTCTTTTACACCAAAACCAAGTTTTTTCGGTTCGATGATGGACTGTGCTCCGGCATTGCTTGTCATTATGATAATTGTATTTTTAAAGTCAACCTTACGTCCCTGGGCATCGGTAATATGCCCGTCGTCCAGAACCTGCAGCAGAATATTGAATACGTCAGGATGCGCTTTTTCGATTTCATCAAACAGTATGACGGAATAAGGATTTCTGCGGACTTTTTCGGAAAGCTGTCCGCCGTCCTCATGCCCGACATATCCGGGCGGTGAACCTATCATTTTGGATACGCTGTGTTTTTCCATATACTCAGACATATCCACCCGTATCATGGATTCCTCGTTTCCGAATACTGCTTCTGCCAGGGCTTTGGACACTTCTGTTTTCCCAACTCCGGTCGGTCCTAAAAACAGAAATGAACCAATCGGCCGCCCCGGATCTTTTAAGCCGACGCGCCCTCTTCTTACTGCACGCGCCACGGCAGACACCGCCTCATGCTGCCCGATGACACGCTTATGCAGTGTCTCTTCCAGTTTGCCCAGACGTTCTGCTTCGCTTTCCGTCAGCCTGCTGACTGGAATTTTGGTCCATTCTGCAACCACATCCGCAATTTCATTCTCCCCCACCACCGGTTTTTTGTTTTTCGAAAAACGCTGGTTCTTACGGGCTGCTTTTTCCCAGGATGCATTTAATTTTTCTTTTTCTTCTTTCAGCACACGTGCCTGTTCGATATCGCCTTCGCGGAGTGCATCCTCAATTCTGAAATTCAGCTGTTTTATTTCCTGCCTGAGGTCTGCTATTTCACCGGAATCGCGCACCATATGGAGCTTGACCTTTGCTGCCGATTCATCCATTAAATCAATCGCTTTGTCCGGCAGAAAACGGTCATTTACATAACGGCTGGACAGATGTACTGCCGCCTCCAGGCCCTCGTCCGTAATCTCAACATGATGGTGTCTTTCATAGATGCCGCGCAGTCCCCTTAGTATCTGAACTGTCTCTTCCTCTGTCGGCTCTGATACCTGTACCGGCTGGAAACGGCGTTCAAGCGCTGCGTCTTTTTCCACGTATTTGCGGTATTCCTCAATGGTGGTTGCACCAATCACCTGAACCTCGCCCCTTGCCAGTGCTGGTTTTAATATATTTGATGCATCCAGTGCACCTTCTGCTCCGCCTGCGCCAATAATGGTGTGAAGTTCATCTATGAAAAGCATAACGTCTTTCGCCGCTGCCACTTCATTGATTACTTTTTTTATCCGCTCCTCAAATTCCCCGCGGTATTTGGATTTTGCCACAAGACCTGACATATCAAGTGATACCAGTCTTTTTCCGGCAACAATATCAGGCACGGTTCCATTGACAAGGCTCTGTGCAATTCCTTCCACAATTGCGGTTTTTCCTACGCCTGGTTCTCCAATCAGACACGGATTGTTTTTTCCACGCCGGCAGAGAATCTGAATCACACGCGCTGTTTCCTGTGTCCTGCCAATCACAGGATCTAACAGTCCTGCTTTTGCCATTGCCGTCAGGTCCCTGGAATACTGGTCCAGGGTCGGGGTCGCTGAAGAGCCGTTCTCAATTCTGCCGCGCTGGATTTCATCACGGTACTGCGCCGGGTCTTCCCCCATGGCAGCCAGAATATCCACAAAAAGCTTCTGCAGGTTTGCCCCCATGGTATTTAACAGGCGGGAAGCTGCACAGTCCCCTTCTTTGACAATGGAAAGCAGCAGATGCTCTGTTCCTGTTTCTTCGCAGGCAAAACGCTCTGCAATTTCATCGGCACGGTCCAGTACCATCTGTGTACGCGGGGAATATCCGTCACGGTCCGCTACTACAATTTCCTCCCCGATTGCAACCAGTTCGTCTATCAGCTGCTGCAGCTGCCCAAGCTCCACATTGTTTGCAGCAAGCACTTCTGCGGCAACTCCTTTTCCTTCCTTGAGTAATCCGGCAAGAATATGCTCTGTCCCAACGTAGCCGCAGCCACTGGATTTAGACAGGCGGTTTGCATAATTTAATGCTTTTTTCGCCTGGTCAGTGTATGATTTCAATTTTTTGTGCCTCCTGTTACAGTTTATAAATCAATAAATTCAATATCTTCATCCGAACCGTTTTCTTCATCAGGTTTCCTTTGTTTTTTTTGCGGCGGCTCCTGTTTTTTCTCTGGTACTTCTTTCTTTTTTGTTTCTTTCCCAGGTGCCTCCCTTTTAGGTGATTCCTTCTTTGGTTTTTCTTTCTTTTTTGTTTCTTCCGGCTCCTCTTCTGCAAAACCATCTAAAGAAAGGTCGTCATCGATTCCGGCAAACATGGCATCCCAGAATGCAGATTTTTTTTTCTTTTTTACTTCTGTTTTCCGTTCTGGCTGTGGTTTTTTCTTTGGCTGGGGACTCTGCTTTAATTCTGTTTTTTTCTTTGGCTCCGGTTTTTTTCTTTCTTCTTTCGGAAGAGGTTTTTCCATATCCTCCCAGCCGTCATCCCCGCGTTTTATCATTAATATTACGATAATGATCAGCAGAACCAGTACAACAACTATAAACGCACAAAGTATCAGGCGGTTCTGGCTCTTTAGTTTTTCGATATCTTCTGTACCATTATCACCCTTTCCCTCAGGAACTGCAGGCACATCCTGCATTCTGTATGTCCCATGGTCCACGCAGACAAATGGATACACTTCATACGGCGCGCTTTTTTCTACCATATACAATGCTCCATTCTCGCGGTTTTCATCCACAAGATAAAGAAGACAGATTTTTTTGCTTCCACCTTTTTTGTACAGATACGGATAGCTTTCCCCCCAGAGAGTTATCTGCCCTTCTTTAAAGCCTTCCGGAATACTGTCAGGCGGAATCAGCACTGACGGGTAGAGTTTTTCACCGTCAAGCTCATAGTATTTGTTCTCCTCCGGTGTTTCCGTCTGTCCGGTCTGTGTCTCTGTTTCTGTCTGTGTGTCACCCGGTGTTTCCTCCGGTCCCGGCTCCGGCTCCGGCAGTACAGCTTCGGCATCAGGATTTTCCGCCACATTTACAACAACGCTGGCCCCGCTTATATTTTCCGAATCCTCGGCAGATGCCACAAAGCTGCCGCTTCCTGCAGAAACTGCCTGAAATTTTATGGCAACCGCTTTTCTTGTTCCAGCGGATGCATCCGCCTGAACAGACACCACTCCGGTATCCTCATCTGCTGTTCCCTCGGAAGAAACATACTTAAATACGTCAGGAGAATAGTTTAAATACACTTTTGTACTTACCCCTGGCGGAACCATAACTGTGACAGTCAGGGTATCCCCCGCCTTCACAGAATGCTGGCTCAGCTGTATCAAAAGGCTTTCTGCGTGCACCTGCATGCCGGGAAATACCATACAGCAGGCAAAAAACACAAGAAACAGTACTTTTTGCATTCGTTTATTCTTGTTCCATTTTATCTTTTCCACGTTTGTCTCCTAATTCTGCGGCTGCTGCTGTATCGTCCCTTCCCCTGCCAGATAACGGTTCAGGTATACAAGATCCAGTACCGTGACTCCGTCACCTTTACGGTCTGTATCTGCTGCTTTCAGATAGCAGCCGCCCAGTTTTTTCGTTTCCAGTATATGTTCATTTACTGCACCCAGATCCTTAATGTCAATAATCCCGTCCCCGTTCACATCACCAAATATGATTAATGTATAGGAGGACAGCTTCTTTTTGTTTTTATCATAAAGCTCTAATTTGTCCCCTGTGGCAACTGTGCCTGTCTTAGCTTTTCCGTTTGCCCCTGTAACCTTCATGGTCATGTTTTTTGCTGTCATTTTACCCAGAAATGCTGACACTGTTGTCTGGGGCTCAATTCCGGTAATTTCATCTTTTCCGACGGTATACTGTGTGGAAACCGGAATTCCTGCCGGTGCATCTTTTTTTACTGTAATCTTATAGGTCTTTGTCACACCGCTTCCGGAACGGCATTTGATATTTATGGTTGTGCTGTTTTTCGTCAGCTTTTTGGTTCCGGTACCGGTCACTGTGGAGGTAGACGCAACAGGAACTGCTGAAACGGTCACACTTGTTGTATCTGCAGGCACAGTAACGGTATAACTGGTCTGGGATCCCCGGAAGGCAGGCGATAAGGTCTGTTTGTCCACTTTAAGTGTCTTAAGGTAGTTGTTCGGGTTTCCTGCTGCATTAAATGCCACGCTGTTGTCCGGCATGGCATCATAGACCGGAATCCGGAACACAAATGCCTGCTGCTTATCCGCATACCCCTGTCCAAGCTTACGCCCTTCGTTATAGGCAGCGGTCACATTCTGCATATACTGGTGGTCGTACAGTTTCTTTGTATTTACCACGTTGAATTTCTGGAAATACAGTGTATTCTGCCCGACCGCAATATAGTTTTTCGCCAGCAGCCGGGAACCGCCATACAGGGATTTATACCTGCTGTCCCAGCCGGAATTTTTTGCATAGGTCAGTCCGTTTTTAATCACTGCCGTATTTGTTTTTCCTGATGCATTGACATTGAAGTAATTAAAATAACCCTCAAAGCCTTTGTATGTACCGGAAATTAAGGAACTGGTTCCTTTTAATCCCTGCTCCTGCCGTACACGGGATGCCAGATGGTACGGACTGACACCGGTTTCCTCCCCGATGCTCATAAACGCATCTGCATAGTTTAACACTGTATCGTCGGTATCAACAACGTTCTTTGTCATAAATGTGCCGTTTAATATGGAGCAGACCCCTTCCCTTGTCTGCGCTTCATGAAAGCTTAAATCTTCAAACTGGAAAATATCCGTTTCTGTGAGGAAATTCCGCGGATCCATATACCGGGCGATATAATCCGGATGTGCTCCCACCCAGGAGGAGCCGTCATAAACCGTCCATGTATTGGTAAACCAGTCATAAGCTCCGGCTGCCGTGGATTTCATGGCATCATCCGAGCTTTTCGGTACAAGGTTTAAACCGTTTTTGCTTTCTTTTTCGATTACGGTGTTCCAGTCCAGTCCGGTATTCACCGCTTCAAACTTCCAGTTTGGATATTTATCATGAAGTTCTGTAAGGGAACTGATATAGCTGTCCGGAAATCCTTCCGCCTGCATCTGTGCTGCAAATTTATTAACTGCCGCATGCGCCTGTATGTTTCCTGCAGGAATTCCTGCAATTACCAGCCCGGCGACAAGAAATGAGGATACTATTCTCTTTTTAATCATTTGTCTGCTGCAAACTCCTTTCTTAAGACGTTCTCTGGTTTTCATTATATAAAAGATTACTTTCCGCGTCAATATTGCTTTCCTTAACTATATAGTGCGGACGGCGTTTGACTTCCATGTAAGTTTTGGCAATATACTGCCCCATGATTCCCATGCAGAACAGCTGGATTCCGCCGATAAAGGTAATAATGCACACCAGGGACGGCCAGCCTGCAACCGGGTCCCCGAACACAAGCGCACGGATAACCTCCACAACGATTGCAATAAAAGAAACTGCAGTAAGAAACAGTCCCAGATACGAGGAAATCCGAATTGGCGTATCGGAAAAATTAATAATCCCGTCAAAGGAATAACGTACCAGTTTCCAGAATCCCCATTTGGTTTCTCCCGCCAGCCTTTTTACATTTTCAAATTCCAGCCACCTGGTCTCGAATCCGACCCAGGCAAATATTCCCTTGGAAAAACGGTTGTACTCACTGACCGAGAGTATGGAATCTACCATCAGTCTGCTCATCAGCCGGTAATCCCTTGCCCCGTCAGCAATTTCCATACGGGACAGCCGCCGCATCACGCGGTAAAAGCACCGGGCAAAAAATGAACGAACCGGCGGCTCTCCTTTACGGTCCGTCCGTCTGGCGGCAACATTGTCACATTCCCCCTCTTCAAGCATTGCAAGCATTTTCGGGAGGAGCCCCGGCGGATCCTGTAAATCCGCATCCATAGTTGCGATATAATCACCGGCTGCAGACTTAAGGCCTGCATAAAGTGCCGCCTCTTTTCCGAAATTCCTGGAAAATGACACGTAACGCACACGGGTATCCGCTGCGGCAAGTTCACGGATTACGGCAAGTGTCCCGTCCGTGGAACCGTCATTGACAAACAGATACTCAAAGCTGTATGCGGTAAGCGGTTCTGTAACCCTGTTTAATTCCTGATAAAGTATCTTAAGTGATTCCTGTTCATTATACATGGGAACCACTATGCTAACTTTCTTTTTTTCCATGTTCCCTCCGCTTTCTGCCGTGGCAGAGACCAAGAACTGCTGCCAGAACGGCTCCTGCGCTTACAAGCGCCCCCGCGTAAAATCCCGGTGTGGTATAGCGCAGTGAAACCTTATGTGTGCCTTTCTCTAAATGAACACCGATCAGAGCATCCTTAAACGGAATAATTTCTGCTTTTTTTCCATCTACATAAGCTTCCCAGCCCCCGTCTGCCGGAATGGATAAAACCAGTTTTCCAGCCTCCCTGACATCTATGGTCCCCTCAATGCTTCTGTCTGTGAAATTCTCCACCTGTAAGGTCTGTCTGCCCAGGGTTTTATATGCCTGCTCCAGCGCTTCAAAATTCAGACGGTAAAGATGGTAGGTAATGATTTCACTGTTTGAATTGGTAATGCTTACCTTCGTTCCTGCCTTACATTCCCCAAGCTCCAGCAGATATCTGTGTGTTGTCTTGGAATACTGCTTGCACCAGCCATCGCTTCTTGTAACTGTCAGGCTGTCAGAATCGCACTGTACATAATCTGCATAATAATAGCCGTCCTCGGCAATGTCTATGTTACTTTCCCCTGCCTGCTCATCCATCATGCAGGTTCCCGGAACGATCATATCCTCTTTTGCGCCAAGAACCGCTGCCAGGTCATTCATCGAACGGATTCTGTCCAGGTCTGACATTACCCATTCATCTTCCGCCTGCTCATCCACCATATATCCTGCCGGCAGGCAGTAATTATTCCGGTACAAGTAGTTTCCATTGCACTCACCCACAAGTGTGCGCACCCTGCTTTCCTCCATATAGCAGGAGGAAAGCAGATAACGCACCCCGAACATGGCGGAAGGCAGCGGCGTGGCACCATTATAGCAGTAATAGTTTTTTCCGCCTTCCATATAAACGCTCTGAAACAGGTGGCTGACATCCAGATTCATTAATGAAGAAAAAATGGTTGCAGAACGGTAACCGTAGCGTGTATTGTCATTTTTTGTTTTCCGGCCATTGTCCTCTATCCGGTAAAAGCTGTCTGTCCCGGCATCTGTTTCTGCCATTTCCAGCAGCTTTTCATAGAACAGTTCCTTGTCTGTATATGCCGCGCGGCTGGTAACGTCCAGCCCGGTCAGTGCCATATTTACCGCCAGTTCTGCAACTGCAATGCACCAGACAAAATCCCGCAGTGCCAGACGCACCCTTTTTGAGGTGAGTTTTGTCAGTAACAGAATAATGCCATATGCGCAGATAAAAAGACCGGTGATAATCAACGATATATGACTGGTTACTGTCTCATCCCCCAGCATTCCTGACAGAAACAGAAGCACCAGGGAAAAAACCGTGGAAAACAGTATATGCCAGATTTTTATGCCTTTCCATTTACGTACTGCTGCAAATCCCATGGAAAGAATCATAAATATATAAAGAAACGACTGTCTTC
This sequence comes from uncultured Lachnospiraceae bacterium, assembly GCA_947566705.1. GTDB lineage: Bacteria > Bacillota > Clostridia > Lachnospirales > Lachnospiraceae > Roseburia. Next base: position 90,945 of record CANOLA010000002.1, on the reverse strand, counting down.
CCGGCAGCGACTGCGGAAAATGCATGCCATGCCAGATATAATCCAGCTGGTTATTTGCAAAACTTACCAGAAAAAATCCAAGCATCAGCATCCGCGGAAGCTTTTCTTTCCACGCAATTCTTTTATTCAGTACATAAATCCAGACCAGTACCAGGGAAAATGCCCCGGCATAGAGATTCGGCCAGTGGTCGTTTGCGGTATATACGTCTGCCGCTGTCCCTGCCCTTCCCAGCTCTGCAATTATATTAAAATACCATTCCGCTTTCTGCGGAAAATGGTCCTCCGCTGAACCAGAACGGACCAAAACCGCAATTTCCGGGAGAAGTAAAACTGCAGAACTTAGTCCTGCCAGCGCAGAATACCAGCTGAAACGCAAAAACGCCCCGCACTTTTTCCGGATTCCTTTTTCTTCAAAAAACAGAAGGATAAAGTAAAACACCAGAAAAATGCATATCATAATGGAAATATAATAGTTTGCAAAAATGGACAGTGCAAGCGTTATATAATAAACTGCCGGTTTTTTCTCCCTGACAAGCTTTTCCAGTCCCACAATTATCAGCGGAAACAGGGCTATACTGTCCAGCCACATGATGTCCCAGCTGTATGCCGCCACAAAACCGGACAATGCATATGCTGTTGAGAATACAAGTGCAGGAACGACCTGGTTTCTGTGAAGTCTCCCGTCCTTTCCCACCAGATGGTAATGGTGCCTGATGAATAAAAAAAACGTCAGACCGCAAAGCGCGATTTTTATGATGATTAAAAGTGTCATAAATTCTATCACATATTTCATGGGACAGAACAGGATCAGAAAATTCAGCGGACTTGCCAGATAATATGCATACAGCGACACGAAATCAGAACCCATTCCCAGATTCCAGGAGTACATCAGACTTCCTCCGTGACGCAGCTTATCCTGAAATTCCATGAAAAACGGATAATACTGGTGGTACATGTCTATATGCAGAATACAGTTATCCCCAAACGGATATACGCCGTTGCCAATGCAGATAATCACGCAAATGACAAACGGCAGCAAAAAAGCGGCGGCATAAAACGTCTTATGTTTCCATAATTTATTTAACATATGAATTGTTTTTTCCTTTCTCAAACAGCTGATAATACTGGAGTCTTTTGTATGTTTCCAGAATCTGTTCCTCTGCTGTTTCTGATTCAATGCCTGCTGCAGACAGTACCGGATAACTCTTTTTTACTTCCAGCAGATAGTTCTGGTATCCGTTTAACGGTATCCCGGCTGCCTCAAACACTTCCGCCGCCAGATAATTCAGGCTGGTATCCTGTCCGACAGCAGATTTCATATCATAATTTGCCCAGATAAGGTAAGGCACCTGGTATCTTTTTTTCTGGTCTTCAGCGGACAGGTCAGCTGTATCCTTTCCCATGGCACGCAAAACCGGCGCTGCCACAGTATTATTCGGCTGGTGATCCCCAAAGAACACGATTACCGTTTTTTCCTCCTGCCCCTCAAAATACGCTATCAGCTCTTCCAGCGCCTCATCGCTCATTTTTACCAGGGAAAGGTACTGGTCTAATGCCTTACTTTTATATTCTGAATGAATATCGCTGGTAAAATCAGTATAAGTATCGGTATAACCGCCGTGGTTCTGCATGGTAACATTAAAAATAAATACAGGCTTTCCCGCTTTTTTATTCTCAAATGTTCGGATGATATGCTGCATGTCAGACGCATCGCTTACATATTTCCTTACATAATTCCGCGGCACATAATCATTGATAAAGCTCATATGTGAAAAACCAAGCAGCGGATAAACACGGTTTCTCTCCCAGCCGCCTGCCGAATACGGATGCTGTGCATAGGTTTCATAACCAAGCGACTTCAGCCATCCGGCGGCAGAAAAGATCTCCTGCCGGATGTACTGCTGGTAGGGAATGCTGCCTGCCGGCAGAAATGCCATGGTGTTTCCGGTCAGAAATTCAAACTCGGAATTGGCCGTATTGCCCCCGCAGACAGACACCTGGACATTTCCGGTGATAGTGTTTTCCTGCCCTTTCTGCATCCTGTGCATAAACGGCATGTAATCCTCATCCGTTCCGGTATCGCCAAGAACCGCCAGGTCGGAAAAGGCTTCATCCATAATTACTATAATATTTGGAAGTTCCTTTGTATCTTCTGCGGCATCTGTTTCATGCTCTTTTAAAATTTCTTCTGCTTCTGCCATGCTGTAGCCATCCGGCTGTTTTACAACTGCATAGGCAAGGTTCATGGTAAACGTGACTGCCATGCCGTTTACTTTTGTCATATATGCCGGAGTAAAAAGGTACGGATACAGACGGTATCTGAGCTGGAAGCTTTCTTTCTGCAGGTTTCCTGCAAACAGGCATAAAACCGCCACTACCAGCACTGCACTTATAAGCCGGAATTTCCATTTGATTTTTGGCGCATTTTTTATTATCCCTGCAGACAAAAACAAAACCAGGAAACCGGCTGTTACCAGCATCATTCTTTTATCAGGCGTAAAATCATAGTTTGATGCCACGGATTTTGCTGTTTTTACGGAAAAGATATCCCATGGCACAAAAGGAGTCGAACGGAATTTCATAATGTAATGGTTGGTAATCCCGAAAATCGCCGCAATGATTAATTCCATACGGACCGCCACATGCATCCGGTCAGTCAGCAGGTAAAAAAGCCATGCGGCAAGCTCAAACAGTATGATATTAAACAGCTGTGCCATCTGGCGCACTTCTGCAAACGGGTTGTGTTCATAGGCTTCCATCAGATAAAACACCAGAACCGGATAAAGAGCAAAAACCAGTATCTGTATGATTTTTTTCTTTTCGGACCACTCTGACTGTGCTTCCTGGGATATGAGTTCTGGTTTTTTCATAAGAAATGCGGTTCCTTTCCTGGCAGAAACAGTTCTTATATTAACTGCCGCAATACATCATATGTTACCACAACCCTTTACATTTTGAAAGATTTTCACAGTTTTTTCACTAATAATTGGATAACACAAGGCGTTCCCTGTATACGCGGTCCATGCTGTCAATCACACGCCGCGCCTGCCCGTAACGCCTGGGATTTATGGAAATCACCCAGATGGTATCCGCACCCTGGTATTCCTCGCGTCTGTAAAACGGAATTCTTTTGCTGCTTTTTGTAAACGGAATCTGCTGTTTCAGGAGCGCTTCCGCCGTTTCATTGCTGACCCGCCCGTTGGTTGTACGGCACAGCTCCACATCATTGTCTTTATAATTACCAAGTTTCATTAACATAATTCTCACTTCACCTTTACCTGTATTTTTTTCCCCAGTCCCCCTGCCACCCTGGCCAGGAAATCAAGGCTCGGATTATACCTGCCGCTTTCCAGACGGGAAATATTTGATTTCTTTGTACCGACCAGCTCTGCCAGGGATTCCTGCGTCATGCCCTGCTCTTTGCGCACCTGCTTAATCTGTCTGGCAACCTCCTGCCTGGGGGAATTGATTTCGTTCATGCTTTATACCAAGCCGCAGGCGCTGCGCCTGGGGCTTATTTCCTTTCTTTCGGGCCACGCAGTCCTGATTTACATGGGATTTGCACAGCGCGAATACAAAAATTATGTTATCATATATGATAACCTTTGTCAATGAATAAGGACTCCCTGTTCAAGATTTATTTTACCGGTTGAAACTCTGGAAATTCCACGAAAACAAGTTGTCCGGAGGCCTGTGCCATGCTATAATCAGAAAGACGAATCAGGATTTGGAGGTGAATTTCTTTTGAAACAGTTTTTAAAAAAACATAGTTTTCTCATATACATAATCACAAGTTTTCTAATTTATGTACTTTCCAACGGGGAATGGAATATTCCGATTTTTGCATGGGTTTACCCTATTCTGTTTCTTGGCATGGGTTATTTCGATAAAACACGAAAAACGTATTTTGCAATAATTATTTGCTATGCCCTTGGATTTGTGATTCAATTTGGGAAAGTAATTGGAATGGATATAAAAATATGCATTGTTGCAGGCGTTTTATTAGCGCTTTTAAAAGCTTTGCCGTATTTCTATTGGATAAAATCCAAAATGAGATTTCAGGATACGATTATTTTTACAAGTATCATGGTGTTAATAGAATATACTATTTATTTAATCTATCCGATTTTAGGCGGTTTGTCTGATGCTTATACACAATTTCAAAATCTGTACCTGCTGCAAATCGTGACAATAACCGGGATTTACGGGATTACTTTTATCATGTATTGGACTGCGGCAATGGTAATATGGATTTGGAATAACAGGAGCAATCAAAAGGTATTAAGAAAGTATGTTACGGTATTTGCTTCAGTCATGGGGCTGGTATTTATTTACGGTATTATCATGTATCATTTTGTAGGAAATCCAGAAGAAAGTGCTAGAATAGCCGGTGTGACAGTACCAGTTTCTCATCTTTTGAATGATGATGAAGATGTATATGCCACATTTTATACAGATACCTTTACTGATGAAAACGTGACGAACACGCAGGATAAACTGGCATCTGTGACGGATGAACTTTTCATCAAAACAAAGCAGGAGGCCAAGGCCGGCGCAAAGATTGTTTTCTGGTCTGAATTGAATGGAGCAGTTCTTAAGCAGGATGAAGCAGCGCTTTTACAGAGAGCGTCAACTACTGCAAAAGAAGAAGGAATTTATCTGATTGTTTCGCTCTTAGTGAAAACACCTTATGAAAGCTTAAAGGAAAATAAAACAGTTGCATTTAATCCGCAAGGGGAGCAGGTTGCAGAATATTTTAAGTACGGGCGTTCTATTGGAGAACTGTGTCAAAAAGGCGATGGAGAACTGCAAAGCTTCGATACGGAATATGGAAAACTCGCAACGTTCATATGCTCTGATATGGCTTTTGCATCAAAGATACAGCAGGCAGGAAAAAGCAATGTGGATATTTTGCTGGTTCCGGCTTCTGACTGGAAGGAAATGACATTACTTGCCACAAAAACTGCCATTGTACGTGCCGTTGAAAATGGAAGCAATATCATCAGGCATACAAACAAAGGAATGTCGATCGTGGCTGACAATAGGGGGAATATACTTGCACAGACAAATTATTTTCAATCAGATACAAAAACTTTAGCTGCTCAGGTCATCACAAATGGACGTTTTACCTTATATTCACATGTGGGTAATATATTTGTATACCTATGTGGCATATATGTATTAGGAAGTTTCATAATTCCAAAATGTCTAAATAGAAAGCGATAAGCAAATTCCAACTTATCGGGCGGTCACAATTCATAAGTGACCGCCTGTTTTGGTATTTTGACGAATGCTTTTGAAAAATAGCTGTTAGTAACACAAATCTTGAACAGGGACGGACTTTTTTGCATTTTGAGGGATGCGGAAAAAGTCCTTGAAAATTTGTCTGGTATATGGTAGTATAACTGGGTAATGCGTTTGGTAATACATTCGCTTCGCGGAAGCGATGTACGTAGGTAATACATTCGCTTCGCGAATATATTACATATGCCGGCATGTCGGAATTGGCAGACGAGGCAGACTCAAAATCTGTTGGTGGCAACACCGTGTGGGTTCAAGTCCCACTGCCGGCATTATTTTTACATAAAACAGCTCAGGGGCATCTGATCACTCCCTGGCGCTGCTTTTTTTCGTAACAGGTATCCATACCTCATACTGTGCATTCTGCGGATCCGGATTTAAGTAGACCTCAACATCCGGAGCATTACCGTACTCATATCCTGATGTCGGAAGCCATTCCGTTACAATACGCTGCTCTAATTCCTGAATAGACTGATTAGTACCCTCCCCGGAAAATACTGCCCATGTAGCCGCAGGTACAATATACTCTTCCATGCCTTCCTGTGTTTGTGAAGAAGATACGGCAATATAATATCTCCACGGTTCCGTATCACCACAGGTACTGACTCCAAGCACTCCCATGGGCGGCGTGTCCATCATGCCAACCAGCTTCTGCAGGGTTCCGTTTTCGGATATTTCCTGCCACTTTGAAGGAATGACTGCAAAGTTCTTCTCAATCTCCTTATACAATGGTACAGATACTCCTGTAATACGAAATGCTTCTTTTGTTTCAATCCGGTATTTCATTTCTTCCACTCCTTTGACTGTAATTTTAAAGGTAACAGGCGGGAAGGATTTTACGGATATACCCCCGTTTTTTACGGCAGACGGAGCAATCCCATGTACAGACTGAAATGCCCGGTTAAATGAAGTAGGCGAACTGTATCCATATTTATTTGCAACATCTATCACTTTCATATCATTTCCCTGCAAATCCACGGCAGCAAGCGACATTCTCCTTCTGCGGATGTACTCGGACAATGGAATGCCTGCCATATAAGCAAACATTCTCTGAAAGTGGTAGGATGAACAGCAGGCAACCCGCCCAAGCTGCCCATAATCAATTTCATCTGTCAGATGTTCTTCAATATAGCCGACTGCGTCATTTAATCGTTCTATCCATTCCATAATATAAATCCTCCCGACAATTTTTAGTATATATAATCTTTCTTATCTTTTCCTCTTAATTCCTGCACGAAAAAGAGAGGCAAAAAGGGAAACAGCTTCCTTACGAAGTGTTTCCCCTGTGAAACTCTTTTTATACTTTCAGAATATCCATCTGCTACTTTGTAATTTTTATATCATCAAAACAGTCGAACGTCGCAAAGTAATCTTCCGGCGTTTCCGCACGGCGGATTAACTGCACGCTGCCGTCCTCCTTAAGCAGCAGCTCGGCGGAGCGAAGACGCCCGTTGTAATTGTATCCCATGGAAAAACCATGTGCACCACTGTCATGGATTACAAGATAATCGCCCATTTCAATTTCCGGAAGATAACGGTCCACCGCAAATTTATCACAGTTTTCACAAAGAGACCCTGTAACGTCATATTTATGGTCGCACGCCGCGTCCTCTTTGCCAAGAACCGTAATATGGTGGTAACTGCCGTAAATTGCCGGACGCATCAGGTTTGCCGCGCAGGCATCCACTCCGATATATTCTTTATAGATATGCTTCTCATGAATCGCCTTTGTCACAACGCAGCCATACGGTCCGAGCATAAACCTGCCCATCTCACAGTAAACAGCCACATCGGAAAGCCCTGCCGGAACCAGCACTTCATCAAATGCTTTGTGGACGCCCTCACCGATTACAAGAATATCGTTTGGCTCTTTGTCCGGCTCATACGGAATTCCCACTCCTCCCGACAAATTGACAAATGCAATGTCACAGCCTGTCTTTTCCTTCAGTTCCACAACCAGCTCAAACAGCTGCCCTGCCAGCTTCGGGTAATATTCATTCGTCACTGTGTTGCTTGCAAGAAAAGCATGAACACCAAAATGCTTCGCGCCTTTCCTTTTTAAGATTTTGAACGCTTCAATCAGCTGCTCTTTTGTCATCCCGTACTTGGAATCACCAGGGTTGTCCATAATTCCGTTGCTGAGTTCAAACACCCCGCCCGGATTGTAGCGGCAGCTTATGGTTTCCGGGATGTGACCTGTTGTCTGCTCAAGAAAATCAATATGGGTAAAATCGTCCAGATTGATAATCGCTCCAAGCTTATCTGCATATGCAAATTCCTCTGCCGGCGTGTCGTTTGATGAAAACATGATATGTTCCCCGTCAAACCCGCAGGATTTTGCCAGCATCAGCTCTGTATAGGAAGAACAGTCACAGCCCATGTCGTATTCCTGTAAAATTTTTAAAATATACGGATTCGGATTTGCCTTTACCGCAAAATACTCGCGGAAATTCGGATTCCACGCAAAAGCCTCTTTTACCTTCCTGGCATTTTCCCGGATGCCCTTTTCGTCATATAAATGAAACGGAGTAGGATAGGTCTTTACGATTTCCTCCACCTGTGTTTTTGTTACGAATGGTTTCTTTTCCATATGTTTTCTCCTGTCCTCGTTTCTTTCGGGTAACAGTACGTTTTTTATGCAGACTGTTACACTTCGCCATTTACTCTACAACAATTACTTGTCAAATTCAAGCAATTTTCGCCTTTTCCTTTAATTTTCCTTTCTTTTTTCCGGGAAATGTGTTATGATTACATCAGATTTGCCATTGTGCAGACAAATAACCATACTTCATTTAGGAGAAGACAGTTCATGAGTGTAACAATTTTACCTTATATTAACGAAACAGCTACAGCAGCCATTGAGTCCCAGAACAGAACCGCTGCCCAGCCGCAGCCGGTGGTTTCCACAGAGAACATGGTTGAAACTTTTCAGGATGTACTTTCAACTATCCAGCGCACCAGCCAGGCGATGGCTGTGGACGCACTGCTGCTTGCCCAAAATACCGGTGCCGTTTCAGCTGAAACCGTACAGAAGCTGTTAGGCTTCAGTCCCCTGACCGGGGAAACTGTAAACCGGACCACAGAAGCTTCCGGTACGCAGACCACTTCACAAAATTCAGGCGTCAGCTGTCCGGACAGCCTTGAAAGCTATTTTAAGGAAGCCTCTGAAAAATACAATGTGGACATTAACCTGCTTAAAGCAATTGCAAAAGCCGAATCCAACTTTAATGCAAAGGCAGTCAGCTCCGCCGGAGCCATGGGCGTGATGCAGCTTATGCCTGCCACTGCCAAATCCCTTGGTGTTTCCAATGCATACAACGCATACGAAAATATTATGGGCGGTGCCAAACTGATTGCTTCCAACCTGAAAAAATACAACGGGGATATTTCCCTTGCACTCGCTGCCTATAATGCCGGCGGCGGCAATGTGGACAAGTATGGCGGGATTCCTCCGTTTAAGGAAACACAGAATTATGTAAAAAAAGTACTGAACTATTATAAAAACGGTGTATAGGACAACCTGTACACCGTTTTTTATATTCAGAGGTTCTTGCATTTTATACTATAATTTGAACTTTGACAGTAAATCTCCCAGACTGGTGGATGCGCTTTCCCCTGACGAATACTCCTGCGCTTCTGCCGTATCGTCCGCTTTCGTATCTTCCATGATATCCTCCAGCGCTTTCATGCTCAGGCTCACTTTTCCGTCATTCGTATTTAAGATTTTTGCCTTCACCTTCTGGCCTTCCTTTAACACCTCATGAACAGATGCAATACGCTTCTGGCTGATCTGTGAAATATGCACAAGCCCGCTGATTCCATTTCCAAGGCTTACGAACGCCCCATAAGGCATAATGCTTTCTACGGTGCCCTCCACGACTGTTCCCGGAACAAGCATGGCAATCTTATGGTTCCTTTCCTCTTCCTGTTCTTTTCTGGCAACCTTTTTACCGGAAAGAACAAGCTTGTCCTTTTCTTTGTCTGCCGTGATGACCACTGCCTTTACTTCTTTTCCAACCCAGTCACTGGTATTTTCCACATAATCTGCGGAAATCTGGGATGCCGGAATAAATGCACGGATTCCCTCTAAAAAGGTTACAACGCCTGCCGGAACACTTTCCTTGATACGGACTGTCACTACGGTCTCCTGTTCAAGCATCTCCTTTAACTTCTCCCATGCAAGTACATCATTGGCTTCCTTTCTGGAAAGCTCGATATTTCCATTGCCGTCATCCACCCGGACAACCGTTGCCTCTATCACGTCACCCGGCTTTAACTGCTCCTTCGGGTTGAAATCCGGGTCATTGCTTAAGTTTTCCGCCTTGATCACGCCCTGCGTGTAATATGCCAGATCCAGTGTCACATCCTCCTCGGAAACCGCAATTACGGTTCCGCTTACAATGTCTCCTTCGCTGATGGTGCGGAAAGAACGTTCCAGTTCTTTTTCATAATCCTTCATTGTTTCTGTGCTGCTTGCCGATTCCATGGCTGTGCCTCCTCGTTTCTTAAATTTTCACCATTATAACAAAAAGAGTACAGAATTTCAACACATGCAGCCCTAGTGTGCTGTACTGTAGTATTTCTCCTGCGCATGGTAAAGCTCATAGTATCTTCCTTTTTTTGCAAGAAGTCCGTCATGATTTCCCTCTTCCAGAATTTTTCCGTCTTCCAGCACCACAATCCGGTCGCAGAATTTGCAGCTGCTCATCCGGTGGGAAATATAGACCGCCGTCCTGTTTCCCGTCAGGGTATGGAAGTTCTCGTAAACCTCCGCTTCTGCAAACGGATCCAGCGCCGCTGTCGGCTCATCCAGAATGATAAACGGCGCATCCTTATATAACGCCCGCGCAATGGCAAGCTTCTGCGCTTCACCACCCGACAGTAAAACGCCTGCGCCGTTTTCATGTCCCAGCAGTGTTTTCTGCTTATCCGGCATTTTTTCCACGCATTCACGCAGCCCGGTCTGCCCAAGCACCTTCCAGAGCTTTACATCATCCACCTGCATACCACAGGCAACATTCTCCTCCAGCGGAAAATCATAAAGCTTAAAATCCTGGAACACGACAGAAAATATCTGCACATATTCCTCATAGTCATACTTTTCAATATTAATTCCGTTCAGCTTAATTTCTCCCTCAGTCGGCTCGTACAGACGGCACAAAAGCTTGATTAATGTTGTTTTGCCTGCACCGTTTACACCGACAAGTGCAAGCTTTTCCCCTATATGGAAAGTAAGCGACACATTCTTTAGGATATCCTGCCCCGTTCCCGGATAACGGAATGTAACATGCGAAAATTCCAGCAGATATTCATTATCGTCACGCTTTTCGATGGGCAGCGTCCCGTCATAATGCATATTGGGACGGGTGATAAATTCCTCATAGGTATCCAGGTATTCATTCATATAATTAATGGACTGGTAACGGTTCAGAAGTTCTCTGACTCCCGCAGTCATTGTAATCACTGCACCCGCGTACATCGTCACTTCCCCAATGGTAATGCTTCCTGAAAGCGCCTTTGCTGCAATATAAATATAGGTAAACGCCGCCAGCATCTGTGTGGCAAATGCCGGCGCCATCTGACATCTGCCGCTGTAACACCCTTCTATTGTATACATTCTGCCTATACCTTCCTGGAGTATGAGACATTTCCTGTACAGATAGTCCTTTAACCCGAACAGCCGGATATCCTTCACGTTTTCTTCCCTGTTTACCAGGGTAAGCAGGTAGGCTCCCAGGGTATTGTTATACTCGTTTTTCAGTTCGGTTTCCACTTTGAATTTCCCGTCCTTTTTTGCAAAATAACTGCTTAAGGCAAGTACTGTTCCTATGGCACACAGCATCAGAACCGGAAGAAAAACGGACACTGCAGTGCTCTCCCCGGTACGGTCAGTACGGAAAAAGAGAAAAAGGACAAATCCTACGGCAAACACAATTCCGGCAAGCTCTTTAAAAAAATGCCAGATTTCCTCAAGCTGCCGCTGTACACCACCCATTCCCTGTTCGCCTGCCCGCACACGGCGGAAGGCGGTAAGCGTTTCCATCCTGTCAACACACTCATATTCCATGGAAAATGCTTTTTTCGCCGTCCGCTTTTTTACTTCGTACTCACACGGCTCACAATAATGGTAAACCATCCGTTCACATCCCTTTGCAGCCAGATTCAGCACAAGAAGGGAAATTGTCATCCATATTACCGCATGAACCGCGGCATCATACCGGGAAAGCAGAAGAAAGTCCAGAATACGCGCGTAGAAAACACTGTTCAGATACGGTACTGCCGCTGCCGTCAGCGCGCCGAGTACAATCGCCGCCTGAAGCCTGCGGTATCCCTTTGTCTGGAATACCATATAATGCCACATTTCCCCGATTGTCATATTTTTCTTCATACTAACTCTTCCTTTCTACAGATAATATCTGCTCTGCACCTGAAACAGTTCATAATACCGTCCCTGCTGCCCCATCAGCTCCCCGTGTGTTCCCTCCTCACAGATTTCCCCGTCCTCAAGCACGAGTATCCGGTCGCAGAATCTGGTGGAAGCAAGCCGGTGGGAAATAAACAGTACCGTTGGTTTCTGAAGCAGTACATGGTAGTTTTCATAAATTTTCGTTTCCGCAAGCGCATCCAGCGCTGCGGTCGGTTCATCCAGCATCACCAGTGCCGCGTCACGGTACAACACCCTTGCAAGCAGCAGCTTCTGAAGCTCCCCTCCGGATAACTGAACACCGTTCTTTTTAATATCCTTTCCCAGACAGGTGTCAAGCTGTTCCTCCAGTCCCCTGACTTTTTCCGCAAGTCCTGCCGCTTCCAGCACATTCCATACCTGCCCACAGTCATACTGTTCGGATAAAGCAATGTTTTCCCCAATACTGTAGGAAGTCCGGAACGGTTCCTGGAAAATAGCCGCCTGCCTTGCAAAATAACGTTTCCGGTCAAGCTCCCTTGTACTGACATTATTTACATAGACTGTTCCGGACGTCGGAAGATACAGGCCGGACATCAGTTTGACAATGGTGGATTTTCCCGCGCCATTGACACCGACAAGGGCAAGCTTTTCCCCCGGTGCCAGACGGAAACTGACATCCTTTATGGTGTCCTCTTTTGCCCCACGGTAGCGGTAGCTTACATGGTCAAACACGATTTCAAAGCTGTCTTCCGTGTCACATGTCTGTTCCCCTCCATCTTCCACATCCAGGTCCAGGTACTCCCGTAAATCACATATCATGTCACTGTCCCTTTTTACTGCAACCAGATTTTTGCTTACCATGCCAAGCCAGCCTGAAAACCCGCCAACCAGTCCAAGGAAAAATACAAATTCCGAAATCCTCATTCCCTGGGAAAGCTGCGTAATCAGATACAGATAGCAGACCACGTCCCTTACGGCAGCCAGCACGGTATCCAGTATATTGCTCCCGTATTCCCGGATATCCTTTTTAAATGCCAGCCTGCGGTGTTCTTTTATCGCCTCGTCATATTTTCCAATAATCCATTTCCCAAGTCCGAAAATACGGATATCCTTGCCGCCTGCCACATCATCCACCACACGGTTGACATAGTGCATAGTCATACTGCAGGCCGCAAGCGGATCCCTGATTTTCCGGTAATATTGTGTCACCCACATACCTGCCGCGGCACTGACTGCAGATACTACTGCCAGCGCCATAAGAATTTTCCAGTTCATCATTCCTGTAAGAAGTGCATAAGACAACAGTCCCAGGCTGTTTTTGAAAAGCTCGCTGTTATCGTGGAAAAAACCTTCCAGTCCGTCCAGGTTTCTCCAGACACAGTCGCTTGCCTTTTCTCTTAATTTGTGCACCTCACTGTCCTCGTACTGCTCCATACTGATGGATAAATCCTTTTCCAGCGGCGGTATAATAAAAAGATCGGTTCGGACCTCAATATACTGCGGCCAGCCGCGCGCTTCCAGATACGCCTTTGCCATGTTCAGTACGCCATAACCTGTAAATGCCAGAAGAATCGTGACAGAAAGCTGTTTTATGGAAGTCCCCTGTTCCAGCCTGCCTACAATCATGGAGGTCACTGCCATTCCCACAATCGGCACAAAAATGGAAAACACGGCTTCTGCAAGTGTGCAAAGAGCAATTTTCTTCTTCTTTTTTAATAATGGTCCGTACGCAAACCGGTAATTACTCCAGATGGAATATTTTTTCATGTTATCCCTCCCTCCTTTGAACATCCGCTCATGCAACTTTTCCCCACTATAGCACAGCTTTTTTATGTTGGCACAAAAATGGCACGGATGGTAAAAATCCGTGCCTGAATAACTATAGCGGGAGCATAATTTCCGTAACAAACACCCCCGGCTCGTTTTTGCGGTTAATATAGCCGCCGTATTTTTCTACAACGCGGTTGATACGTTTTAAACCGTGCCCGTGGTTACCGCGTTTGGCTGTGATATATTCCTCGTCCAGTTTACGCACATGTTCATTCGTTGCATTGCTTACGGACACATAGAGCTGGCTGCGCAGCGTTCCGATATAAAGTCGGATAAACCGGCTGTCCTCTTCCACCTTTTCGCAGGACTCCACGGCATTGTCAATCAGGTTTCCGAGAACCGCGCAGAGGTCAATCTCTGATACCGGCAGTATTTCCGGAACTGCTGCCTTGTAATCCACCCGGATTCCCTTTTTTAATGCAAGTGAAATCTTGGAGTTTAAAACAGCGTCCGCATTCAGGTTTCCCGTGTTAAACAAAAGATTGATATCATCGAGCTCCTGTTCCAGTTTATCCAGGTATTCCTTTGCCTCTTTCAGGCTGTCCATGGCAAGATACGCCTTTAAGGACTGCATATGGTTATGGTAATCATGCCGCCAGCCGCGCATGGTAAGATAGAGATTATGCACCTCCTCCACCTCGTTTTTTAATAGTTTGTTCTGATATGCCGTAATCCTCCGTTCATAAATGTGTTCATACAGACGGTACAAAAGGTATGCGGCAGTCGCCAGAAGGATAACTGGTATTATTAAAAATATCATTTTTGTTCTCCCATATAATAACGGATAAACCGTTCATTCAGTTCCTGCCAGCAGTTCCGGCTGACCGGCAGTTCCTTTTTATCTGACAGGATACAGCACGTACGGCTTATTTTTTCAACCCAGGAAAGATTTACCACATAGCTTCTGTGGCATTTAACAAAACGGTCTTTTCCATGCAGCTTCGCAAAAATGTTCTCCATGCTTTCCCTGACACGCAGCAGGCCGCCGTCTGAAAAATGCAGCAGGCTGTAATGTCCTGTCACCTCAATGTAACAGAGCCTGTCCTCCTCCACCCTGTGAATGCTTCCTTTTTCCTCTATCATCATGCATGAACTTTCCTTTTTGTCGGCAGACAGCTCATCCAAAAGTGCAGACAGCTTTTTTTCTTCAATTGGTTTTAACAGATAGCGGACGGCACGCACCTCATAACCCTCCAGAGCAAAATCCCTGTCCGCCGTTAAAAATGCTACCGGAATCCTTTTGTCCTTTTCACGGATGGCATACGCCAGCTTCACGCCGTCCATCTTCTTTAAACCAATGTCCAGAAAAACGGCATCAAAGGAAAATGTCTCGTTTTTGAACAGAAATTCCTCCGCGCTTTCATACAGCAGGACTTCTGCAGCAGTATTTTTCGTATATGCCCATTTTTTTATCATTTCCCGGACAAGTTTCGCCTGGGCATCCTCATCCTCAATGTATGCAATTCTCAAAAATATCCTCCTTTGATGCTCGTAACTATGAAGGTACTGAATAGTTACGAATATTATATATAATTCCCATGCGCTGTGTAAAGGGAATTTTTTAACCGCCAGGTGTAAAATGTTTAAAGTTTGTTCCGATATATATGTTACAGAGTTTTCACGGCCGGAAAAACCTGTATAAAATCTATTGGACGAGCCACGGACGGTATCCAGCGATGAAAAGGGAATTTTTCAAAGGATAGCCGTTTTTTTATTTCTTTTTGAACGGATGCATTTTGAAATAAACGGCGGAGTTTAGAAAGGGTGAACCGATGATTATACAGTCAGACGCAATGAGCATGAATGCGCGCAGAAGCTATAAGTCTGTGCGGGCAGGCGTTTCCAGGGGCAGTACACAGTCTGCCGGTGCAAAGGCCTTTTCCCTGACAGGCAGGGCGGGCATATTCAGTTCCACTTATGTACAAAGCCAGAGCGGACATCTTTCCAGAAACCAGAAAGCAAAAGAAAAAAATAACGGTAACTCATCAGAAGAGCAGGTAAAGGACAACGGGTCCAAAAATTCACTGACAGACCTGATGAACCGTATGCAGTCCTCCGGCAGCATACGCCGGACTTCGTTAAATAATCCTTCGGAAGCGTTCCAGAGGATTAAGACAAAGTCTGTCAATTACCTTCTCTCCATACTGTTTGGACGAAGAATTATGGAACCGGATCTGGGACTGGGGGAAGGACAGGAGGACAATGATTTTTATAGTTTCCTGAAGACACCAGACCAGACAGTTTCCACTTTACAAAACAGTGCAAATGTTTCCCACTTTTACTACTCTGAGGAGGAAACGACCTGCTTTGATACCACCGGCATTGTAAAAACGGCGGACGGGCGGACCATTCCGTTTAATATCAGCCTGGAAATGTCGCGTTCATTTACGCAGGTGGCAAAAAACCAGGTGGACTTTCAGAAACCGGTCGTATGTGACCCGCTGGTCATTAACTTAAACCACAATGTGGCGGATGTCAGCGACCAGAAATTTTTCTTTGACCTGGATGCGGACGGGGAAAAGGAATCCATTTCACGCTTAAAGTCCGGCAGCGGTTATCTGGCGCTTGACAAAAACGAAGACGGGGTGATTAACGACGGTTCCGAGCTCTTCGGCACGACAAACGGAAATGGGTTTGCAGACCTTGCACAGTATGACGCGGACGGAAACGGATGGATTGATGAAGCAGATGAGATTTTCTCAAAGCTCCGTATCTGGACACAGGATGAAAACGGAGGTGACAGACTGATGACCCTTGCTGAAGCAGGTGTCGGGGCAATCTGTCTTGGCTATGAAGATACGGATTTTTCTTTAAACAGCTTAAAGGACAACACCACAAATGCACTAATCCGCAAAACCGGGCTGTTTCTCTATGAAAACGGAATGAGCGGCACCGTGCAGCAGATGGATCTTGCCACTTAATGAATGATTTTTATGTATGACATAAAGGCAGGAAAACGAACTGAATGAACAGTTGGTTTTCCTGCCTTAAATTTATGCACCTTTATGTTTTTTATAATAAAATATGTACTGCTGCACCAGTCCCGCTTCCTTTCCATATGCCGGAAACGGATTACAGCCGTTAAAATCCTCATCAATCGCCCTTAAAATCCAGACATCCTCCGGCACCATGGAAAGACGCCCGTAACCAAACAGACAGATACAGTTTGCCACCTTTTTCCCTACGCCGCGAACCTTTACCAGCTCATCAAACAGTCCTTTGTCGTCATATACCGCGATATCAGCCAGATCTGTTTCTCCTGATGCGACACGTTCTGCTGCATCCCTTACATATCCGCTGCGGTATCCCAGTCCGCAGGCAGCCAGTTCTTCTTCGGACAGGCTTAGCAGCTGTTTTGGCGACGGAAACGTATATATTACTTCACAGTCTGTCTGTATGGGTTTTCCGGCCGTTTTCGCCAGTTTCTCAATTGCCGTTTTAATGGCAGGGATGCTTTTTCTCTGGGAAATAATAAATGAAACCAGCATTTCCCACGGCTCCTGCCTTAAAATCCGTATACCGCTGCCATAACGGACTGCCTCCCTGTCAAACTCATTCTGCGTTTTAATGGAGTCACGGATGGATTTATAATCCCTTGACAGATCAAAATAATCCATCCAGAAATTATTCCATTCATCTGCACTGCAGCTTACATGGTAATGTCTGCTTTCCTTAAGACTACTGATATAAAGCACACGTTCCCCTGCAATAAACCGGAATCTGCCATCCGGAAATTCCCGGCTTCTGAAACACTGTCCGCTGGATGATATTTTTCCCAGGTCAAAATCATCTTCAATAATTATGTCACAGCCCCTGTCATTTAGCATCCTGTCCTCCTTCGTAAGTATACATCCACTGCCGTTATGCTTATTTATGCATATAACAAAATCCCGGTATTCCAGCAGTCCGCTGAAACACCGGGGTTTTTATATAAGCTGCTGACGGGAATCGGACCCGTGACCTCCGCACTACCAATGCGACGCTCTACCGACTGAGCCACAGCAGCATGCAGGCGCTGTCTAAAACATCACAACCCGCTCAACATTAACCATATTACATTATCACAGTACACTTGTCAACATTTTTCTTACACTTTTTTCAGAATATTATGTCCTAAATCTCAATAATATACCGCTCATACGCATTGATTACGCATGTATCCCCCGCCTTGTCCTCACGGGGAAACTGGCGTCCGTAGTTCATATGCACATGCCCGTGCACAAAGTAACGCGGATGGTATGTCTCAATCAGTTTGTTAAACACATCAAACCCCTTGTGACACATATCTTCCCCGTCATGCAGCCCAAGCGCCGGCGAATGCGTCACGAGTATATCAAACCCACGGTGAAGCTTGATTTTCAGAAACAGCTTTCTGACCCGCCGTTTCATCTGTGACTCCGTGTACTGGTTTACCCCCTGTTTGTAACGGTAGGAGCCTCCCAGCCCCAGAATACGGATTCCGTTGAAGGTATAAATATCATCCTCGATACAGGTGCATCCCTCCGGCGGGTATTTTTCATATTTATCGTCATGGTTCCCATGGACATACAGAACCGGAACCCCGATCATTGTTACCAGAAAAGAAAGGTATTCCGGTTTTAAATCCCCGCAGGAAACAACCAGGTCAATATCCTCATAATCCTCTTTCCTGAAAAAATCCCATAACATTTTTGATTCTTCATCAGCTACGAATAGTATTTTCATTTTTTTTCTTTTCCTCTACCCCTTTTACCTGTACTACCGGCTGAGCTGCATCTATCAGTGTGTCCATTGCCGGAATGCTTCCCAGTACATTGTCCACCAGCCAGTCCATCTCCATAATATCCTCCGGCCGCATGGTCTGTTCCTTCTCATTTTTTAATGTGCCGTCCTGCGCCCAGATCTGACCGTAAAACGGGACAATATCGCCCTTTTTGATATCACTTTTCAGATGGTCGGCCAGGCGCTTGACTCCTACCGGTACATTTTTGGAGCAGATCAGGTCAATTACCCCCGCAGACATGCCCCACCAGTAATTCAGCGCGCGTCCCTGGGAATTTCCCTGCGACTGGTAGGAACCTGCCAGTATGCTCTGAATCATTTTTTCGTAAAATACTCCCCAGTTCCAGAGCGGCATAAGAAGATTCTGCGCAATACCGTCTTCGTAGCGGTACAGTCCGAACTGCCTGCCGGCATCACGCGGGGTAATCATATCCTGGTCTGATATGATGTGAATATCATTTTCCCGGAAAAACGTCTCCCTGTCATATCCTTTTCTGGTAGACCATTCCAGATATACTTTTGCACGGGGATTGGTAAAGGTTGCGCCTAATGCAAACGCATTTATGTTTGCTATCATTCCGTAAATCGGATAATCCGCAATATATGCTATCTTATTATTTTCTGCAAGCGCTCCTGCAATCATACCTGACAAAAATTTTGCCTCGTACATTCTTGCATAGTAAGTCCGGATATACTTATGGGGTGTGTTCAGGCTGCAGTTTAATATTTTAACATCCGGATAATCCACCGCAACCTTAAGGCTCGGCTTCATCATCTGCGGTGCCACCTCAAACACAATATCAGCGCCCTGCCGGATAACGTCATTTAATACCGGTTCCACCCTGTCCCCGGATACATCGTTGACACATATGGTCTTAATCTGCTCTGGAAACGTTTCCTGCAGGTACAGCCTGCCAAGCTCATGTGCGTAAATCCAGTCGGAAGTTTCCGGTGACTTCGGATAGAGGAACGCCACTGTAAATTTCCTGCTGGAACTGGTGACCGGAAGCAGTCCCCCGAACAGGTTTTTCTTTTCCAGCTTTCCGGGGTCCATAACAAGACCAACCTGCTGGCGCTCTGTCAGCATGACAAATTCATTCCAGCATTTGACAATACTGGTGTTTAATTCAGCATCCGACATGGCAAGCACTTCTTTGTAACCGTACACACTGATAAAAGCAGTAAGCGCATCCCCAATCGTAAGAAACAGCTTGCGCCCCCCGCGAAACTCATAAGCCCTGGTAAAATGAAGCAGCAGACTGGTAAACTCAATCCGCATGTCCTCATCCCAGCGCGAGGTAACGCCTGTCAGCTCAACCAGCTCCGCCGCGAGGTTCGGTTTGGAAAATTCAATGTTAAAAATACCTGTAATTTCGTTGAATTTCATGTATTCATAATAAAGTCTAACATCCTCGTCATCCGTAAGTACTGGTATTTTCCTGGTGACATTTGCCATAATGGAGTCCGCCTTGAAGTATTTTAAAACGCTCACGCGCTTATTTCCCTCCACAACGTAATACCGGTTCATAAATTCATAAGCGACAATCGGATCCCTGATTCCTTCATTTACCTGGGCTTCCGACAAATTTGTCCATTTTGCTGAAAATTCTGTACCGGATGAAAGAATCGGCATAAAATTGGCTGCAAAGGAATAGGTTCTGCCCATGGTCGATGTACCAACTACAAAATTAAGTGGTATCTGGATCAGTCCCATATTCTGCTCTGTACGGATTTCCTCCCTGGAAAGAATGTCGTCCAGAACCGGAAGATACGGGAATCTTCCATGTGCAACGCATGACCTGTACTCCTTTTTTCCAAGCTTTAATGCCTCCTGATATTCAGTTTCTCCCATGATTTCTCCTTTATTCTACATTTTAATATGATTTCTATGTTCCAATTTTACCACATATGTGTTATGATACCAATGGAAAGTGAAAAAAATGTAAAGATTTTCTTTCCTTACGCCGGAGTATTTGATATAATAGGGTTAGGAAATAGGTACTATGGGAGGATAATCTATGGAAAGCATTACCAGAGATCAGGCCGATATTATCGGAGAGGTTGCCAATATCTGCATTGGTACAGCAGCTACGGCACTTAGTATGATCATTAACCGTTCCACAAATATCACGACTCCTGCAGTGGAAGTTCTGGCTGAGGAATCGTCTTTGGAGAGCGATGAACACATTCTTGTCAAAGTTCCATATACCAAAGGACTTGACGGAACCAATCTGATTGTACTTGATGTGAATGACGCCCTCGTCATTGCCAATCTTATGATGGGCGGGGACGGGACAGACATATCCGGTATGCAGGTTGATGAACTGACGCTTTCTGCGGTATCGGAAGCTATGAACCAGATGTGTGGCTCCATTGCCACCTCCATGGCGTCCCTGCTTCACAAGGCAACAGACATTGGCTATCCGCTGATTAATTCAAAGGACCACAAAACCTTTGAGATTCCGGAGGAGCTGTGCAACGGTACTGACATTGTAAAGGTAACTTTTCGTCTCACCGTAGCTGATTTGATTGACAGCGAGCTGATTCAGCTGTATCCTATCAGCATTGTAAAACAGATTTTAAAACAGGAGGATTTATAAATGGCTAAGATTTTAATCGTTGATGATGCAGCATTTATGCGAATGATGCTCAAGGACATTCTGACAAAGGGAGGATTTGAAATTGCCGGAGAGGCCGCCGATGGTGTGGAAGCTATTGCAAAATACCAGGAATTAAAGCCGGATCTGGTTACCCTTGATATCACCATGCCGAACAAAGACGGTATTCAGGCACTTAAGGAAATCAAGGCAGCAGATCCAAATGCAACCTGCGTGATGTGTTCTGCGATGGGACAGCAGTCCATGGTTATTGAAGCAATCCAGTCCGGTGCCAAGGATTTCATTGTTAAGCCATTCCAGGCAGACCGTGTATTAGAGTCTATCCGCAAGGTTCTGGGATAATTAACTTATATATGATATGGTTCACACCCTTTCCGGACGGCAGGGGTGTGTGCCCTGCATGTACCTAAATCCATATACATCCCGCGATGGTGTTTTGTTTTTCCATATCATTCGGGGGATTGTTTTTTGTGTGCAAAATAGGACATATAAAGAAATTTCATGTCACAAAAAATGCGGAACAGTTACTCTGCTCCGCATAATGAAATATTTTATGATTCTCAAAGTGCCCTTAAACTTTCCAGCGCCTGTTTCTTCAGAATTGCATCCCCGTGCTCCTCAATAAATGCCTGCCGGTCCGCACCCACCAGGATATCCTCTGCATACTCATCAGTAAGCGCAGACAGTTGCCATACCTCCTCTTCGGAAAGCTCTGACAGATCCAGTAACAGCAGATATTCATTCCGGTACTTGTATAATCCGCTGGGCGGAAGCTTCGGTGTTCTCATCTGCTTTGCAAAACGCGTCAGAACGTCAAGATCTGAAAAGACGATGGTAATTAATACCCTGACATCTTCTCCTGTATCCCCTCCGTTTTTCCTTGCCTCATGAAGTTCTTCCCATTTCTGCTGCGGGATAGAATTAATAAGCCCGCTCACAATGTCTTTCAGGTGTTCCATCATTTCGTCGGAACCCGGATGTTCTGAAAATGTCAGTGCAAGTGAATGGTCAGACATAAAGTCTGCCCTTACGGTTTTGATGCCAAGCTCAAATTTTGTCTCAAACCGCTGCTCTGCCATATCAAAAATCTGATTCATAAATTCCTGCGTACGCTCTCCGTTACTCATAATCTCTTCCAGTGTATATCCCAGATCTGCAATTTCCTGTTCTGATATCACACACTGAATGGTGTGTTTTCCGATGCGGGAAAATTTCATACGCCCACCCTCTTTCCTGTATCCTGCCCGTTCATCCTTCCAGTTTCATCTGTCTGACTTTCTGTCTGATCCGTTGTAACGCGTTGTCAATTGATTTTGGACTTTTATCCATCCGTTTTGCAATCTGTATATAATTATTCCCATCCAGGTACAGATGCAACACCTGATTCTCCATTTTACTGAGATTCCCAGTTAAGCGCCGTCTGAATTCCTCCCAGACTTCCTGCTCAATCACCATCTGCTCCGGACTTTCACTGTGCCCTAAAATCTCCTCCTCCACATTTCTTCCTGCTGCCGCTCCCTGCGCGGAAAGCGAAATATAGGAATTTAATGGAATATGCTTTTTGCGGTTTGACGCCTCAAGCGCTGAATAGAGCTGCCTGTTGATACAGATTTCCGCAAAATGGTAAAACCCGGTATCATGGTCATCCCTGTAATCCCGAATTGCCTTAAACAGACCAATCATGCCTTCCTGAATCAGATCCTCTGTTTCCCCGCCAATCAGGTACATTGCATTTGCCCGTTTGCGTACAAGCGGCTTGTATTTTTCCAGAATATAGTCTGTAATTTCTGTCCTGCCCTGACGGAGCTGTTCAATCAGCTTCTCATCAGATAATGCATCATATGCCTTCATTTTTATCCTTTTTTCATGCGCTGCCTGACGATTTCATATGCAAGCACTCCCGCCGCCACTGATGCATTCAGTGAGTCGATTTCTCCCTTCATCGGAATTGCGGCGGTCATGTCACAGTTCTTTTTCACAAGGGAACTGACTCCGCTTCCCTCACTGCCAATCACCAGCCCGATGGGGCCCGTCAGGTCAACATCATACATAAGCGTCCCTTCCATATCGGCACATACAAACCACATGCCGCGTTTTTTCAGTTCATTTATGGTAGTAGAAATATTTGTCACTTTTGCTACTGGCGTATAATTAATGGCCCCTGCCGAAGTCTTTGCAACTGCTGCAGTCAGTCCGACTGCACGCCTTTTGGGAATCACAACACCATGTGCCCCTGCCTGGTTTGCTGTCCGTATGACTGCACCAAGGTTATGCGGGTCTTCGATTCCGTCCAGAAAAACAAGAAACGGCGGTTCCCCTTTTTCTTCAGCCTTTTTTAAAATATCTTCAATTTCAGTATACGCATATGCCGCGCTGATGGCAACTACTCCCTGGTGCTTTCCTGTTTCAGATATCTGGTCCAGCCGTTCTTTTGCCACGTACTGAATAATGGTATCATGCTTTTTTGCTTCCCTGGTAATCGTCTTTACCGGTCCGTCCTGGCATCCGTCCAGCACATATAATTTATCAACTGTTTTGCCGGAGCGGAACGCTTCAAGCACTGCATTGCGTCCCTCAATCTTATTCTCTCCACTTTTTGTTTCTTCAATAGCGTTTTTGGTGTATTCCATTTTTTGTACCGTTTCCACGGAAAATTTTCCGTCCTTATTTTTTTGTTTTTCTTTTTGTTTATATTTCCAGTTTCAGGCCGCTTACAGCAGTTTTTATTAATTCCAACAGTCTCTCAAACTGGTCTGTAAGATACAGATATCCGGCAAGCGCCTCCAGACCGGTTGCCTTACGGTAATCCGCCACTGTCGCATTTTTTGCCATTGTATGGGAGTGTGCATTGCGTCCCCTGCGGTAAATATCCGCTTCCTCCGCGGTAAGCATCCCCTCTAAATATTCTATGATAACCGCCTGCGTATGTGCCTTGGCAATCCGGCTGGCGCGTCTGTTCAGGCTGTCCGGCCTTGAGTTTCCTTTTCCAACAACCACTGTACGTATCACAAGTTCAAAAATACAGTCGCCAATATACGCCAGTGTCAGCGGAGAATATGTTCTGATATCCACATCCGGTATTTCAAACTGCTGACAGATACCCGCTGCTATCCCCTTTTCCATAAAGTTCCTTTCATCGTATAAATTCTATCTGCACGCCCTCACGGGTGTCTTTAATCTGTATTCCGCGGGCAAGAAGTTCTTCACGGATGGCGTCTGCCTTTGCAAAGTCTTTTGCTTTTTTTGCCGCGGCGCGCTCCGCAATTTTTTCATCCACCCATTGTTTTAAATCTGCATCTGCAAAATCATTTACCTCCTCCAGCTTCCGGCCTGCTGTTGTAAGGTCGAGGGAGAGTACCCTGTCAAAATCCTTTAAAAGGGTAAGCTTGGTCTTATCATTTATATCGGCCTTTACGACGTCATAGACAACTGTTATTGCCATGGAAGTATTCAAATCATTACAGAGAGCTTCTGTAAAACTGGTTTTGTATCTGAAAAATGCTTCTTCATCCAGTTCACCCTCTTCTTTAAATGCAGCAATCTTTTTGACCAGCTTCTCATAGGCCAGCTCCATATTGTCCAGATTCTCATAGGAAAATACCAGAGGCTTACGGTAATGGGACTGCAGGCAGAACATACGGTAGGCAAGCGGCAGATATCCCTTTTTTTCCAGCAGAGAAACAGTAAGAAAATCCCCCTTTGACTTACTCATCTTGCCTGACTGGTCGTTTAAGTGGTTGACATGGAACCAGTACCTGCACCACGGATGCCCCAGATAAGCCTCTGACTGCGCAATCTCATTGGTATGATGCGGAAAAATATTGTCAACCCCGCCGCAGTGGATATCCATATACTCACCAAGATGCTTCATGCCGATGCACGAACACTCAATATGCCAGCCCGGATATCCCGTGCCCCACGGACTTTCCCATTTGAGCGCCTGGTCCTCAAATTTGGATTTTGTAAACCACAGCACAAAATCATTTTTGTTTTTCTTGTTGGCATCCTCCTCCACATCCTCACGCACGCCGACCTGCAGCTGCTCCTTTTCAACTGCGGAAGAAAATACGAAATAATCGGAAAGCCTGCTAGTATCAAAATAGATGTTCCCTCCTGCAGGATAGGCATAGCCCTTTTCCAGAAGTACCTCTATCATATGGATAAAATCAGCAATACATGCCGTTGCGGGCTCCACAATATCGGGCCGCTTAATATTTAACTTGTTACAGTCATCAAAAAATGCATCCGTGTAAAACTGTGCGATTTCCATCACGCTTTTATGCTCGCGCTTTGCACCCTTTAACATCTTATCCTCTCCGGTATCCGCATCGGAGGAAAGATGCCCCACATCCGTAATATTCATGACACGCTTCACATCATATCCCAGATAGCGCAGGCTTTTTTCCAGAATATCCTCCATAATATAAGTCCGCAGGTTTCCAATATGGGCAAAGTGGTAAACGGTTGGTCCGCAGGTGTACATCCCGATCCTGCCCTCTTCACGCGGGTGAACTGTTTCGTCTGTTCTTGTAAGTGTATTATAAAAATGAAATTTGTTTTCCATCTTGGCTTCTCCCTGCTTAATAATTACTATTTTACAATATTTTATGGTAAATTCCTATAGTTATTTACCATTTTTTTGCCATCTTCCGTGACGGGACTCATACGCTATTCTTTCCTGCACCCACTACAGGACGAACACCGGTCGTTCACGGCAAAGCTTCCTTCGTAAAATCCGGTCAGCAGGCAGACGGCCTGTGCAGAAATTCCCTCTTCAGTTCCCGTAAAACCAAGCCCCTCCTCGGTCGTTGCCTTAACATTCACCTGGCCGCTGGAAAGCTTAAGCGTTTCTGCAATGTTTTGTTCCATCCGGCTGATATACGGACGAAGCTTCGGCTTCTGTGCAATAATGGTCGCATCAATATTTTCAATCACATAGCCGTTTTCTTCAACCAGCTCCCTTACCTTTTCCAGCAGCTTCATGCTGGAAATCCCTTTGTATGTTTCATCCGTATCTGGAAAATGACTGCCGATATCCCCAAGCGCAGCAGCGCCCAGTAACGCATCCATAACCGCATGCACCAGCACATCGGCATCCGAATGCCCCAGCAGTCCGTGCGTATGCTCAATATCCACACCGCCAAGAATGAGCTTTCGCCCCTCCACTAACCGATGTACATCATATCCCATTCCAACCCGCATAAATGTTCCCCCTCCTGCTTTCAGCTGATGATACAGCTGTTTCTTTTCTGTCATTATTAACATTTGTTCCGCTGCCAGAATTCTGGCGCACAGATAAAAAATACGGGGCATCGCCTGACACCCCGTACATTATTTTGCGTAGGCAATACTCCCACTTCGTGGGAATATTACTTAATGGAGCAAACTGCATGAAAGTTTCGCTTCGCGAAAGCAGTTTGCGCAGGTAATACTCCCACTTCGTGGGAATATTACTTAGGATGGAGCAAACTGCATGAAAGTTTCGCTTCGCGAAAGCAGTTTGCGCAGGTAATATCCCCGCTCCGCGGGAATATTACTTAGGCTAACGCAGCTGTAATGATTGCCATGGAGTATACTTCTGATGCATTACATCCACGGGACAAATCATTGATTGGTGCATTCAGTCCGAGAAGTATCGGCCCGTATGCTTCAAAATTACCAAGACGCTGTGCAATTTTATAACCAATATTACCCGCATTGATATCCGGAAAAATAAAGGTGTTTGCATGTCCGCCTACTTCCAGTCCCGGACATTTTGTCCTCGCAACACGCGGTGATACTGCCGCGTCAAACTGCATTTCCCCGCCAATTGGTAAATCCGGGTACTTTGCCTTTGTTTTCTGGGCGGCGTTGCGCATCTTGTCCACGTCCTCTCCTTTTCCGGAGCCAAGTGTGGAATAACTTAAAAATGCAAGCTGCGGGTCAACACCGAAAATTTTTGCACATTTTGTTGTCTCCCATGCAATTTCAACCAGCTCATCCTCTGTCGGATGTATATTAATTGCGCAGTCTGCCATGGCAAGAACTTCATTTTCACCTGTTGCAGACGGACGCACCAGAATGTAGCAGGAAGAAACTATGGAATTCTCCGGCTTTGTCTTAATAAGCTGCAGCGCCGGGCGGACCGTGTCAGCTGTGGAATATGTCGCGCCGCCAAGCAGTGCATCTGCAAGCCCCATCTTAACCAGCATTGTACCAAAATAATTGTTCTGCGAAAGAACCTGTGCTGCCTGCTCCTTTGTCACACCTTTGCTTTTACGCAGTTCACAGAATAAATCAATCATCTCCTCCATGCGGTCAAATTCCGCCGGATTGATAATCTCTGCACCACGTATATTAAAACCGCTCTCTTCTGCTACTGCATAGATTTCATCTTCCACACCGACCAGAATCGGATGCAGGAAGCTGCTCGCCAGAAGTCTTGATGCCGCTTCCAGAATCCGCGGGTCCTTACCTTCTGTAAATACGATTTTTTTCGGATTCTTTTTTAAGATATTAATCAGCTGTCCAAAACCAAACATAATCGTTCTCCTCACTCTTTCATTTAGTTTGCTTACTAAAAATTATTGTATACTCCTTTGGTAGCAAATTCAACTTTTTTTCATTTTTTTTAGCTATTTTTTCTTTTACATACAGTAAAGCTGGTAATAGCGCTTCTTTTCTACTCCTGTCAGCTGACGGCACGAAACGCCTCATCAAGGTCTTCGATAATATCGTCAATATTTTCTGTTCCTATCGAAAGGCGGATGGTATTCGGCTTAATGCCCTGGTCCAAAAGTTCTGCCTCGCTGCACTCGGAATGCGTTGTGGACGCCGGATGAATCGCAAGGGATTTTACGTCCGCTACATTTGCAAGCAGGGAAAACAGCTCCAGATTATCAATAAATTCCTGCGCTTTTTTCGCATCCCCCTTAATTTCAAAGGTAAAAATAGAACCGCCGCCGTTCGGAAAATATTTTTTGTACAGCTTTTTCTGCTCTTCATCCTCTGTAACGGACGGATGGCTGACTTTTTCCACCATCGGCTGGTCTTTTAAATACTGCACAACCTTTAATGCATTTTCTACATGGCGCTCCACACGCAGGGAAAGAGTTTCCAGTCCCTGCAGGAATATAAAGGCATGAACCGGCGACAGCGTTGCCCCCATATCCCTTAACAGAATTGCCCGGATATAGGTAGCCGCAACAGCCGGCGCTGTATCTTTTGCAAAGCTGACCCCGTGGTAGGATTCATTCGGCTCTGTCAGCCATGGGTATTTGTCAGAGGATGCCCAGTCAAATGTTCCTGCATCCACAATAACACCTCCAACGGCTGTTCCATGTCCGCCGATAAACTTGGTTGCGGAATGAATCACAAGATCAGCGCCGTATGTAATGGGACGCACAAGGTACGGTGACGCAAAGGTGTTATCCACCAGAAGCGGGATGTTATGCGCATGTGCAATTTCTGCAATACGCTCGATATCAACAACCTCTGAATTCGGATTTCCCAGTGTTTCTATTTCAACTGCCTTTGTATTTTCCTTAATTGCAGCTTCAATCCCGTCATAATCAAACGGGTCCACAAAGGTTGTTTCGATTCCGTAATCCGGGAGCGTATGTGCAAGCAGATTATAAGTGCCGCCGTATATATTTTTCGCCGCCACAATATGGTCTCCTGCATGCGCAACGGTCTGAAAGGCATAGGTTAAGGCTGCCGCACCGGAACCAACTGCAATCGCTGCCACACCGCCCTCTAATGCCGCAATGCGTTCCTCAAATACGCCCTGGGTCGGGTTTGTGAGCCTGCCATATATATTTCCGGCATCCCTTAAGGCAAACCGGTCCGCCGCATGTTCACTGTTATGGAATACATAGGATGATGTCATATAAACTGGAACCGCCCTTGCATCCGTTACCGGGTCCGGGCTCTCCTGTCCAGCGTGAAGCTGTATGGTTTCAAATTTTAATTTTCTGTCCTTATAATGTTTTTTGCTCATAATTTAAATTCCTCCTTTGGTATCGCCCCTTCGCTGCGCTCAGCGGCATGCGTCGGAAGGCATTTTAAGAAATGCTTCGCATTTGCCTTCCTTTGGTATCGCCCCTTCGCTGCGCTCAGCGGCATGCGTCGGAAGGCATTTTAAGAAATGCTTCGCATTTGCCTTCCTCCTATAATAATTCTTCAATCGTCTTTTTGTATTTTTCATCTTCTTCTTCAAAAATCCTGTCACCGTCACACATATATGCCTGCAGCAGATAATTCTTTGCTTTTTCGTTATTGTGAAGTTCAAAGAAGCTTTCTCCCAGCCTTAGCAGGATGAAAGGATTTCCCAGTCCGTCCGGACACTTTAATGCCTCATTCAGATAGTTTACTGCGCTGTCATAATCCCCGTCAAGGTATGATACATCTCCTAACGCTGTATACAGCCATGTACTGGCTTCCCATTCATACTTTGGCGACGGGACATATTCCAGTGCTGCAAGAAATAGCCGTTTTGCTTCACCAAAATCCCCTGTATCCGCATACTGCTCTCCTCTGTCGCACAGGCCCGTTATTTTTTTATAAAGCTTTTCATCCAGTTCGCTGTCATTTTTCCCTTCATGATTCCCGGATTTTGATTCAGGAACTGTTTCTGCGGTCCTGCCTGCCAGAAAATCCGCATATTTTTTATCGTATTCCGTTAAGCGCCATCCGTTTTTTACTGCGAAATCCAGATTCTTTCGTGCCTCCTCGTAATTACCAAGCTCATATGCCACTTTGCCATGAAAATATTCTTTTTCCCCTTTGTCTCCGGTTTCTTTTTCCCTTTGCTCTGCAATGCGGTCCATTTTGTCAATCCACTCTGCCATGATTTCTTTATTTTTGCATTCAATCGCTGTTTCAATGATTCCCACTACAACTGAATAGCTCTCTTCATGTTCCAGTTTGTTTCCAGGTAATATATCCCACATTTCAAAAAGGGTTTCAAATGATTTTTTATAGTCGCCCTTTTCATTAAAATCACACATCGCATCATAACCGTCTGTAATCCTGTCCCTTATTTCTTCCTCTGTTAAATTTCCCATCCCATTTCCTTTCTTTTCCAAATGCCAGTATGCTATACCTGTGATAAAATTTCCAGTATCCGCTTTGTCCCCGCATTATCCGTATTATCCACCACGAAATCACAGATTTCCCGGTTTCTTTTTTCCGCATCAATGGAAAGAATCCGCAGGGTTTTTTCTTCCAGGTCAAAATCCTCCTGTAAAATATCCTGAATCAGCGTTTCCTTGTCTTTGGTAATATAAATAATTGCCGTCTGGAAATGCCGTTTCATTGCGATTGCCCCGCACATGTCAAGCGGCATGACAGCATACTGTCCCCCGTTTAAAACAGCCTCGATATCCTCACGCTTTGTCCCGTATTTGATTCCGGCATACATGGTACGTTCAAAAAAATGCTGGCTTTCAAATTCCTCTTCTGTCAGGTAATGATGCTTTGCACTTTTTTTCGTGCAGTAGGTTTTGGGACTGACAAAACGGGAATCCTTACAAAGCTCCTTTGTGATTTCGCTTTTCCCGGAACCGGAAGGTCCCACAAGCGCAAGCACGGCAGGACCGGACAGCTTTGCATGTCCTGACTGGGATACATGGATAATCTGTTTTACCAGGGATACAAATTCCGTCATATCGTTCACGGATAAAAGTCCTGTCATTTTCCAGTTCCAGGGCTTACGCATCAGTACCGGATATGCCGCCGGAGTTTCCAGGACATTATGAATGGCATCGTCTAATATAATATCAAACTGCACCAGGTTTTTGGCATTTCCCAGAATAATGTTTTCCGGCGGAAACTCCGGAAATGCTTCCAGTATCTGTTTTGCCCGGATTCCCATAAACTGCGGGTACGCGGCTGTAATAAAATAAACGTCCGCAATTTCCATCAGTCTGCGGACCGCCTTTTTCGTGCGTTCCTTCACCGTCTGCCTGTAATAAAGCTCCTCGTATCCGTAAAACTCCTTAATCACAGAAGCCCGCCCCTTATTCTCCCAGGAATCAATCTCTGAAAGCGTAAGCGGCGGCGTTATATTGTATTTTTCATTTGCCATGGCAAGCGCCAGACTGTTGAATGGTGCAGTCACATCATCCCAGTCCAGCCCAATCTTTGGTCTTAACATGGTTTCCTCCCGCTTTCCTGGCCAAGCGCGGCTACATCATAATGAATGCTTAACTCCTTTTTATCGTACATCCGGTAAAATTCCTTCATAATACGCTCGGTCACGATACTAATCTGGTCCTCGTCCATTTTCATAAACATTACAATACGCTGTGTGCTGCTGTACCTTGTCGTAACATCCACACCACGGATTTTTGACAGAATTGCCTTTTCCAGAAGCTCCATGGCACGGTCCCGCTCCTCGATACGGATATCAATCCCCTCAATCGGCCGGAGAGTAAACATAAGCAGCTGTACCTGCTGTTCATTACGCATTGCAACCTTGCGGATAAATTCATATATCTTACCAAATTCAGGATATGTCAGGTCAAAACCGCCTTCGTACCTGCTGTCCTTTTCCAGCATGCGCACCAGACGGTCCAAATCAACGCTTGTCTGCTGTGCTTCCACCACCGGTTCGTTTTTCCGGTAGATACAGTACTTCCCACAGCCCTGCTGCTTTGCAACATAAAGCGCCTTGTCCGCTTTTTTGATGGCATCGGACAGTCCCTCCCCGGGCTTGTCACACAGTGCAATTCCGGCTGACAGTGTCATCTGTCCAAGTATTTTGTTTTCTGAAGCCATTTCACTGATACGTTCAGAAAGCTTCTCCATAAGCTCCCCGATACGGGAGGCTTCCACCAGATTCCCAAAAAATGTTAAAAACTCATCGCTGCCCCAGCGCACCACAATCACATCATCCTGCAGACTCTTGATGGCATCCACAGCCTTACGGAGAAAATAATCCCCCTCCACATATCCGTAGGTATCGTTGATATAGTGAAAGCTGTCAATATCAAAAAACACCAGGCATCCGTTCCGGTCCTCAATCGCATCCTCCAGCATTTTTTTGCCGCTGCTCTGGTTGTAGGCATCCGTCAGCTGGTCAAACAGCAGTCTTCCTGCCATTTTTTCTTCCTGCAGCTCCATCACCCGGCTGATAATCCTTGTCACATCCGCCATCTCCGGATTCTGTGATGTCTCCGGATTCAGATTTTCCAGTTCCCCCTTCTGCAAAAGCTCAATCAGAGCCCCCGCCGCCTCCGGGTCAAACTGCGTTCCAATTCCGGCTTTCAGCTCATTCATTACTTTATTGTCATCCAGATGCTTCCGGTACACGCGGTTGCTCGTCATTGCGTCATACGCATCCGCCACTGCAATAATTCTTGCTATGTATGGAATATCTTCCCCGGAAATCCCGTCCGGATACCCCTTTCCGTCATAGCGCTCATGATGGTACCTGGCACCGACGTCGATTCCTTTTAACATGCCGATATCTTTTAATATCTCTCCCCCGATCACTGTATGCTGCTTCATCATCTGGTACTCTTCGTTCGTCAGCCGCCCAGGTTTATTAAGAACTGCATCCGGCACACCGATTTTGCCGATATCGTGTAAAAGCGCCACCCAGCGGATATTGGAAACCTCTTCAGGCGACATGCCGAGTTTTTCCGCGATTGCAGCAGAATATTCGGATACGCGCCTGGAATGTCCCCTGGTGTACTCGTCCTTTGCGTCAATGGTGTTTGCAATAGTTGTAATGGTCTGCAGGCTCATTTTCTGAATCTCCATGTTCTTTTCATCGAGCATCTGCATGTATTCGTTATTTTCCCTGGTAATCTTGTCATAAAGCCGTGTGGCAAGATAAGACCCTCCAAAGCAAAGTGTAATCAGCGCAATCTGAATTTCTGCATCCTTGCTGTTTTTTAAGTTGGTGCTGCCATTATATACCCCATAGGCAATGGAAGAAAGATTAATAAACAAAGACACTGCGCCTGTCCATAAAATCAGTCTCGGCTGGTGAAAAAGAACCAGAAGGGAAAGCATTGGCAGAATATAGGTAAAGACCATATTGGTGCTGCCGCTGAACATGGTAAAAATATACATGATAAAATAACCGGCAACAATCCAGTAACGGAGACTGTAGCGGTCCGGTTTTTTCAGATACAGATACAGGCATAAAAAAGCCGGAAGCGCTGTTGCTGCCATATAAACAACCAGATACGTCCAGCTTCTCTGCCCTTTTAATACTTCCCCCAGATAAGCGGTAAATAAAACCCCGACGATAACCAGCCAGCCGGCAACCAGGTTCCGGTTAATTTCACGTACATGTGTATCCATTTCATACCTCCATACGTCTATTTTATCAACATATCTCCCAAATTACAACTTATTATTGTCCCGAATATACAAAAAATCCCATGGAAATACACCGCATAAGTGAATTTCCATGGAACCTGCCATCCACGATTTTAATTATACACGGGAAAGGTATTCACCGGTTCTTGTGTCAATCTTAATGACATCTTCCTGCTCCACGAAAAGCGGTACCTGTACGGTAGCGCCGGTTTCCACTGTGGCAGGCTTTGTAGCACCAGTTGCGGTATCTCCTTTGAAGCCCGGCTCGGTTTCTGAAATCTGAAGCTCCACAAAAAGCGGCGGCTCCACTGCAAATACATTGCCCTTGTATGAACAGATTTTAACCATTTCGTTTTCCTTGACAAACTTAAGCGCATCACCAACGCTGTCCTTTGTCAGATCAATCTGGTCATAAGTCTCCACATCCATAAAATGATAAAAATCATCATCTGCATATAAATACTGCATGTCCTTACGGTCAATATGTGCAGTCGGACACTTTTCTGTCGGACGGAATGTCTTCTCTACGACACCCCCGCTGACGATATTCTTAAGCTTCGTTCTGACGAACGCTGCGCCCTTACCCGGTTTCACATGCTGAAATTCAATAATCTGAAAAATATTTCCCTCAAGCTCAATCGTAACGCCGTTTTTGAAATCTCCTGCTGAAATCATTCGATCTTCCTCCTTAAATATCCGAGTAACTCTGTAACTGTACTGTTTATTACATAATACTCTCTCGATTACCAATTTTACTATAAACTGGTATACTTTTCAAGTACTATTTACACCCTGTCCGCTTCATGCCGCACATTCTTAAGTTCAATTTCCCTGAACATATCCACCCGCACTGCATGTCTTCCTCCCTGAAAGCTGGCATCCAGATATGCCTTTACAATATCCTTTGCCTTTTCTATGCCTACAATCCGCGCACCAAATGCAATAATATTGGCATTATTGTGTTCTTTTACAAGACGTGCCGTTGTCGTGTCTGAACAGACTGCAGCACGTACATGGTCCACCTTGTTTGCCGCAATTGAAATTCCAACGCCTGTTCCGCAGATTAATACGGCGCAGTCTACTTCACCGGAGGCAACGGCCCGTCCCACCTTTTCGCCAATCAGCGGATAGTGGCAGCTTTCTGCGGTGTCAGTCCCGTAATTGACAACTTCATGCCCGAGACTTTCGATATATTCTTTGATCTGCTGCTTCATTTCCACAGCTGAATGGTCATTTCCGATTCCGATTTTCATAATTTGCACCACGCCGCAGGTTCCGCCATTCATGACGCGTTTCCCGCAGCCTTTTCCTTTCTTTTCTTTTATTTTTCCTGTATCCGCACTGACGGATACTTAAGCCCGAATATTTTTACGTGAATATGATAGCATAACAATATAATTTTTTCAGGTATGCGCTTTAATATTATCTGAATTTCCTCCTTCGGATGAATTGGCTTTACAAGAATTGTCCGGATACCTGCAAGGTTTGCGCCACAGACATCCGTAAATATCTGGTCACCCACAAAAACCGTATTGGATTCATTCGTACCAAGTTGTTCCATTGCTCTGCGGTATCCTGAAGGCTTCGGCTTTCCCGCTTTATGGATGTATGCAGCATTTACTGCATCATTGAACATTTTTACGCGGGGTTCCTTATTATTGGATAACAGCATACAAGAAAATCCCAGCTCGTCCAGCTTCTGAAACAAAAGAACCGCCCGCTCGTCAGCAGGCGCCCCATGGGGAACCAGGGTGTTGTCTATATCAAATATGATTCCCCTATATCCCTCTTGATATAATTTTTTGAAGTCAATATGGTAAGTACTGTCCACGTACTCATCCGGGTATAAAAATACAGACATTTTCCTGCCCCATCTCCTGTTTACACAAGCATCTTTTTCAGTTCATTCATAAATGTGTTGACATCCTTAAACTCGCGGTACACAGACGCAAAGCGCACATACGCAACAGCATCCAGGTCCTTTAATTTATCCATGATAATCTCTCCTATCACGGAACTGGAAACCTCTTTTTCCTCTTTGTTAAAAATCTGGGTCTCGACGTCATCCACCAGCTTTGTAATCAGTTCCACGGATATCGGCCGCTTATGGCAGGCGGAAAGCACCCCTTTTTCTATTTTGGAGCGGTCATACTGCTCCCTGTTATTATCTTTCTTAATTATGATAAGCGGAATTGTTTCAACTTTTTCATATGTAGTGAAACGCTTGCCGCAGTCATCACAAAGCCTGCGCCTGCGGATGGAATTATTATCATCTGCCGGTCTCGAATCTATGACTCTTGTATTCTCACTGCTGCAAAATGGACATTTCATTCAGTACTGTTCCTTTCTTACTTTTCTGCTTAACGCTTAGTATAACTTTCCTCTATTTGATTGTCAACAAAGAACTTTCTTTATATTTTATGTTTCATCTCTTTTTCATCAAAATCCACCAGTATGATATCCGGACCAATCCGGATAACCTTGCACCATGGAATACAAAATTCAATTTCCCGGCAGAAGCATCCAAAATATTTTCCGGGTCCCGGTACAATCAGCGCCGTAATTTCCCCGCATTCTTTGTCAAATTCCAGATTCCTTACGTTTCCCAGGCATCTGCAGTCGCCTGCACTGATCACTTCTTTTTCGCATAAATCAGAAAAACGCATATATTTCTTACCACCATACAGCGAATATTAAGAAATTATATGCGTTTCGCCTTTTTCCTATGCCCTATACGTTAAAACGGAACAAAATTACATCCCCGTCTTTTACCACATACTCTTTTCCTTCCAGACCGACAATCCCCTTATCCTTTGCAGCGGATAAGCTTCCGCAGTCTAAAAGGTCCTGGTAATTCACGACTTCTGCGCGGATAAAGCCACGTTCAAAGTCACTGTGAATCTTGCCGGCTGCCTGCGGTGCCTTGGTTCCCTTAATAATGGTCCATGCCCTGCATTCATCCTCTCCTGCCGTCAGGTAGCTGATCAGTCCCAGAAGACTGTAGCTTGCCTTAATCAGCTTTTCCAGACCGGATTCCTTAAGCCCCAGTTCCTCAAGAAACATAGCTTTTTCATCGTCATCCAGCTCCGCAATCTCCTGCTCAATCTGTGCACAGATCACAAATACCTCGCTGCCCTCTTCCTTTGCCATGCCGCGGACTGCCGCCACATATGCATTGGAATTTCCGTCATCTGCAAGGTCATTTTCCGCCACATTTGCCGCATAAATGGTCGGTTTGGCGGTCAAAAGGTTATAACTTAAAAACCAGTCCTGTGCATCCTCATCATCCGGCACTTCAAAGGTACGTGCCATTTTGCCGTCTTCAAGATGTTTTTTGACAGCCTCTAAAAGCTCCAGCTCCTTTGCAAGCTTTTTATCCATACGCGCCTGCTTGGCTACCTTTGCAATTCTTCTGTCCAGAATCTCAATATCTGAAAAAACCAGTTCGAGGTTAATCGTCTCAATATCCCTTGCCGGGTCAATGCTTCCGTCCACATGGACAATATTGGTGTCCTCAAAACAGCGCACGACATGAACAATAGCGTCCACCTCACGGATATTTGCAAGAAACTGGTTTCCAAGTCCCTCCCCTTTGCTTGCACCCTTGACAAGGCCTGCAATATCCACAAACTCGATGACGGCAGGCGTTACTTTTTTGGAATGGTACATTTCCCCCAGAGCTTTAATCCGCTCATCCGGTACAGCAACAATTCCCACATTCGGGTCAATGGTGCAGAAAGGGTAGTTTGCAGATTCTGCTCCTGCTTTAGTCAGGGAGTTAAATAATGTACTTTTTCCCACGTTCGGAAGTCCTACGATTCCTAGTTTCATTTTATCTTTACCCATCAGAAAATCTTATATTTCAGAATTTTCCGCCTTTCTCAATTATTTAGTCCCTCGACTCAATCACCAGCAGCTGTCCGGAAGTTAAACTGATGGATGCCTCTTCTTCCACGATTTCATTGCTGATTCCCCGTGCATTAAAACCGCCCATGGTAAAGTTATCCAGGGGATATTTGAGTCCCTTCAAGGTTACTCCTGTCACCTCTCCTGAAAACGGCAGCAGGGAAATATATTTTCCGTACTGGTCTTTTCTCCTGAGTACAATCGGCTGGTTTATCATACGGATTCTGTTATGCTCGTCAATAATGGTAATCGGTACATGGTGTTCCAGCCCGATACCAAGCAGGGTAATATTTCCAAGCACATGGTCCAGCCTTGTTCCTGTTCCCCCGACGATTGTGATATCCCCTGCACCGCGGCGGATAGCCTCATGAATCGCATGTTCTGTGTCTGTATCATCCTTTTCCGGTTTCAGAATACAAAAGTCAATATATTCAAAATCACGGTAATAATCTATGATATCCGGATTGGCAGAATCCAGGTCACCTACAATAATATCCGGAATAATTCCTGCTCGGTAAAGAAATTCCGTTCCTGAATCCACGGCAATTACCACCTCATACCCGCCCTTTTTTATAACATTTGTGATTATTTCGTCTGTTGTCATTCCCCCTGTAACAATTAAGTATTTCATATGCGGTTCCTTCCTTCCTTTTGCATTATATTAAGAAAACTGCCTGTGTTTTCCCTGATATCCCCTTTAAAGACAGCAGAGCCTGCCACAATTACATTTGCCCCGGCCTCCAGGACAGATGCTGCATTTCCCAGATGAATGCCCCCGTCCACTTCAATATCGGTCTTAAGTCCAAGCTCATTCGTAAGGGCTTTTACCTCGCGCACCTTGTCCAGGGTATACGGAATCAGCTTCTGTCCGGCAAATCCCGGATTGACGGTCATTACCAGCACCATGTCCACTTCCGCGATCACATTGTGCAGAATTTCCACCGGCGTGGCGGGATTAATTGCAACGCCTGCCCGGACTCCCTGTTTTTTTACCGCCCCGATGGTGTGGTCCAGATGCCTGCACGCTTCTGCATGGACAGTAATAATATCTGCCCCTGCCTCTGCAAAGTCAGAAATATACCTCTCCGGCTCCTCAACCATCAGGTGCAGATCCAGCACCCGCCCTGTCTCCTTTCGGACTGCCTTTACAACCGGCAGTCCAAAACTGATACTTGGTACAAAGCATCCATCCATTACATCAATATGTACATAATCAGCGCCAGCCTCATCAAGAAGCCTGATCTGTTCCCCAAGTCTTGCAAAATCTGCTGACAAAATGGATGGTGATAAAAAATTCATTTGTTCTCCTCCATGCTGGTACAACCCATGCACTACATTTTACTCTTATAAAGAATTTTATAGTTTTCATAACGCACCGGACTGATGTTTCCCTCTTCCAGTGCCTGTTTTACCCCGCAGTCCGGCTCTTCAATATGGCTGCAGCCTCTAAAGCGGCATCCCGGCTCATAACGGACAAATTCCGGATAGCATGTCCCAAGCAGATCCTTCGTAAATCCCGGCAGATCCATGGAACTGAATCCCGGCGTATCCATAATGTATGTCTGTTCCCCTAACGGAATCAGCTGAGTATGCCTTGTCGTATGCCTGCCGCGGGAAATTTTTTCACTGATTTCCCCTATCTGCATATGAACAGAACTCTGCATACAGTTAATCAGGGAAGACTTGCCAACACCGGACGGACCGGAGGCGGCAACGGTCTTTCCCTGCAGCCGCTCTTTTAATTCCCCGGTATTTTCCCCGCTTTCCACACTGGTAAAACACAGTTCATATCCCGCCGGTTCATAAATCTCTGCAAGCTGTCTTCTTTTTTCTTCCGTTACCAGGTCGCATTTGTTAAAACATATCATAACCGGTACGTTCTGGTATTCCATCATGCATAAAAACCGGTCCATCAAATTAAAGTTTGGTTCCGGCTTTGCTACCGCAAAAATAAGCAGCGCCATGTCTATGTTTGCAACTGCCGGACGGATTAATTCCGTTTTCCTTGGAAAAATTTTTTCCACGTTTCCGGTTCTTTTTTCTTCGTCCAGCACTGCGATTTCCACATCATCCCCAACCAGGGGTTTTATCTTCTGGTTACGGAAAATACCCTTTGCCTTACATTCATAAATTCCGGTTTCCGCCACGTAAACATAGTAGAAACCGGAAATTCCTTTAATAATCTTTCCCTGCATATAAAACCTATTGTTTCGTAAATTTTACAGAGTGGCTTTCCTGCTTTGTAGAGGTTTCCGAAAGTCCTTCTTCGTCAATTACTTCAATGGTCCAGGTAATCGTCACTGTTCCGGAGTCACATTCCATATCGGATACAGATACCGTCAGGGAGCCGTCAACATCCACTGTCCCGCTGTCATAAACCACCCCGTCACTTCCAGTTACCGTATAGCTTGCACTTACTGCATTTTCCGGTGCACTGTAGGTTTTACTAAAACTGTACGTCTTTGACTCTTCCGGTCCAAGGCTTACTGTAATCGTAACCGTCGTTCCAGCCGGAACCACCTTTCCTCCGGCAATGCTCTGACGGATTACCTGACCTGCCGGAACAGAATTGTCATAGGCTTCCTTCACATCCACCTTCAGTCCTTCTTTAGTCAGTTTACTGCTCGCAGTATCCTTTGAATCACCTACCACATTCGGAACCGTCACAGACTGTTCTCCCTGGCTGATTACAATGGTTACGGTGCTTCCCTCCGGTGCTGTACCTCCGTTCGGACTCTGGGAAATTACCTTT
Source organism: uncultured Lachnospiraceae bacterium (assembly GCA_947566705.1). Taxonomy (GTDB): domain Bacteria; phylum Bacillota; class Clostridia; order Lachnospirales; family Lachnospiraceae; genus Roseburia. The sequence continues at coordinate 51,059 of CANOLA010000002.1, read as the reverse complement.
CCGGCATCAACGGTGCTGTCATACTTGTAGGATTTGCTTACACGGAAACCTGCTGCATCCAGTATGCTGGCCGCATCTTTTTCCATCTTTCCAACCACACTCGGAACCGGAATATTATCCTTGTTGTTATCTTCATCTGTATAGTTAATATTTTCAGTACCTGCAACAATGACATTGACTGTCGTGCCCTTTTCCACGGAACTGCCCCCGATCGGATCCTGCTCCAAAACGGTTCCTTCCGGCTGGTCAGACTTCTGCTCTGCAATAACAAACATAAACAGTCCCTGTGCCTCAAGAGTATTCTGAGCCTCCTGCTGTGTCTTTCCGCGCACATCCTCTACCACAACCTTCTCTTCTGTGGCACTCTCTGACTCACTTTCCGTCTCAGTCTGTGTCTGGGTCTGCGACTCCGGCTGCTTTCCGCCTGTATGGAACAAGTCGAAAAAACTGCCGATCAGATAAATAATTACAATCAGGATAATTGCTGCCACAACAACCGCCATGATTGTTACCGCCTTATCCATTTTCGGGTTTAAATCCCCGTCATCATCTTCCATATCATCATCATCGTCGTCATCATCTTCCTCATAAACCGGCTCCTGTGCAGGACGGCTGCTTACAGGCGCCTGTGCGCGCTGCTCCACAGGCTGGCGCTGCTCTTTAATCTGGCGCAGCTCCTCTTCACTGATGACCTTGGTTTTTCCGTTATCAACAAGCGGCGCAATCACAACAAAGTCCTCATCCGGCGTCTGCAGTGATTTACGCAGATCGTCCAGTAATTCCTCAATTGTCTGGTAACGGCGGTCGGGATTTTTCTGTGCACATTTTACAATGATTTTTTCCAGGCTGACCGGAAGATTCTCCGCATAATTGCCCGGCGGCGTCATCTCCTCCTGCAGATGCTGGATTGCAACTGCAACCGTCGTATCACCGTCAAACGGCACGCGTCCGGTCACCATTTCATACATCACAATACCCAGGGAATAGATATCGCTTCTGCCGTCCACAAACCCGTTTCTTGCCTGTTCCGGGGAGGAATAATGCACAGATCCCATTACATCAGAGCTGATGGTATTGGAGGAAGCTGCCTTTGCAATACCAAAATCCGTAACCTTGACCTTGCCCTCTGTGGAAATAATAATATTCTGCGGCTTGATATCCCTGTGGGTGATCTGCTTGGCATGCGCCGACTCAATACCCCTTGCCACCTGAATTGCAATACTTACTGCTTCTTTAAAGGACAGCTGTCCCTTTTTTTCAATGTATGTCTTAAGGGTGATTCCCTCTACATATTCCATTACAATATAATAGAGTCCCTCTTCACTTCCAACGTCATAGATATTTACAATGTTCGGATGCTCAAGTCCTGCCGCAGACTGCGCTTCCGTGCGGAATTTGGACACAAACCCCCTGTCCTCGGAAAATTCCGGCTTTAATACCTTAATCGCCACAAACCTGCCGAGGATATGGTCTTTTGCCTTGTAGACATCCGACATTCCTCCTGCGCCGATTTTACTAAGGATTTCATAGCGATCCGCTAAATACGTACCAACTGTCAACATATTTTCACCTCATCAAGAAACTGGGTAACTGCTTACCCTCACAGTTACATAAATGGTTCTATAATCATTACTGTAATATTGTCCCTGCCTCCATTATGGTTTGCAGTCTCAACCAGCATCTCCACCCGCTTTTCGAGGGTATCTGCGCGCAGCATAATATCACGGATTACAGAATCCTCCACCATATTGGTCAGACCATCAGTACAGATTAAAATCTGGTTTCCCGGCGCAAGTTCAATTTCAAAGAAATCCGCCTCCACGCCAGCCCCGGCACCAATCGCACGGGTAATAATATTTTTATCCGGATGTTCCCTTGCCGTCTGGACATCAACTTCCCCGATCCTCACCATTTCCGCCACAAGGGAATGGTCCCTTGTAATCTGGCGGATATCGCGGTCAACCAGATAAAGCCTGCTGTCCCCAATATTCGCAACAAAAAGCCTGCCGTCCATAATTGTCGCAGCAACCAGAGTCGTGCCCATTCCGCGCCTCGACTCATCTTCTGCCGCTTCCTCAATCAGGAGCCTGTTTGCAGTTGTAATTGCTTCTTTCAGTATCGTTACCGGTTCCTCGTCCCGATTTCTGGACACCGACGCAACCACACGCTGTGTCGTATAGCGTGAAGCATAATCGCCAGCCCTGTGACCACCCATTCCGTCTGCCACAATATAGAGGTTTGGGAGGTTTCCAACGGGTTCATCTGATGCAAAGAAATAGTCCTGGTTCATTTCCCGCATGATGCCGGTATCCGTCATGGAATACGTCTTCATCCGTCTTATCCTTTCTCATAGTGGAGCATATCATCCCATCATCTGTAAATATTACCACATTCTTATGGTCTTTGGCAAGTACTGCTAAAGATATCTGTGCCGCAGCTGTCCGCATGCGCCGTCAATATCACGTCCCATTTCCCGCCGCACTGTTACATTTAATCCGTTTTTTTCAAGTTTTTCCTTAAACGCTGCAGTCGCACGTGCATCCGAAGGAACAAAATTATTTTCCCTCACCGGATTGACGGGAATCAGGTTTACATGGCAGTTCATGCCTGAGAGCAGTCCGGACAGCTCCCTGGCATCCTCCCCGCTGTCATTCACGCCTCCCACAAGACTGTATTCAAAAGTTACCCTGCGTCCGGTCTGTTCAAAATAATACCTGCAGGCGTCCACAACCTCATGAATCCCGTATTTATTTGCAACCGGCATCAGTTCCCTGCGTTTTTTCTGGTTTGGCGCATGCAGGGAAAGCGCCAGCGTAATGGCAAACTGCCGGCCGGCAAGTTCCCGTATACGGGGAACAATCCCGCAGGTGGACACGGTAAGATTCCTCTGGCTGATATGCAGCCCGTTTTCATCCGTGAGCATCTCTATAAATTTTACAAGCTGTTCATAGTTATCCAGCGGCTCCCCCGTTCCCATGACAACCACATTGGAAACCCGCTCCCCGGTATCCGCTCCGATTGCATAAACCTGATCCAGCATTTCCGCCGCCGTCAGGTTCCGTACCAGACCGCCAAGTGTGGATGCACAGAACACGCATCCCATCCGGCAGCCTGCCTGCGAGGAAATGCACACGGAATTGCCATGTCTGTACCGCATCAGCACGCTCTCTATCAGATTCCCGTCTTCCAGCGCAAAAAGATATTTTCTGGTGCCGTCCAGTCTGGAAACCTGTACTGCCTCCTGCCTTACTGCAGTGATGCTGCAGGAGGATTCCAGCCATTTTCTGAACTCGGCGGACAGATTTGTCATTTCTGAAAATGTATATGCATGCTTCACATGAAGCCATTCATAAATCTGCTTTGCACGGAATTTCTTTTCCCCGTGTTCTGTCACAAACTGCGTCAGCTCATCCAGGTTCATTGATTTAATGTCTGTTTTTTCATTCATCGTCCTGCTCCGTCCCGTACAAATTTTCCAAGGAAAAATCCGTCGCCCTGTCCTGCACGGGGAAAAATCTGTTCCTGTGATACCAGTGTAAATTCCGGAGAAGTTTTTACAAACCACTCCGCATTTTTTTCGTTTTCCTCGTCATGCAGCGTACATGTACTGTATACCAGGGTCCCACCCGGTTTTACATACTTATGTACAACAGACAGAATCTGCCTCTGCAGACTGGCAAGCTCTTTTGCCTTTTCCAGTGTCATTTTGTAACGGATATCCGTTTTTTTACCCATCACTCCAAGTCCGGAACATGGCAGGTCACAGATTAACACATCCGCCCTGTCATGGGAATCTGCGTCATCTGCCAGCGCATCCATTAAAACAGCTTTACAGTTGGTGAGTCCGTGCCTTTTTATATTTTCCTCCAGCATTCCCACCTTGTATTCTGTCAGATCCCTGGCCTCAACCATTCCGCTGCCTTCCAGCAGCTCTGCAAGGTAAATGCTTTTACCGCCCGGTGCGGCACAGACATCAATCACGTAATCGCCTTTCCTGACACCGGCAAGCTCTGCCACACGCATGGAACTGATATCCTGCACATAAAATTCCCCTTCCGCAAAGCCAGGCAGGGCAGCCGGGTAATCCACGCCTCTGACAAAAAAAGCATGGGAAAACCCTCCGGCCGCTTCCACGGTAATCCCCGCTGCTTCCAGCCTCTTCTTTAAATCCTCCGGCGTGGTCTTATTCCGGTTTACGCGGATGCACAACGGAAACTCCCCCTGAAAGCCTTCCAGAATCTCTTTTGTTTTATCCATCCCGTATGAAGTCTGCCAGAGTGTAACCATCCATTCCGGCACAGAATAACGGACAGACCATGCCTTTGCAGAAGCTGTCCTTTCATCCGGGTATTTTACCTCCTTCCATCCCCTTGCAACGCTTCTTAAAACACCGTTCACAAATCCGGACAGACCGGAAAAACCATGCTTTCTGGCAAGCTTTACCGCCTCATTGCACGCCGCGGAATCCGGTACGCTGTCCATATACATAATCTGGTAAACGCCAAGACGAAGCAGGTTCCGGATAAATGGTTTCATCTTATTAACTTTTGTTCTGGAAAAGGAGTCAATTACATAGTCAAGGGTAATCCTTCGCTCTATGGTTCCCTCGGTCAGCCTTGTCAGAAATGCGCGCTCCTTCTTGTCCAGGTACTGGTATTTTTCCAGTACCTGGCGCAGGAGCAGATGGCTGTACTGCCCTTCTTCGTTGATGGAAACCAGCATGTCAAGCGCCAGTTCCCTTGTATTTTCAGTCATCACTGCTTCTACCCCCGAACAGGATGATTACTCTCAGAAGCTGTAAAATTGCCGCGGCTGCCGATGCCACATAGGTAAGGGCGGCAGCTGTAAGGACTTTTCTTGTATAGCCAAGCTCCTGGTCCCCTAAAATCCCCTGGGAACGCAGCAGTTCCATCGCCCTTCTTGAGGCATTGAACTCAACCGGAAGCGTCAGAAGCTGGAAAACCACTGCAAAAGAAAACATCAGGATTCCTATGTTGATGATTGCTGCTGAAGAACGGCTGTTAATAAAAAATCCCACCAGAATGACCGGCCAGGCAAACGCGGAGCCAAACTGCGCCACTGGAAGAAACGCTGTGCGCAGCTTAAGCGGCACATAGCCGTGCGCATGCTGGATGGCATGTCCGCACTCATGGGCGGCAACTCCTGCGGAAGCTACTGATTTCCCATAGCATACCACGTCGGAAAGATTCACTGTTTTATTTGCCGGATTATAATGGTCCGTCAGATTTCCTGACACATGACGCACGGTCACATCATGAATCCCTGCCGCATGCAGAACACGCATTGCCACCTGTTCCCCGGTCATGCCGGAAAGGCTGTTGCATCTGCTGTAACGCTTAAAGGTACTCTTTACCATTGCAGAAGCAATCATACAGATGACTGCACCAATAAGAACCAGAAAATAGGTTCGGTCAAAATAAAAGTACGGCATCTTCTCCTCCTTTATAAATAAACCACTAATTTGTTAATACTGTTCCTGTTTCTACCGGGAAACCGCGTAAAAACGCCCCGGTATCCATCCGTTTTTTTCCTTCAAGCTGCACCTCAAGGAGCGAAAGACATCCCTCCTTTGTCTGCACGACCAGCGCATCTTTTTCTGTCCGTACAATGGTTCCGGCATGCTTTCCGCTATTTTCATCCAGATATTTCGCCTGCCAGATTTTTAAGGTTTTTCCGTTTAAACGGGTATAGGCGCTCGGCCACGGGTTTAACCCTCTGACCAGCCGCTCCAGTTCCACTGCCGGACGGTTCCAGTCAATGTCTCCCAGTTCTTTCGTAATCATACAGGTATGCGTGGCAGCTTCGTGGTTCTGGGGTGTAAATACCGCAGTACCTTTTTCCAGCATGTCCATAGCCTCCACACAGAGCTTTGCCCCGGCTGCTGCCAGTTTGTCAAATAGGCTTCCTCCGGTTTCATCCTCTGCTATACGCACCTCGCATTTTGCAATCATATCCCCGGTATCAATTCCCATGGCCATGCGCTGAATGGTGACGCCGGTCACCTGTTCCCCGTTAATGACTGCCCACTGGATTGGCGCAGCACCGCGGTATTTCGGCAGAAGGGATGCATGGACATTGATGCATCCGTACTCCGGCAGGTCTAAAAGGCTCTGGGGCAGAATCTGCCCGAATGCCGCCACAACAATGATATCCGGCCTGAATTTTTTGATATATTCTATGTTACTGTCCTCTTTGACCCTTACAGGCTGAAATACTTCGATTTCGTGGGAAAGCGCGCACTCCTTGACAGGAGGAAACTGCACCGCCTTTCCCCTGCCCTTCGGTTTGTCCGGCTGGGTTACTGCAAGTACGACTTCATGTCCTGCCCGGATAATTTCTTCCAATGTATCCACCGCAAAATCCGGTGTCCCCATAAATACAACTTTCATGATTATTTTCTCCGCTGTTATTCATCCTCGTTTACAACATCATGCAGACCGCCCTTTACCTTTTCCACATAAAGGTGTCCGTCCAGATGTTCCACTTCGTGACAGATGGCACGGGCAAGCAGCTCCTCTCCCGTCACCTCGCACTCATTCATATCCAGGTCATAGTACTTTGCCCTTACATAATTCGGGCGTGTCACCTCGCCTGCCTTTCCCGGAACGGACAGACAGCCCTCATCCCCTGTCTGTTCCCCGGATGTTTCTATTATTTCCGGATTCACCATAATATACGGACCGTCTCCCGCATCAATTACGACAAGACGCTTTAAAATCCCAACCTGCGGGGCTGCAAGCCCGACGCCGTTTGCATCATACATGGTTTCCAGCATATCCTCTGCCAGTGTCCGGATTCTTGACGTCATCTCCGGAATCTGTCTGCATACTTTGTTCAGTACAGGGTCTCCCTGCAAACGAATGGTTCTCAGTGCCATAATTTACCTCCTTGTTCTTAAAAACCACTTACCGGGTTAAAATCAAACTGTATTGTAATATCAGAAAATATGTTCTTTTCTTTGTTGTCATTTTTAATATATGCCAGCAGTCCGTCTTTCAGTTCCACAAGGGTTCCATAGGACTCCGTTTTCATGTATACCACCTTGTGGTATATATCATTTATTTTGGAAACGGCGGCATCTGCCGGACCGACCAGAAGAATCCTTTGTTCCTGTTCTGCGATAGCACATTTTATGTGCTCTGCCAGAAGCTTTGCCGCAGCCTCCAGCGCATCCTGGTTTCCTGCGCTGCAGTGCACTACAAGCAGATTCCACACCGGCGGATAATAAAGCATGCTGCGGTAGGCTATTTCTTTTTTATAAAAACTTTCATAATCCTGAGCCTTTGCCGTCTGGATGGCAAAATGCTCCGGGTCATAGGTCTGGATTACGGCATACCCAGGCTTACTGCCGCGACCTGCACGCCCGATGGCCTGTGTCAGAAGCGCAAATGTACGCTCATTTGCATGGTAGTCCGCCACATGCAGCGACATGTCCGCTGCAAGCACTCCCACAAGTGTTACATTTGGAAAATCATGGCCCTTCACAATCATCTGTGTGCCAATCAGGATATCCGCCTCCTGGTTTGCAAATGCCTGCAGGATTTTCTCATAGGAATCCTTTGTCCTTGTCGTGTCGGCATCCATACGGATGACGCGCGCCTTCGGAAAAATTTTCTTTACATGCATTTCAATTTTTTCCGTGCCTGCTTTGAATGCGCCCAGATACCGGCTCCTGCAGGATGGACAAACATCCGGCTGCGGCTGCTCATAACCGCAGTAATGGCAGACCATACGCTGCGAATTATGCAGGCTTAAGGAAACATCACAGTGGGGACATTTTACCACATATCCGCAGGATCTGCATGAAATAAATCCGGAAATTCCCCTCCGGTTTAAAAAAAGCATTGTCTGCTGTTTTTTTTCCAGCCGGTCCTGTATCAGCTCCTGTAAACGCTCACTTAAGATGGAACGGTTGCCCCTTCTGAGTTCCTCACGCAGATCCACTACTTCACAGCCTGGAAGCGGCTTATTCTCCACGCGCTCATTCAGTTCCAGAAGTCTGTAATTTCCAAGCGACGCCTGGTAATAGCTGTCCACCGAGGGGGTCGCTGAACCAAGCACCACACTGGCATGGTTCATTCCTGCGCGCTCAATTGCAACCTCCCTTGCATGGTACCGCGGTACCGTCTCGCTTTTGTACGAGGTTTCATGTTCCTCATCAATGATAATCAGCCCCAGGTCAGGAAACGGGGTAAACAGCGCCGAGCGGGGACCTATAATAATATCAATATCCCCTGCCCTGGCACGGGCGAACTGGTCAGAACGCTCTCCCTGCGAAAGCCTGGAATTTAAGATGGAAACCCGGTCCCCGAAACGGTTGTAAAAGCGCATCACGGTCTGGTAGGTAAGTGCAATCTCAGGAATCAGAACAACTGCCTGCCGCCCCTGCTTTAACACATGGGAAATCAGTTCCATGTAAACCTCCGTCTTTCCGCTTCCGGTCACTCCCTTTAACAGATAAGTAAGGTTCTTTCCGTTTACCATGTCTGTTATCACTGCAGAAACGATTCGCTTCTGATTTTCATTGAGTATTCTATCATAGTCCTTTTTTTCAAAATGTGCAACCGGATTTCGGTAATTTCTTGTTGTCTCCACAAGCAGGATTCCCTGCTTTTCCATTCCGCGGATGGTTGCCGGTGCAATATTTAACTTTCCTGTAAGTAATGTATAATCAATTTCCTGCCCCGCAATCAGTTCCCTGAGCAGTCTTGCCTTTGCCGTATGTTTTTTCTCTTCAAAAAGCGCAAGTTTTCCTGCAGCCTGTTCTTCTGATAGCAGAAGCCGGACTCTCTTATGCTCTAACTGCCTGCTCTTGCGCCGGACCGGAAGTACTGTTTTCAGTGCCTGGTTCATGGTAGAGCCGTAATTTTTCTGTATCCAGCCTGCAAGTGCAACTAATTGTGCAGTAATTGCAACACTTCCTTCATGAACACCGTTCAGGGGACGGATTTTTGTCACATCAATCTCCGGCTGGTCTGTCAGTTCCGTCACATATCCGGTCACAGTGCGTCGTCCAAACGGAATATCCACCTGTACCCCGACCGCAATCTTCTCCTCAATTTCCTCCGGAATCCGGTACTGAAATGTCTTATCCAGTTTATCAATAGAAATATCAACAATTACATTTGCATATTTCATAATAACTCTTACCCCTGCCCCTGCAGCAGGATATTGCAAAGACCCTCATAGCTGCTTACAGAGGCTTCAACTGCATTCACACCAAGTGCTTCAAGTGTACGGCTGCATTTGTGCCCGATGGAATACATTGTTACGTGGCTGTTTAATGTCTGAAGCTCCTCTTTGGTTTTTCCAGCAAGCAGGCGCGATGCCGAGGAAGCGCAGGTAAAAAAGATTCCGTCAAACTCCAGAAGATCCATGTCATCCGGAATACATGCCACATTTTCATATACATTTAACCTGCCGCACTCCCCTACGGAAAGAACCGCATCCACAAGGTCGTCCTCCGCATTTTTCGCGGTCGGATACCAGATGGATACTGACTGGAACGGATTCTTTTTTACCTTCGTTTCAATAAATTCCTTCAGTGCCCTTACCAGACCGGTGCTGTCCTGTTTTTCCGGGATTAAATCGGAACGCAGTCCGTACTGCAACAGCTTTTCCGCGGTTTTATTTCCTATTACCGCGATTTTTACGCCATGGAGCGCACGAACGTCCAGTCCGGACGAAAACAAATTTTTCATAAAATACTCCACACCGTTTGCACTGGTAAACAAAAGAATATCCACCTGTGCAATCTCCTGTCTTCTGTACTTTGCAGGAATACCGGTAATCCTTCCCACTACGCTTTCCTTCACAAAAGCGCCGCGGGCACGCAGCAGCTCTGCAAGCCTGGACGGCTTTGTTCCGATTTTGGGTACAAGGAAACGTTTTCCCCAGAGCGGCCTCTCCTCAAAAAATGAAAGCTGTTCACGAAGCGGGACCACGTTTCCCACAACGACCATGGCAGGAGAAACCAGTGCTGACGTCCTTGTTTTTTCTGCGATATCATCCAGCGTTCCTGTGCACACCCGCTGGATATTTGTAGTGGCGCAGGAAATAACAGCAGCTGGTGTTTCGGGTTTTCTGCCCGCCGCAACCAGACCTTCGGCAATCTGTTCGATCCTTGCAAGCCCCATTAAAAAAACGAGGGTTTCATTTTCATCCAGCATGGTCCCATAGTCCGGCTCCTCTTCCTGCATCCGGTGCGCCGTAATCACGCGGAAGGAGTTTGCCAGGCCCCGGTGAGTCACCGGAATTCCTGCATATGCCGCTCCTGCAACCGCAGAGGAAACGCCCGGCACAACGGTAAATTCCGTGCCATGCGAACGCAAATACATTCCTTCCTCCCCGCCGCGTCCAAACACATAAGGGTCCCCGCCCTTTAAGCGTACCACACATTGGTATACACGCGCCTTTTCCACCAGAAGCCCGTTAATCTGCTCCTGCGTAAGTATACAGCGGCTGTCTGCTTTTCCAACATAAATTTTCTCACAGTCTTCTCCTGCATAGTCCAGAAGCTCCGGTGCCGCCAGACGGTCATAAATAATACAGTCCGCTTTTTTAATTAATTCCAGTGCCTTTACTGTCACCAGTCCCGTATCCCCCGGTCCTGCACCTGTCAGATATACCATGTTATGATTCTCCCTTCAGTTTTTTGCCTGCGCCATGCATTCAGCAGCAGCCTGTGCTGCAACGTCTTCCGGTGTGTCTCCTGTAACCATGCACCGCGCTGATTTTGTCCCGTCTGTATTTCCGTAAAAAGCAAGAAGCTTAATCCTTTTATCCGGAAGTATACTGGCATATGCCCCCACCGGCATATGACAGCCCCCTCCGGTTTTCTGCAGAAAAAGGCGTTCTGTCTGCGCTGCAGATTCCGCATCGGCATCTGAAAACGCACTGACTTTTGATAAAAGATCTTTATTATCCTTTCGCAGTTCGATGGCAAGCTGTCCCTGCGCGGCTGCGGGAATCATCTGACATGGTTCCAGATACTGTGTCACCAGTTCTTCTCTGCCCAGTCGTTTTAAACCTGCCGCCGCCAGCACAATGCCGTCCATTTCTTCCATATGCATTTTTGCAATGCGGGTATCCACATTTCCCCGTATATTTACGATGTTAAGATCCGGCCGGAGCAGTTTCAGCTGGCAGGCACGCCGCCTGCTGCCCGTTCCGATGACAGCGCCTTTTTTGAGGTTTTCAAGGCTGTCCGCAGTCCTTAACACAAGGACATCCCTCGCGTCCTCCCGTTTCCATGCCTCTGCAAAGCAGAGCCCGTCCGGCAGTTCAAAAGGCATATCTTTCATACTGTGAACCGCCATATGTATGGAATGAGCCAGAAGCTCCTTTTCAATTTCCCGGACAAATAATCCCTTGTCACCGATTTTATCCAACGCCACGTTCTGAATCCTGTCCCCTTTTGTCTTTATGATTTTAAGGACAAACTCATTTTCCGGGTATGCATTTGCAAGTATTTTCTGTACGGTCTGTGCCTGTACAAGTGCAAGATGCGAACCCCGTGTACCAATCACCACCTGCATGTACTATTCCTCTTTCTTTAGCTGAAACAGCTCATTTAACATTTTCTGGTACTCATCCTGCTGTCTTTTTGACTCCGTATGCTTTAATTCCAGAATTGGTTCCCGAAGCAGCCGCCGAAGCGAAGCTTTCAGTATTTTTTTCAGTATTTTCTGCTCGCGGGAATTTAATGTCAGTTTGCGGTTTAAGTATTCATAGCTGTCCGCCACTATTTCATCACACCTCAGCTGGAGGGACTCAATGGTCTGGTCCACTCCGGTACTGTTTAACCAGGAAACGGTTTCCATGAGTGCAGCGTCAATCATGCCCTGCCCCTTTTCCAGAAGCTCCTCCCGCAGTTTTTTATTCTGCTCCACAATGGCATTTAAGCTGTCCAGATTAAAAAGCAGCGCTTTCTTTCCAACTTCCGTCTCAATGTCCCTCGGTGATGCAAGATCCAAAAACGCCGCAGGCCTGCCCGGCTTCAGCCGTTCATACTTAATCACCTGGTGCGGGGCGGCGGTGGCTGAAACAATGATATCGCTTTCTGCAATCTGATCATAACGGTCTTCGTATGCAGCCACGGACAGACCGGGAAATTCCCTTTTTAACTTTCCTGCATGTGCTGCCGTCCTGCTGCATACACATACGCTTCCCGCCCCGTATTCATACAGATAACGGATGGCAAGCACTGCAGTATTTCCACTGCCGATGACAAATGCCTTCTTCCCACTGATACCAAATTCTTCTTCCAGCTTTCTGATACCGACATAACTGACGGACAGCGGCTGTTCACTGACTTTAAGCTCTGTCTTTATTTTTTTTGCGCAGGTAACTGCTTCCCGGACTACTTTGTTTAGTTCTTTTCCGGTGCAGCCCAGTGTTTTTGACAGGTCAAACGCATCCTTTACCTGGCCTAAAATCTGGTCCTCACCTGCAATCATGGACTCCATTCCTGCCGTCACCCGGAACAGATAGGAAACTGCATCATTTCCGGCAAGCCGTCTGATGCAGGCTTCCATTTCCACTCCGGGAAAACTGTTCCGGTAAAGCTCCTCCGCCACTGAAAAGGCATGTGGCTCCTGGGCAAAAAAGAATACCTCGCTGCGGTTACAGGTGGATAAAACCATGCACTGCCCAATTCCCTGTAAGGATGCTTCCTGTAAAAAATCTATTTTCTGGCTGTCTGTAAACGATACCTGATCCCTGATATCCTGGTTTGCATTTTTATAGTTGATTCCAATATATCCAAATTCCATTTTTATTTGCAGTCCCTGCCGTGATTTTTATTCTTCTGTATAAACCCACTCAATCTGGTACTGTTTTCCCACGGCTTCCCCGATATTATTGACATAATCCGCCAGAAGCTTCTGCGCCCTCTGTCTTGCATTTGCCAGTAGCGCTGTATCCTCGGACGCCGCTTTTTCCATATTCTCCTGCGCGCTTTTAACGGCTGCCGTTACGTCTGCAGCAGCAATATCGGCAGATGCGCTGTCTATAATGTAGGAAGCAGGGGAAAGTGATTTTTCATCCACGCTGCAGTCCATGATTTTTCCGGGCGGAAGTGTAATTGTAACCACATCACCGGAAACTTTTATTTCTACAAGGGATGCATCAACTCCAAGCGTGACCACTCCGGCGTATTCCATCCAGAAATGTTTGTCCTTTTTCCACCAGAGAATTCCCTGTGCATCCTCCTCCATAAATTTTGCAACATTATGGTAATAGCACTTCATGGTTGCGAGCTCACAGATAGACTGTGCCTGCGCCGTCTGCGGTTCCACGGCTTCGTACCCGCTGTCTGTTTTTTTGCAGGATGTACACAGACATACGACTGACAGTATAAAGAAGATGGCAGCGGTTTTGGAGATTTTATGTTTCATTTTTTGTACCATCCTCCAGACTGATTTCCATTTCATATTCTGCATCCAGCTGAAGTACAAATGGCTTGATCAACGCCTCCACGATATTGGCTGCATTTTCCCCTGCCAGTTCATAAATTGCAGTCTCATCCTCTGCTTCAGCTGCCACATCTGTTTCTGCTGCTTTGTAAGCCCGCTGAAAAGCCATTTCATTATCAGCTTTTTTATTGATAAATATATAGTCGAGTGACGACTCATCCACAATGATTTCATTGATTTTAACCGCAGGAAGTGTGACAGAAATTTTTTTATTTTTGCCATCCATTACAATATCCACTTCCTTTAAATCAATTCCGGCTTTTACCCTGGCTTCATAATACGCATAAAAATCAGTTTCATCCTCCGGTCCGTAAACCTGTGCAACACCATTGTATACGGTCTCAAATACGGATAAATCACTTACCTTTATTATTTTTTCCAGTGTGGATTCTGTTATTATGTCCTGTTTATGTTTCCCGGCAAAAATCCCCGGCTTTTTCATGATAAAAAACACCGCCAGCGCAGCAAAAAGTACAATAACCGCCAGCGCACATCTGTTTCTTTTCCTCTGTACGTCCATGTTATCCTTTCTTTCATGCCGGATTTGCACGGGCATGTCCGCACGCATTCTATGAAACCTGAAAATACTCCCGCATCACATCAAGCGTCCGCGCAATATCCTCTTCGTTATGTGCGTCTGACACAAACATTGCCTCAAACTGCGACGGTGCGACATAGATTCCGCGGTCCAGTAAGAAACCATAATAATCCGCATAGGCAGCAGTGTCGGAACGTACCGCGGACGGATAATCCGTTACCGGTTCCGGGGTAAAGAACACACTAAGCAGGGAGCCTGTCTGGTTTACCGTCACCCTGCCTGCCGCCATGTCCCGGATTTCCCCGGCAAACTGTGCGGTGCGTTTTTCCAGCCTTTCATATATGCCGTTATCTTCTTTTAAGATGGTAAGCGTTGCAAGTCCCGCCGCTGTCGTGACCGGGTTCCCGGAAAGTGTGCCTGCCTGGTATACCGGACCGTCCGGTGCGACAAGGCGCATGATTTCCTCCCTGCCGCCATAGGCTCCCACCGGCATTCCCCCGCCGATAATCTTGCCAAATGCGGACAAATCCGGCTTCACCTGAAAATACTCCTGTGCACCGCCAAGTGAAAGCCGAAAGCCCGTTATCACCTCGTCAAAAATTAAAAGTGCGCCGTACTGCTTTGTAATGCTGCGAAGAAACGGAAGGAATCCCCCGGCAGGAAGCACGACACCCATATTGGCTGCGACAGGCTCCACAATTACTGCCGCAACCTGCCCCGGATTTGCTTCAAAAAGCGCCGTTACACTTTCTTCATCGTTATATTCTGCCACAAGCGTATTTTTTGTGATATCCGCCGGAACCCCCGCACTGTCCGGCACGGAGGCAGTCAGCGCCCCGGACCCCGCCTTAACAAGCAGTCCGTCGGAATGTCCGTGGTAGCATCCCCGGAATTTAATGATTTTATCCCGCTTTGTAAATCCACGGGCCACACGGATGGCACTCATCACCGCCTCTGTGCCGGAGCTTACCAGACGGCTGACTTCCATAGAAGGCACAAGCTCCGCTAAAAGCTCCGCCATTTCCACTTCACGCTCGGTCGGCGCGCCGTAAGTCAGTCCCTCGTCGCAGGCAGCTTTCACCTTTTCAATGACAGCCGGGTGGGCATGTCCTAAAATGCCCGGTCCAAAGGAACAGACATAATCTATCATTTCATTTCCGCACACATCGGTCAGATGCGCACCCTTTGCGCTTTTTATAAACTTCGGAATGCGCCCTACTGCCTGACAGGAACGCACCGGAGAGTTCACCCCGCCCGGCATGTGTTTTTTTGCACGTTCATATAAGGTATTGTTCACGGTTCCTCCTTCAGCCACTGCGCCACATCCAGCGCATGGTAGGTAATGATCATTTTTGCCCCGGCGCGTTTCATTCCGGTCAGGTTTTCCATAACAACTTTTTTTTCATCTATCCAGCCGTTTGCAGCGGCTGCCTTTACCATGGCATATTCCCCGCTTACATTGTATGCCACAACCGGGATATTATAAGATGTACTGATTTCACGGATAATATCAAGATATGCCATGGCAGGCTTTGCGATAATCATGTCCGCCCCCTGCCTGATATCCTCCTCCACCTCGCGCAGCGCCTCCCTGCCGTTTGCCGGATCCATCTGGTAGGTCTTTCTGTCCCCGAACTGCGGCGCGGAATGAGCCGCATCCCTAAACGGCCCGTAATAAGCGGATGCAAACTTGGCGGAATATGCCATAATCGGTGTATAAAGAAATCCGGTATGGTTTAATGCATGGCGAATGGCGTCCACCTGCATATCCATCATGCCGCTTGGTGCAATCATATCCGCACCTGCCTCTGCCAGGCTGATGGCTGTATCCGCCAGCAGGGGAAGCGTCTCGTCGTTTAAAACTTTTCCGTCCTTTACCAGTCCGCAGTGCCCGTGGTCTGTGTACTCACACAGGCAGACGTCTGCAATCACCAGCAAATCCGGATATTCTTTTTTTATCTGCCGGATGGCTTTTTGTACAATGCCGTTTTCATCATATGCACCGCTTCCTAATGTATCCTTATGCGCAGGAATTCCAAACAGAAGGATGGCAGAAATGCCGAAGGCCCTGACACGCCCCAGCTCTTCATGCAGATTATCCAGTGAATACTGGAAAATTCCCGGCATGGAAGCAACCGGCTCTTTTGTGTGTTCTTTTTCTGTTACAAACACTGGGTATATTAATTCATCAGTACGTACATGGTTTTCCCTTACCATATTCCTCAGTACTGCGGACTGCCTTAATCTTCTTGTCCGTTCCATGGTATCATCCCCTTTATTTTATATTTTCATTTTTGATTTCTGCAATCAGGTCATAAAGTTCTTCTTTTTCCAGCTCTCTTTTATTTTGTGCCAGAAGTTTTTTAAGGACGTTTTGATACACCTGTTTACGCATATTTTCATCTGCCACCTGGGATTTTACGGTTTCACGTATGCTTCCCATATATTCACCGACAGCTCCCAGCTCCCCAGTCAGAACTCCGGAAAGCACATGTTTTAAATACTGTGTCAGAAGCGGACTGTTCCCGCCGCTGGAAAATGCACCGACCAGATTCCGCTCTTTTATGTAAGATGGAAATATAAATGTGCAGTCCTCTTTCTGGTCCACGGCATTTACGGCAATTCCTTTTGCTTTTGCAAGCTCTGCAAACCTGTGGTTAAACTCCCTGTCAGAGGTTGCTGCAACAGCAAGCACGCAGCCGTTTAAATCCTCTTCCTGAAATTCACGCAGACAGACAGTAATATTTTTTATGCTTTTTATCTCCTGTTCCACCTGCGGCGCAACGACCGTTACCTCTGCGCCAAAATCCAGAAGCACAAGAACCTTGCGGTATGCAACCATTCCACCGCCCGCAACCAGGCAGCGTTTTTTTTCAATATTCATAAACATTGGAAAATAAGCCATAATAATATATTATATTTCCTTCCATCATTTTGCAAGTATATCTCGTGTGTGTTCGCAGATACTATAGGAAGCACAAGAAAGACAAACCACAGAGGAGAAATCAATGAACTGGAAAAACTTCGTACTATGCGGACTGACCGGCTGGTGCATGGAAATTCTGTTTACTTCTTTCGGAACTCTGATGAGCGGAAATGCAGAACTTATGGGACATACTTCCATCTGGATGTTTCCCATTTATGGCATGGCAGCCATGATTGGTCCCATTTACCATAATATCGCTCACTGGCATGTTCTGGCACGGGGATGCCTCTATGCTGCGGCTATTATGGTGGGGGAATTTATAAGCGGCAGTGTTCTTCGCTTTTTTTCCATTTGTCCATGGGATTACAGCGGCTCGCCCTACAGCATATACGGTCTGGTAAGACTTGATTATTTTCCCGTATGGATAATCGCAGGCCTTGTCTTCGAACGGCTTCTTTGTTGGCAAGGCACCCAGAATAAGAGGGAGGTTCCCGAATAAACGGGAAGACTCCCTCTTCCCCGGCAGGGGTTACTTACGTCTGTTTGGGTTGGTATATTTTTCCTCGCAGTACTTGCAGCGGTAAACCTCTTTTTCTTCATCAGTCAGCATAAAAATCTGGTCCAGCTCCTGCTCAATGGAAGTCACACAGCGCGGGTTTTTGCACTTTATGACATTTTTTACCTGCTTTGGCAGGGTCAGGTCCTTTTTCTCCACAATCCGGTTACCCTGAATGACATTAACAGTGATATTATGGTCAATAAACCCCAGAATATCCAAATCAAGCTCTTCAATCGGACATTCAACCTTTATAATGTCTTTTTTCCCCATCTTGCTGCTTCTTGCATTTTTTATGATCGCCACGGAACAGTCCAGTTTGTCCAGTTTTAAATCATGGTAAATCTGCAGGCTCATTCCTGCCTGTATATGGTCTAATACAAATCCCTCATTGATTCCGCTGATATTTAGCATATGAACCTCCTGTCCGTTATCTTAAACGGTAATTTCCAGTAATGTTAATATAAGTGCCATTCTGACGTAAACGCCATACTGTACCTGCCTGAAATACGCAGCCCTCGGATCATCATCCACCTCCACGGAAATTTCGTTGACACGCGGCAGCGGATGGAGAACAAGCATGTCATTTTTTGCCAGCTTCATTTTTTTCTTTGTAAGAACATAATAGTCTTTTAAGCGGATATAATCCTCCTCATTGAAGAAACGCTCCCTCTGAACCCTTGTCATATAGAGAATATCCAGCTGTCCCATGGCGTCCTCCAGGCGCTCCACTTCCTCAAACTCAATACTGTTTGCCCGCAGCACATCCTCCCTGATGTAATCCGGAATTTTAAGCTCTTCCGGGGAAATCAGTACAAATTTTACATTGGGATACCGGATCATGGCATTTATCAGTGAATGCACGGTCCGTCCGAATTTTAAATCCCCGCACAGCCCGATGGTAATATTTCCCAGGCTGCCCTTTAATGAGCGGATGGTCATCATATCAGTTAATGTCTGGGTGGGATGCTGATGGCCTCCGTCTCCGGCATTAATAACGGGAATACCGGACTTCTGGGAAGCAACTAATGCAGCGCCCTCTTTCGGATGCCGCATGGCACAGATATCTGCATAGCAGGAAACAACACGTATGGTATCAGAAATGCTTTCACCTTTCGAGGCTGATGAAGAATCAGAACTGGCAAATCCCAGTACCGAACCGCCAAGATTGAGCATGGCCGCTTCAAAACTTAATCTCGTTCTTGTACTCGGCTCATAAAAGCAGGTGGCAAGCTTTTTCCCCCTGCAGGCGCTGGCATATTTTTGGGGATTCTTCTCGATATCACCTGCAAGGTTCAGCAGGTCTTCTAACTCATCAACAGAAAAATCCAGCGGACTCATTAAATGTCGCATGTTATTCCTCCTCTTCTTCCAATTCATTATCACATTTTTATCATCATATAATAACGGGAATCATATTTCAAGAAAAAACGCATTGCAATTTGAAGTTTTTCCGTTACAATAAAGGTATACATTTATCTGACATGACATTATTTTTAATGTTAATTAAATTTTAAGGAGATAATAAAAATGACTGATGAAAAAATGATACAAAATGCGGCAGGCGATACTGTTATGTTTAAGGAGCGCAAACGGCTTCTGTTTTTCGGTCTGCCATGGACGTTTACCAAATACACCGTCACACCGGATTTAATTACCATCAACCAGGGACTTCTTAATACAACCGAGGACGACTGCTATATGTACAAGGTTCAGGACGTCACTTTAAAAACCTCCCTGATGGAACGGATCTTTGGATTATCCACGGTTGTCTGCTATACCGGCGACGTCACCAGCCCCGAATTATCCATGGTGCATATCCGCAATGCAAAGGAAATCAAGTCCTATCTGTTAAAAGCATCTGAAGCTGCACGCTTAAAACGCCGTACCATAAGCACTACTGACATCAGCGCACATGGAGCCGATCTGGACCAGGATGGGATTCCGGATATTCTGGAGTAATATGTAATGCTTCGCGGAAGTGCTGTATGTAAGGTTATATAATGCCTCCTAAGAACGGGAAGCATGGCACATAAGAGTTCCGCTTCGCGGAAGTGCCACGCAAGGAGCACAGCACATGCAAAATTCCGCTCTCGCGGAATGTGCTGTACGTAGGCAATGCCCCTTATGGGGCATTACAATGGCCGACAGCAGCAGGTGCACAGGGCCTGCATGCAGAGCAGGGACATGCAGAAGCTGTTGTAGCTGCCGTAAGGTCTGTCATAAGAACTTCCCATATTTGTATACCATGTACCGCCAAATTCCAGATGCTGCTGGAACTGGCGGTATTCTAAGTTACTTGGCTCAAATCCAACCGCATGCCGGATATGTTCAATTGCTGTGGCCGTATTCCCTACACCGTCATTTGCGACAGCACTGTAATAATACCATTTGCCGTACCGCTGCATCACAGGGATTTCATTAAGCACATGCAGCGCCTCCTTGTAACACTGGTTCTGCAGGTAATTAAACGCTGCCCTAAGATTTGGCGAATCCTCATTTCTCTGACCGTATGACTGGTAGGTTCTGTTTCCGTATGAATAAGTACCGTGAAAACCACCGAACGGTCCTTCACCTGTTCCTGTATTTCTTCCGGTACCTTTTGTACCGTTTCCTCCTGCAGCGCCATAACCCATTCCCTGCTGCCGTTCCTTCATAATCTGGTCATATGCCTGCTGTACCTGCTTGAACCGCTCCTCTGCCTGCTCCTTGTTCGGGTTGTTTACATTTGCATCCGGATGGTATTTACGGCTTAACGCGCGGTATGTCTTTTTTATTTCCTCATCCGAGGCGCTCTGGCTGACGCCAAGCACCTGATATGGATCTGTCATTCTTTTATCCTTTCTTCCTCTTTTTCTTTTTCAACTGGATATATTCATACTTGGACCACACACCTGAGTAAATAATATTCCGCAGTATGTCTGCATGAAGCAGAACCGGAAGACGTTCAAAAGACTTGGCACATTCGGAGATCATGCTTGTCATCATCAGCCTGCAAAGTGTCTCATATTCTTTTTCATCTTCGGTATACAGATGGCGCAGGGGATTATAGGAATCCTTTTTTTCATCCTTTTCCCTGTCCTCATAGGCGTCCATCAGGTAAATAAATTTTCCCAGGTAAAATCCAAGTGTTTTTAACTCATCATACCACTCGTCTTCCTTCCATGCAAATATTTCTCCAATCATTTCACCCGTAAGCCCCGCCACCAGGTCGATATTCGTTTCGTTTTTCTCTTCGCATTCATTCAGTTTTATAATATAATCTTCTACCGCAGCCGTCTGTCTGGGATACATCTGCTCCACTTTCTCACAATCATTCCGGAACATGGAAGCAACAGTTTTTCTGGTATAATTTTTGTCATCCTTCCAGTCGTCAATCAGGTTGTAATAGGCCAGAAGTACGTTCATGGCTGCAGCGTAGGTTTCGGTTTCATTGACAAGCGCCTTTCTTTTTTTTACCGGATGAAGCATGCAGGTAAATTCCCCGCTGTCTGTCTGCGGTTCATACAGACCGGTTAATAACACCACCAGAAATGTCATATCATAATTAAGAAGCGCCTGTCCTTTCGCCCCGCAGAATTCTTTCAGTTTCCGGCAGAGCCCGCAGTAATAGGACTGGTAAATGCCCTTATTTTTCTCTGATAATTCTTTTCCATTTACATTGATGTAGCCAAACATGATTTCATGCTCCCTTTACTGGTATTGTCTGTTAAGATTTGCGAATAAAATTAGCCCGGCATTTTGGACAGGTAATTTCCACTTTTCCGTGCCCTTTTGGCACACGCACCCGCTGCCTGCATGACGGACATTTATAAAAACGGTAGGTCCTGCTTTCTGCTGCACGCTTTTTAAATCGGTTCCATCCCACCGTCCGCTGGTATCTGAAATTTAAGTATTTCTGGTTTTCTTCATACCGCTTCGAGGTGTTTTTTGAAAACATACGAAAGTACATATGAATCATTACCAGAAGGGCAAGAATCGTAAAAAGTCCGAGCCTCGTAATAATTCCAAACACCAGAAGAATCAGTGTAATCCATGTCTGCAGACGGGATAAATCATCCACGCCGTTTCTTCCCGACATAAACTGGTAGAATTTTTCTTTCATGGGCTGTACCATGCCGCAGGATATACCGCGGCTTATTCCTTTCTCTGTATTGTCATAAAAGAAATCTTACGCCAGCAGGAAAGTATCGTCAAGGCAGATACTGTATTTTTAGACAAATTTTACAAAGTGTTTTGAAATTTGCCGGTTTTTTTAAGAAACAGCGGCTGGCGCGAATGGGAAATCACTGTCAACAGACTAAGCACACAAAGCGGAATTACTTGATTTAACAGAAATGAATAAAACATTTTGAGAGAATAAATGATATGCGCCCGAACAGCCATTGTCCAGACGCATATATGAACTGTAAAAGCCTGTTACAGCCGCTCCATCCAGGCCCTCTTTTTAAACAGCACAAACGAAATCCCAAGCCTTACGCATTCCTCCATGGACAGGATAAAATATACCTGTGTAACCGGAAGTTTCCAGACAAATGCTGAAAGAAGCCCAAGGGGAACACCAAACACCCATGTTCCTGTGATATCAATCCACATCGTATATTCTGTCTTTCCCCCGCTTCTTAATATTCCCCCGCCAAGTATCATATTCATCACTTTTACCGGAGCAATCACGGCAATTACCAGCAAAAGATTTCTTGTAAGCTCCTGCACCGCAGGCTCTACCTGGTAAAAGCGCACATAAAACGGACTGAAGGCTGCCAGCAGCAAAGACAAAAAAACAGAACCCAAAAGACCGTAACCCATCAGCTTTTTCGACTCTTTGTAAGCCTGGTCGAAATTTCCGGCACCGAGTGATTTTCCGATTAAGATGGCAGACGCCTGTGACAGACCGCTTAATGCCCCGATTACAATTGTCTGGACTGGTACGGTCATTGTCATCGCCGCGCAGGCGTCAGTTCCGATATTTCCATAGACCGCCGTATAAACGTTTTCGCCCAGACTCCATAAAAACTCACAGATTAGCATGGGACAAAGAATCCTTATGTACTGCCTGTTATAATCCGGTGACTGGGAAAACCGGATAAACAGATGCTTCTCCTTCTGAAAAACTGCAAAAAAGAGAACCAGGATAATTCCAAAGGAAACAATCTGCGCCGCCACACTGGCAGCTGCCGCCCCCTCCACGCCCATCCGTGGAAATCCCCATTTCCCAAAAATCAGCAGGTAATTCAGCCCGGTATTTAAAACCAGCGCAAATATACTGGCACACATCGGCAGAACCGCAATTTCCATACATCTGAGCATTGTCGTCAGCATGGAGCTGACCGCCATCGGCAGAAACGAAACTGCCAGAATACGGATATATTTTACTGCAAGTATCTTCGTCGCTTCATCTTTCGTGTACAGCCCCATAATCATTTCCGGAAATGCCACGCACATAACGAAAAACACTGCTGCCAGCGCAAGAGAAAGCACCATGCTGGTAAAGAAACTCCTGCTTACCGATTCCTCTTCTTTTTTCCCCATGTACTGGGATATCAGAATGCCCGCAACGGATGAAACTGCAGCAAGAACCACGGTGTAAATTGATGCAAACTTTCCTCCCAGTCCAATCCCCGCAATACTGTTTTCACCAAGCTGTCCGATCATCATCTGGTCCACAACACTGAACGATGACTGCAGCAGAGACTGCAGTGTAACGGGCAGTGCAATTTTTATAACGCTTTTTTTAAATGATTTATCCATTTTATGCCTCCTCCTGGTATTTTCGGACACTGTTTCTTTCTATCAGACAAACCGGCAGTTTCACGGTCCTCTGTTCCACAGTCTCCGGTGTATTCTTAAGCTTCAAAAGAACTGAAACTGCACTCTCTGCCCGTTTACCCGCATCCTGCCTGACTGTTGTCAGCTTCGGGGCGCAGTACCGGCACAGCGGACTGTCGTCAAATCCTACCACGGAAATATCTTCCGGCACACGGATTCCTTTTCCCCGGAGAAAATAAATAAATTCCATGGCATAAAAATCAGATACAGCAAAAACTGCACTGTACATAAGAATCTCCTCCAGTTTTTCATTGTAAAACTGCATCCGGTCTTTTTCCTGGAACGGAAGCTGCATAAAATGAACCGCAGCTTTCGCAGCTTTTTTACAGCCTTCGATTCGCTCCATGTCCACACAGATGTAATTATCTGAAAGACACAGGATTTTCTTATGCCCCATGCGCATAAGATACTCCCCCACCTGAAAACCACCGTCAAAATTATCAATTGTCAGGTTGCAGATTCCATCTGTTTCATTAAAATACCCGTCATACACCACAAACGGAATATGCATATTTTCACGCAGTTTTTTATAATCCTGCTCGCAGAATCCAATAATAACCAGTCCCTCCATATTCCACATGGATGCAAAACGGATAATTTCTTTCCACTCCGTTGTTGTTTTAACCATCATAAAATATCCTGCCCGGTCAATTTCATGGGACAGGGCATTTAAAGAGGATGAAATGAAACCGTCCTCCAGCACATGCCCTTCATACTTTTCATGGTTATTTACCACGATTCCGATAATTCTGGAATTGTTCTGCGCTAAAAGTATGCCCGCCATACTTGGAATATAGCTCTTTTGTTCCAGCAGCTGCTGAACCCGTTTTACTGTTTCTGCAGAAATTTTACTGGTTTTTCCATGTATTACATTGGATACGGTTGCAGTACTAAGTCCCAGCTCTTCTGCAATATCTGATATTCTGACCCGCTCGTTTCCCATCATTTTCACCTTCTTTTTTCTTTCCTGATTCAAGTATAGTTAACTTACTTCTTTTTTACAAAGGTTAAACGCATAACCCAATACAAAATATACGGCCTGTTTTTGTGCAGAATTACTTAGGAAAATTAAACAGAAAATAATAAAATTTCCTTGTTTTTCCTATATTTCAGTACTTGCCAAGCTTGCAAAAATCCTATAATATACAAGATAGGAGCAAAAAACGGACACCGTACATGGCAAGGATATGACCAGGATGTGCTCCTGACCGTAAATAATACCATGGGAGGGTTTTATGCGTAAAAAATCTCATCTTTCACTTGCAAAATACATTATTGGTATTTCTGATATCAAAAATTTCGACAGACATAAAAAAGCATTTTATATTGGCAGTATTTTACCTGACTGCAAACCGTCTTTTATCACACAAAGACATGAAATTACAGGAACATTTCCCCTTGTGGAGCGGCAAATCCATCATCTGACCAGCGGTTACCACCAGATGGCAGAGCTGTCAACCTCTTATTTCACGAAACTGGGGGAAGTCGTTCATTATATTGCAGACTATTTTACCTTTCCCCATAATAAAGAATATCCGGGAACCATGAAACAGCACTGTATCTATGAGGGACAGTTAAAGCACAAGCTCAGGGAATATATAAAAAATTTCAGTGAACAGGATTTTACCAGATGGGAAGCAGGTTTTACTTCCATGGACTGGAAGCGGTTTCAGAATGTATCAGATATCTGCAGTTTTATCCGCTGGGAACATGAAAACTATGTACAGAAAGACAGCCATTCCGTGGAAGAGGACTGCAAATACATTGTCGGAATCTGTTCTCAGGTAGTAATGGGGATTCTGCATGTATGTATCTCTTCGTTTGCATAAGAACCAGTCCGGCTTGCAGGCATTCCCATGCTTGCAGCAGGGGAAAAAATATGTTATAGTCTATCTGCATGGTGCAGGACAGGTGATCGCGGCTGTATAAGCAATACCCCTTTTCGGATATTACACTGTGCAGGTGAGGAAAGTCCGGGCTTCACAGGGCAGGATGCCGGTTAACGGCCGGTGGAGGAAACTCTAAGGAAAGTGCAACAGAAATATACCGCCTGTAAGGAGCACATCGCATGCAAAATCCGCTTACGCGGATGCGATGTACGCAGGTGACTTTCTCCTTACGGAGAAAGCCACAACAGGTAAGGGTGGAAAGGCAGTGTAAGAGACTACCGTGTGACTGGTAACAGCCACAGCCATGTAAACCCCATCCGAAGCAAGACCAAAGCAAAGCGTTGACGTGGCCCGCCAGCTTTAGGTAGGTCGCTTGAGGCGGCTGGTAACAGTCGTCCTAGACAGATGATCACCCAACGACATAACCCGGCTTATCGTCCTGCTGTCCATAAAAAGGCCCTCCGTAAGGAGGGCTTTTTTAATGCCATAAAGCATATGCAGTTATTGCAGCAGAAATTTCGCAGGCGCAACCCTCTTTATACATGAAAACAGCTTCCTCCCACAAACTCCCGCACAAGGGAACTCTGCATAATGCCCTCGGTCGGCAGCGGCAGGAAGTAATCAAGGAATTTAAGCAGACGCTTTGCCTCCGAATACTCGGTACTGTCCCTTGGAATCTGAAACAGAAGCGGCTCTGCATATACCTTCATCACGGCAATTTCATACAGCAGCGCGGAATTAAACATCACGTCGGCGCTGTCCTGGAACGGAAAAATATTTTTCTCCTCCCCGCGGCGGACGCTGCCCCACATCGCAATGGTTTCCTGTGCACTCGTACCGCGCGTCCTTGCATCCCTGACAATGCGGCGGAGCAGGCGGCAGTCCGAGGTCGGAAGCGGGTTATGCTCATCAATATTTAACTGGGTAAGCGCTGAAATATAAATTTTAAACTTACTCTCTTCCGGCAGGGAATAGGACAGCCTGTCATTCAGTCCATGGATTCCTTCAATTACAAGAATATCGTCTGCTCCAAGCTTCAGTTTTCTGCCCCGGTATTCACGTTTTCCGGTTTTAAAATTGAACGAAGGCATTGAGACTTCCTCCCCTGCAAGAAGTGCCGTCATATCCTCGTTAAATTTTTCAAGATCAAGCGCCTCCAGGCACTCGAAATCAAATTCTCCGTTTTCATCACGCGGACACTTTTCACGGTCTGCATAATAATCATCCAGCCCGATTGGATGCGGCGTTAAGCCCTTGGAAAGAAGCTGGATGGACAAACGGTTGGAAAACGTTGTCTTTCCGGAAGAGGACGGACCTGCAATCATCACAAATTTTATTCCCTTTTTCTCCGCAATACGGGCAGCAAGCGCTCCGATTTTTTCCTCCATCAGCGCTTCCTGCAGAAGAATAATCTGTTCCCCCTTTCCGGCTGCAATGGCATCATTTAACGCGCCAATCGTACCAATCCCCAGCATCCTGCTCCAGCGGCGGGACTCCCGCAGGGTATGGTAAAGCTTGTTGGAAGTGGAAAGAGGCTCCACTGCGTCACCCGAACTGTTTGGAAGAAGAAGGACAAAACCATCCTCATACGCCTCAATGTCAAACATTCCCAGGCAGCCCGTGGATGGAACCATATATCCGTAATAATAATCCTCCATTCCGTCAATGGAATAAATATTGACACGTGAACTTCTGCGGTAATGCAGCAGACGTTCCTTGTCCTTCATTCCTTTTACACGGAACAGCTCCTCTGCCTCGGTTGTTTTATAACTCTTTTTTTCAATGGGCAGATCCTCCTGCACCAGTCTTTTCATTTCCCCGCGGATGGCAGAAATTGCCTCTGCATCGGACTTTCGTCCTTTCAGTTCGCAGTAATAATTTCCGCCCAGGGAATAATATACCCTGACTTTTACCTTGTCACCCCAGAGATTTTCCACAGCCTTCTGCATTAAAAGCGTGACGCTTCTGCGGTATGTACGCCGTCCGTCATGGCTTGCCATGGTAAGAAACGATACTGTGCAGGATTTTGTAACCGTCTTAAAAAGCTCCCGCAGTTTACCATTTACATTTGCCAGTACAATTGTGTGCCTGTACTCGGACTGGTATTCCCTGGCAATATCCTGCAGCGTTGTTCCGGCAGTTACCAGTATGTGCTTTGTATCTCCCTGTCCCAGCTTTATCGTTATTTCATATTCCTGCATTTTTTATTGCCCCCAAAATTGTATATGCTGATTCATTATAATGCAGCTCACTTCGGATTTCCAGAATCCGCTTCTTTACTGCCTCCGACTTATTCCCTGACTCCAGCCTGTGCAAAAGTCCGGTAAGCTGTCTGTGCTGCCGGACCAAAAACCGCCTAAGCACCGGATGGCCGCCACGAAGCAGAAGCGGTCCGTAAATATCACACACCGCTTTTGTCTCATCATCCATCCGCATCCAGATTTCGCCGGATTCATCCTTTACCGCTTTCATCATCGGATAATATTTTCCATCCTCATATACCATATCTTCATCTATTATTTTATACTGGTGCTCCCGTAAAAATGCCCGCACCTTACGGATATCCGACTGCGGCTGCAGAACCATTTCCGCCGCCGAAGCACAGACTTTCTCCCCGTCCAGCAAAATATGTAACATCAGCTCCCCGCCCATACCGGCAATTACAATGGAATCCGCTTCGCCCGCACAAAGCGCTGAAACCCCGTCGGACAGCCTGGTTTCTATGTAATCCTCCAGATGCGCGGCTTTAATATTTTCTGCTGCACGGGAAAGCGGTCCCTCATTGATATCCATTGCAATGGCAGCTTTTATCTTTTGTCTTTCAACCAGTGCAATCGGAATATATCCGTGGTCTGTCCCGACATCCGCCAGAACCCCGCCGGAACCCACCATGGCTGCAACAGCATTCATCCTTTTTGAAAGTTTTACCATTTTTATTCTAAATAATCCTTAAGCTTTCTGCTGCGGCTCGGATGGCGGAGTTTACGGAGCGCTTTTGCCTCAATCTGCCTGATACGCTCCCTTGTAACGTTGAATTCCTTTCCCACCTCTTCGAGAGTACGGGCACGTCCGTCCTCCAGTCCGAATCGCAGCGTAAGAACCTTCTGCTCACGTTCCGTCAGTGTCCCAAGTACTTCCTCAAGCTGCTCCTTTAACAGGGTAAACGCTGCTGCGTCAGCAGGAACAGGCACGTTATCATCCTTGATGAAATCCCCAAGATGGGAATCCTCCTCCTCACCGATTGGTGTTTCCAGGGATACCGGCTCCTGGGAAATCTTAAGGATTTCACGCACACGGTCCACCGGCATACTCATCTCCTCTGCGATTTCCTCAGGCGATGGTTCCCTGCCAAGCTCCTGCAGAAGCTGGCGGCTGACGCGGATGAGTTTGTTGATTGTCTCCACCATGTGTACCGGAATCCGGATGGTTCTTGCCTGGTCGGCAATCGCCCTGGTGATTGCCTGGCGTATCCACCAGGTGGCATATGTGGAAAATTTGTATCCTTTGCGGTAATCAAACTTCTCCACCGCTTTAATAAGTCCCAGGTTTCCTTCCTGAATCAGGTCCAGAAAAAGCATCCCCCGCCCTACATACCGTTTGGCAATGCTGACAACGAGACGCAGATTTGCCTCTGCAAGACGCTTTTTGGCATCTGAGCCATGGTCCACGGCAAGCTGGAGTTCCTTTATTTCCCCTCGGATTTCCTCTTTTTCTTTTTCGTCATCGCTGTCCTCGATGCGTTCCTTTAAAATCTGGATTTTTTCAATGGCGACGTTTCCGTCTTCCATTGTCTGTGCAAGGTCTATTTCCTCCTCCGCAGAAAGAAGCGGCACTTTTCCGATTTCCTTTAAATACATACGTACCGGGTCTTCCACATTGATGCCGTCCGGAATGGAAAGGTCCAGTTTTTCTACTTCCACCTCATCTTCTTCATCCAGAATGATATCGTCATCATCGTCATCGTCGCTGATACGGAGTACGTCGATATTATTATGCTCCAGAATATCCAGAATTTCTTCCAGTTTTTCCGCATCCGGGTTCAGATCCCGGAAAAAATCGCTGATTTCCTGGTATTCCAGGATATTTCTCTTTTTTTTGCCGATTTCGAGAAGTTCTTTAATCTTCTCTTTATATTTTGTCTTCATTTCCTCTGTCTCTACTGTTTCTACTGCTGCCTTCTCTTCTTTTTTCTTTGCCATGTCGCTTCGTCCTCTCAGGTTACTTTCTATTTTGTCCTTAATCAATGGAAATATGCAATTCTTTCAGCTTATCCAGTGCCTGCCTGTCCTTAATAATCTGCATTGTCGCGTTCATATCCGTATGGTCTGCATGCTCCGTTCGGAAATCAATGCTGTTTTGCTTGATACGGATAATGGTTTCTTTTAAGGCTTTTTCCATGTCGCTTTTTGTTTCCACTTCATGGATTCTGGCGTTAAACAGTCCTGCAATTTCTTTCTGCTCCTCTTCACCGGGAAAAAGGTCTATGATTTTTTCCGGATGAACCGCCTGCTCATTACTGTACTGCGCAAACACTTCCTGCGCCACTTTATGGTACAGCTCCTCCGTAAAATCATCTGCCGTAATCAGTCCCCGGACTGTCTCAAACAGCCGGTTGTCCTCAATCAGCCACGTTAAAAGCAGCTTCTGTGACTGCTTCATTCCGTCCTCCTTTTTTTTCTTTGGGCTGATGCCGCTTTTTAGCGGAGAACTCTGCTTTACCAGTCCTCCCTTTGCCGCAAGGCTGTTTACAAGCTTTCTTAAATTGTCAAAACCCATCTGGTATTTATCCGCCACTGCTTCTATGTAATTGTTTCTCTCTAATTCCTCTGAAAAACCAAGAAGCTTTCCGGCTGTTTCATTATAAAATGCAGTTTTTGACTCCGGATCATTCATATCATAATTCTGTTCCAGAACCTGGATTTCAAACATAAAACTGTTTGTCGCGCTGTCAATCCGTTTCTGGTATTCTTCTGCACCAAGTGCCTTGATAAATTCATCCGGGTCTTTATATGGCTGCATATTAATGACTTTGGTAATGATTCCGGCTTCCTTTAAAATCGGAATCGCGCGCAGTGCCGCCTTAACCCCCGCACCGTCGCTGTCATAGGTTATGTATACTTCTTTCGTATACCGTTTTAACAGGCTGGCATGTCCGCTCGTTAAAGATGTGCCGAGGGACGCTACCGCATTATCAAATCCTGCCTGGTGAAGGGCTATCACATCCATATAGCCCTCGCACAAAAGCAGCTGGTTCTTTTTTGTGCTTCTGGCAATATTTAGTCCGTACAGATTACGGCTTTTGTCAAAAATCTTTGTTTCCGGGGAATTTAAGTATTTCGGCTCGCCCTCTCCCATAACGCGGCCACCGAATCCAATCACGCGGTTATGAGTATCCATAATCGGAAACATGGCACGGTTCCAGAATTTATCATGTCCGCCCCGTACCTCATCAATTGTCACCAGACCGGTTTCTTTTAAGATGGAATCATCATAGCCTTTTTTGCGGAGATAACGGTACAAATCATCACTGTACTGGTCCGCATAACCGAGTCCGAATTTTTTTATTGTCTCTTCTGACAGCTGCCTGTTTAAAAAATATTCCCATGCACGCTTTCCCCGCGGACTGCGGAGCAGCGTATAAAAATATTTTGCAGCTTCCTTCTGGATTTCCAGAAGCAGGGTACGCCTGTCCGCCTCCCGCTTCTGCGCTGCCGTCATTTCCTGCTGCGGGAGCTCCACACCGGCGCGTTCGGCAAGTGCCTG
This sequence comes from uncultured Lachnospiraceae bacterium, assembly GCA_947566705.1. Classification (GTDB taxonomy): domain Bacteria; phylum Bacillota; class Clostridia; order Lachnospirales; family Lachnospiraceae; genus Roseburia. Next base: position 20,065 of record CANOLA010000002.1, on the reverse strand, counting down.
CACTGCCTCCCCAAAAGTATAATTTTCATACTGCATCAGAAAACTGAATACGTTTCCGCCTGCGCCGCAGCCAAAACAGTAATACAGCTGCTTGCCGCCTGACACGGAAAATGAGCCTGTCTTCTCACTGTGGAACGGACAGAGTCCGAAATATGTACTGCCCTTTTTGTGGAGACGCACATATCCTCCGATGACATCCACGATATCGTTTCTGGAGCGCACTTCTTCAATTATTTCGTCTGAATAAAAGGGCATTTTGGCCTCCTGTTTCTTTCGTTGGTAAGGGATTCATCAGGGATGAATCTAAAGGAGCACATCGCATTCCAGCAGCCCTTCCGGGCTGGGCGATGTACGTAGGAAATACATCAGAGATGTATTTCAATAACCATCAACCTGCCAGGCTTCGGGCATGAAGTGTTCCTTGAATTTTGTGATGGCGTACTGGTCGGTCATGCCGGATATATAGTCACAGACAATCCGCCCCCTGTCCTCTCCCCCGTCAAGCATTGCACGCAGTTTATCCGGAAGCTCTTCGATGTGGTCCATGTAAAAATAAAACATCTGCTCCAGCATTGCCTTTGCTTTTACTTCCTCGCCTTTTGCAACAGGGTTTTTATATACATGCTCAAACATAAAAAAACGCAGATCCCGCATTGCCTGCGCAGTCTCAGCCGACATAATAATATCATCCTTGCCCATACTGTTGATCACAATATCATGAATCAGGTGGTCGAGCCTTGTCCTGGTATCATAACCAAGCGTTTTGCGAAGCTCCCCCGGAATATCTTCCTCCCTTAATATCTGTGCACGTATGGCGTCATCGATATCAGAATTAATATAAGCAATTTTATCAGAAAAACGGACAATTTTCCCTTCCAGTGTATGAGGCATCAGACTGGTCTGGTGGTTTAGAATCCCGTCCCTTACCTCCCATGTCAGGTTCAGTCCTTCCCCGTCTTTTTCCAGCTTCTCGACAATACGGACGCTCTGTTCATTATGCTTAAAACCGCCGGGATAAATCTTATTGAGAATATACTCTCCGGCATGACCGAACGGCGTATGTCCCAGATCATGACCAAGGGCAATTGCCTCCACCAGATCCTCGTTCAGGCGCAGCGCCTTGGCTATCGTCCGGGCATTCTGCGACACCTCCAGTGTATGTGTCATCCGCGTCCGGTAATGGTCCCCCATCGGTGTAAGGAATACCTGCGTCTTGCACTTTAAACGGCGGAAAGACTTACTGTGCAGAATCCGGTCCCGGTCCCGCTGGAACACCGGACGGATATCGCACTGCGGTTCCTCACGTTCCCTTCCCTTTGTATGAATACTTAGACAGGCATATGGACTTAGGTTTTCCTTTTCCATTGCCTCAATCTGTTCTCGAATTGTCATATCTTCCTCACTTGTAACAACATGCTCTATTAATAATATTCGGCAAAACCTGCTGATTTCCTTTTTTTATTTGCAAAAAGTGTTTTATTTGCAAAAATTCCGGTGCGAACATTCTCACACCGGAACCTTTGCCGTTCCCCGGATGGAATTCACCACCGCAAGCGCACAGTTTTCGGCAACATCTGTCACTTCATGGCTTTTCCTCCACTGTTTTAACGACTCCTCCACTTCCCCGCACTGTTTCTGCATCACATAGCTGTTTAAATGGCTGCAGTAGGACATCAGTTCGTCAAAATCCTGCATCCTTTCCAGCAGGTTGCTTCCATACTCCTGCTGTTCCAGTCCTGCGACAGCAATCACTTCCATACACATATGAAGTTCTCCTGTCACATCCGATGCCTCCATCAGGATATCAGGGCGCGCTTTTTTTGCCTCAAGAAAATATTCCTTCGCCTGCTCGTAATCGCCTGCAGCAAAATATCCTGCAAGCACCTGCTTCACTTCCGATACTTCTGCCTTTTCACCAAGCATTCCAACCATGCATTCGCTGACAGACAGCTTTTCATGCGTAATCCAGACATACTGTAAAAACTCCGAAATAAATCCGAAAATCCGGCGGTGGTAGGAATCCTCCTCTTCCACCTTCACCCGTTTTTCCACCTCAGACAAAACGGAAAACATCCACTCGCAGTATGCATTGTATATATGCCTGCGGCAGATCAGCATATTTCCAAAATAGGTATGCTTTTCGTGTACCAGACGTTCAAAAGTCTGGTAATATGCAGGATATTTTTCTTTTAATACGCGTGCTGTTTCATCCAGGTAAATTTTTTTATGGTGCGAAATAAATCCTTCGTAATAGGAAAAATTTAACTGAAGGTTTTTGGTTGTAATGATATCATAATCCGCAAGCACATCCAGGATTTCTTTTTCCGTAAACATATATCCCTGTGAATTTAAAAGATATCTCCTGTAATGGCATGTTCCGATTACTTCAGCATCTGAATTTTTCCACGCCCAGTACATGCCTGTCAGTTCACTGTAATAACAGTTTTTTTCTGAAATATTATCCCCGCTGTCATCTCCCGTATAGGTACAGATTTCCGGCAGGTCACAATTACCGGACTGCAGCGTTTCCGCTGTCATGCCATGCTGCAGAAGCCATGGCTTTCTGCCCACATGCAGCGGTATATACATTTTATCCTCCGGCACCCGGAAAGTTTTATGCGTCATTACATAAATTGCACTTTTCACTGTTTTCTCCTTCGCCTTCGTCTTTTTCTCCTGCGGGGTTTCTGGCCGTTTTCTTTCCGAAACTGCTGTATGGTATCCCATATTTTTGTATAATCACGCTCAAACAGTTCCTGTGACAGCTGCCCGCTTAGTATTTCCGCAGGAACTGTTTCCACGATTTTGTCTGCAACAAACCGTTTGCTTTTATTCTTGTACGCATACATCCCGTTCAGCTCCTGGATATGGGCAAGTTCAGGTCTCCACAGAATCTCAATCTTATGCCCCCAGTCCATCTTCGGATTCTTCTGCGGTCTGCGCAGAAAATAAAAATCAACATCCGCGCCTTCCTGTTCCACTGTTATAATTCCCCACCATTCCGGCACGTGCTCTTTAATATGTACCGCATGGCTGGTTCCTGCAACGATAATATTATAATCGTAATAAAGGTCATAATCTTCCACCTGCCGGCCCAGCCTTGCATAGGTATCTGCATCACTTTTAATTTCAATTCCGTAGAGCGCATCCAAAACAACCATAACGGCATCGGCTCTGGAACGCCCCATAACCTGTTCCTCCAGCAGCCGGATTTTGCCATATGCCTCCTCTAAAAACTCAAACAGGGGCTCCCTGATGTCTTTATCGTACAGCATTACTTTGTCCGCTTTGCATCTGCTTTTGACTGAAATTTTTCATTCTGGACAATAAAACGCTCATGCACGCCCTCTCCAATCAGTCCCGCTTCATCATACGCCTTTACAGAAAATGTCAGCGACCGATTGTCCACCTTTACCAGCTCTGTTTCACAGGTCACTTTCATTCCGACCGGTGTTGCTGACACATGCTTTACATTAAGTGCAGTTCCAACAGTACCGCATCCTTCCTCCAGCTCATCCTGAACACTGTTCCAGGCCGTTTCCTCCATCAGCGCAAGCATCGCGGGTGTGGCAAAAACATCCAGCGCCCCGCTTTTTAGTGTTTTCGCAGTATTTTCTTTTGTAACTATAATTTCACGCTTTGCTGTAATTCCTTCTTTTAACATATTTTTCTCCCTTACCGTGCATTTTTTCTATGTTAAATAATATATCAGGACCGATAATATTGTCAATATTTGCGTGAAAGACTTTGAGATTTTAAGGCAGTTATGGTATGATAGCTGTATGAATATCCTGGAATATGAAAACTACCATGAAAAAATCACACATGGAAAAATGGTATTTCCATATAATACCTATTTATGCTCGATTCCCCTGGATTTTCCGGAGGTTCCCCTGCACTGGCATGATGAATTTGAAATTATCTATATCAAAAAAGGAAGCGGCTGTATCACTGTGGATTTCCGCCAGTACAAGGTCATGGCGCCTACCATTGTTTTCATTGTGCCCGGCCAGCTTCACTCCATCGGACAGCTGGATGATTCCGCCATGGAATACGAAAATATTATTTTTCATCCAAGCCTTCTGATTTCCAGAAAATCCGACGTCACGACATCAGAATTCCTGCAGCCACTGATGTCCGGAAAAATCACGGTACCTACTGTGTTTACCCCGGTCTATCCCTACTTTCGGGATGTCGCTGCACCGATTGATGCCTGTGATGAAATATGCCGGACGATGCCCCAGGGATACGAGCTTTATATCAAAAGCCAGCTGTTTCAGTTTTTCTTTATTTTAAATAACCGCTGCAGGAATTTATGTGCCCCGAAAGAACCGCGCAGAACCCTGGAAAAGATGAAAATTGTGTTAAAGTATATCGAAAATAACTACATGCACAAAATTACAATCGCGGAAATTGCCGCTGCCGTCGACTTTTCCGAATCGCACTTTATGCGGTATTTTAAGGATACCATGGGAACCACCTTTGTTGACTATCTGAAAGATTACCGGCTTACCATGGCATCGAGGCTTCTCACCACCTCAGATTCATCAATACTTGATATTGCAGCAGAAACAGGCTTTGACAATCTTTCATATTTTAACCGTGCATTCAAAAATAAATACCATACGACGCCGCGGCAGTTCAGAAAAGAAAGCCGCGAATAAAAAAGGAGTACATATGACGCGAAAGAAAAAAACGGACGTAAACCGTCTGGTTACATTATTAAATGAAACCTACGGAACTAACCTGAAATGCTATTTACACCACGAAACGCCCTTCCAGCTTTTAATTGCCACCATGTTAAGCGCCCAGTGTACGGATGCAAGGGTAAATATTGTCACTGCGGATTTATTTAAAAAATACCCGACTGTCCAGAGCTTTGCGGATGCAGACATCAGGGAACTGGAAAAGGATATTTATTCCACCGGTTTTTACAAAAACAAGGCAAAAAATATTATTGCCTGCTCAAAAAAACTGCTGGAGCTTTATGACGGGGAAGTTCCTTCCGAACTGGAAAAACTTACCGCCCTTGACGGCGTAGGCAGGAAAACCGCCAATGTCATCCGCGGGAATATCTTTCACGAGCCGAGCATCGTTGTGGACACCCATGTCAAACGTATTTCAAAAAAACTCGGACTGACAGAAAGCGACGATCCGGTTGTTATTGAGAAGGAGCTGATGGAAATACTGCCGAAAGGGCAGTGGATTCTGTATAATATCCAGATTATCCAGCATGGCAGAACCATCTGTACTGCAAGAAACCCGAAGTGTATGGAATGCCCGCTGGCAGAGGTATGTCCGTCAAACAAAAATATATAATCCTACCATTTTATTTTTCCGGGCTGCCGGTTCTCATTTCGCAGATTAGCAGCCCGATATTACTGCCTGCATCTTCTTTTAACTGTACTATATCTTCACAGAATTTTGCTTCATTATGAATTGCAGAATCAATATTTTTCACCAGTAATTTTGCATCATACTTTGATTTCCTATATGCCGGAATACGCTTTCTTAATTCCCTCTCAGAATATCTTTGTTTTGCAGTAACCTTTGGATTTTCAAGCAGCTTTTCCTTGTTAATCTCTACTACATCATTAAAATGCAGTAACAGCCAGAATTCAAAACATGGGTTTGTCACATAAAAACCAAAACCTCTTTTTCTGCACTGTTCCAAAACATACTCATACTGGCTGGCAGTAAAACTTTCCTTGTCACGGTCCACAATAAAACAAATCTTATCAAATCCCTCTACAAATGTAATTTTTCCATATTTTATAATTTTTGTCATGTCTTTCATCAAATTTTCCAGTTCAGTTTCCTTTTTCAGACTGGAAACAATTTTGGCACAGTCTCCTTCCGGATCACCGGATATTTTATCCAGCGTAACCCCTAACTGTTCCTGGCATATCCATATTAATGTATTCCACATACTTTTTTTAAGCGGACGATTGTTTGCCATATATCCCTGATCCTGGAAATACTCCATTATCCAGTTTAGAAGCGTTTCATAAGAAATATTTCCACTTTGGAATTCCTCTATATTCTGCACAATTCGTTCCAGAATCTTCCTGGGATTACTCCAGCCTTCCTCACTGTAACTGCGCACAATGGGTATAAGCTCGATTAGCGGATTAATCCTTATTTCTTCCTTTAGTTCATTCACGGCATCAAAATATAGGCTTTCTGTTCTTTCCCCCTCATATACCAGATAATACTTTTTCTTTCCCTCATCTGATGTTAAAACTTTGGCGCGCTCTGCAAAACTTTTCTTTTCTCTCACGTGCCCTTCCTCCTCCCAGTTTGAAATCAGTTTCTACAAAGCATTATTCTACCGGAAAAATGGTGCTAAAAACCGGTACTCCCCCATAACGCCCCTCTAAATATGCCTTATCTATCTTCTGGTCAAATCTGGCATTATATTCTTCCAGAGAATATATATCCGAGGTTCCGTCTGTTTTTTTATTGATAAACCAGATTTCATCCCTTCTGAGCAAATCAAAATCCATTAAACGGGATTCATGGGTAGTTACGATTAACTGTATCTTCTTTTCTGCCGCAATCTGCAAAAAAGATTCTACAAATTTATATGTCAGACTGGGATGAAGACATCTGTCCAGTTCATCGATAACATATGTCTTTTCCTTTCCCGCCAGAAGTATTTCCAGCAAATCAAGTAATCTCACTGTTCCATCTGACTCTTCTGAAAACCGGAAGAGAACATCCTCTTTTCCATGTGAAAATTCAATGGTCTGGCACTTAATTTCCTCTGTTTCATCAAGTGTGATGATGAAGAAATCATACCTGCTTCTCATTGCCATATTTATCTGATTAATATGTTCATTATTTCTAATTTGTATCCTATTACGTTCAACATCTGCAATAACTCTCTGTCTTAAACTGTCTGGTAATTTCCCTAATATCCTTTCTAATGACATATCCACCATTTTAAAACTGGTAATTCCCGTTCCAAATGCTGTAATAATTCTGCATATTTCCTCCACGTTTTCCGCTTTGGCAAGATATGAATAATCTGAAACTGGCTGATCCGGAAAAATAATATCAAAATAATACTTTATCCAAAAAAATACCTTCCGCAAAACTCCAGCCTGTTCATATTTTTCATACAGATTTTTTTTATTCTGATTCATTACAAGTAAAAAAAGAGCCGTAGAATCATCACGAATATCATCTGCATAGATGTTTACTTTTTCTGACAAACCTTTAACACTTAAATCTGAGCCAAGTTTATATGTTCCTTCTTCAATATTTCTTTCAAATATCACCTTTTCCGAATTATCCGGACGTAATTCAACCAGCCACTCTGAGACGAATCGGCTCTGGCTGAGAACAACTTCATATCCATAAGAATAATATTTTCCATCCAGCATAATCTCAATCTCAAAATAGCTGGGCTGATTCTTATTACCGGGATTCACTTTACAATATTTTTCTGTATGCCCGTCCGGAAGACCCGAAACAACGGTCTCCCGCATAAAATTCATTGCCTTTACCAAATTGGATTTTCCTGCAGCATTGGCTCCGTATACAGCAGCAAATTTTAACAGTTTAATTCTGTCATCATCATAAAGATGCTCCTTTTTGCTTCTGACTTTTCCTGAAATCATTGAAAATTCCTCTGTACAGGAATCATTTCTTTTATCAAATGATAAAAAGTTTTTTATATTAAACCTGATTAGCATCCCACCATCTCCTTCTGCTATATCATATGTGATTTTTTCACTTTAGTCAACTTTATTTACTCATTTTATTTATATTATTCTTAGTTATCCCCTATTTTATCACTTTAATCCATCCAATTTATAAACAAGCCCTCTACTCTGCTAATAAATACAATAAAAAACTGCCGTTCATAGTGTAAACCATAAAACGACAGTTTCTCTCGTAGCGAGAGAGAGACTTGAACTCTCAACCTCCCGGGTATGAACCGGACGCTCTAGCCAGTTGAGCCATCTCGCCATATCTGTATGAAACTTGGAAAACCAATGGGACCTATAGGGCTCGAACCTATGACCCTCTGCTTGTAAGGCAGATGCTCTCCCAGCTGAGCTAAGATCCCATTTCATCAGTCAGAAAAGATTTCATCCCTGACCGACTTGATTATTATAGCCTGACCATAAGAAAATGTCAACACTTTTTTGTAAATTTTGTAAATATTTATTAATAGTTAAATTCCACCGCAAGCCTCTCCTCACTGCCATCCTTTTTCATCAGTACAGTTTCCAGCTCATGCTTACCACTTTCCAGAGATGACCATTCTGCTAAATAAACATTATCTGCTCCCTGGACGCCCTCCGTCAGCACTTTCCCATTAAACCGCATGATCCGTACCGGTGTTATGCCATCCAGCATCCCTTCTTCCGCCATTGTATATTCAGAAGCATCTGATATGACCGGCAGGCAGATATATGCACCATCCCCGTCCACGGAACCAGCCATTACATCCAGTGCCATCCGTTCCGGATCTTTCTTCTGCTCCAGTATGCCATGGATGTAATTCAGGCTCTCATAAACACTGTATGTACTGCTCTGGCTTCCTTTATGGAAATACACCATCATCCATTGTCATATATGGCATCTCTACGGTTTCTCTTTCTTTTTATTCTTAATACACAATATATTTTTACAAATATACAAAATCTGCAGTTATATCGTTTTCTGTTGAAGAGGCAGCTTCCGGTACAGTTCCCGTTTCCGGTACCTGCCCTCTCTTCTGTGTGATGCCGCCTGAAAAAGCAGCATCCCCATTATCAGCATTCTTGTTTTTACAGTTGTTCTCTTCATCTTTTTCCTCCTTGGTGAATATTAGTTTATACTATTTCCCAGTAACTTTCTGACTGACAGCAGATGGGGATTTCTTCTGTTCTTTTCTTTTGTTTCTGACGATAATTCCTGCAATAACTCCAACCAGAACCAGATAAACCACTTCCGGGCAGACCAGCGGAAGCTTTTCCGTCACAAACAGAAAATGTCTGCAGGACACCCCCGCTGCTACAGCAAAAACAGCACTGATTCCCACACATTTCCATCCAGTCTTTGCCCCTGATAAAAAAACAGATACAACCAGCCCATGTCCTGCGGTAAAAACAAGAATCCACAGATTCAGCAGAAGAACATATCCCCAGAACGGCAGGGGAAAATACAAAATCCCATATTCCATGGGGCAGTCCCTGAAATTCCAGAACCCCAGACCGGTTCCACACAGCTGATAACACAAAAGAAGTATTGCAGTAATCAGAACACTGCAGACCACCCCCGCATAGATTCTGTCCTTTTTATGCACTGCAGCATCCTGCCTCCTCCAGTAATGTAAAAGTACCAGAAATATTACCGCCTGTATCCAGACAGAAAGATAAGACATATCATTTACCGTAAAATCACCTGCCGTTTCCAGTAATGATATCTCTTTTTTCATTAAATTGTTTTTATAATAATATCTGTAAATTCCAGTATAAAAACCTGTCTTATGATTTTTTTCATATTCCTTTTCCGCTTCTTTTTCTGTATATCCGGTTTTCATTTTGATTTTTTCCTCCAGCTGTTCAATGCACTCTGCCATTCCCTTTGCTTTCTGGTATTCCGTGCTGTTCTCCAGCTTTTGTACCATAACGGCATACTGCTCTTTCTTCTTTTTCCCCAGCAGAATAAGATCCTCCTCCGAAACACAGCACCCAAATTCATCCACAAGGGTTGCCAGACATTCAAAATCCCAGGGACTTATACAATGATTTGTAAATGACGGCGTCAGGATTTTCCTTGGTGCAAGCAGGAACTGGGTAAAAAAGAATATAGACAGAAGAATAACCGGCAGAACCACCCGAAAATGCAGTACTTTTTTCAGTTCTCCGGTGATTCCAAACATAATCTTCCTCCTTTTCCAATTCGGTATGTACAACTGCATAGCTCCCCGATATCCTCCCTGTTGTGACTCGTCAGAACCATAACTGCATTGTGTTTTTTTACATATTCCTTAAAGAATTCCCGCATATCTTCCACAGATTCCTCATCCAGCCCGTTCATCGGTTCATCCAGAAGCAGGATACGCGGCTGTTCCATAAACGCCTGAGCAATGGCAAGTTTCTGTTTCATTCCAAGGGAAAATTTACGGTAAACTTTTTTCGAGTCCGCATCAAGCCCCATCCGTTCCAGAATCCTCCGTATTTCCGGTATCCCGATTTTTTTCTGGATTCGTGCAAGGGAATACAGGTTCTCCATTGCAGAAAGCTGTGGCAGAAATCCAATGCTGTCGCAGACTACCCCCGTATCTTCCGCAAAAAATCCTGCACGGAGAGGTTTCCCGTCAATAAACACCTCTCCTTTCGTCGGTCTTACCAGTCCCATAATCATTTTAAGAAGGATGGTCTTCCCAGAACCGTTCCTGCCTGTAATTCCGTAAATCATGCCCTCCTCAAACTTCAGGCTGACATCCTCCACTACCGTATTTCCATGAAATTCCTTTGTTACACCACACAGCTCTATCATATGATACCGCCTCCTTTCTTCCGTGAAAATATTTCCCCATACTTATATACCAGCATATATCCGACAGTCCAAACTGCCACTACCAGAAAAACAGTCTGGGCAAAAGCCGTCATCTCCTGCATATTACTGTGTGAGAGGTACACACCGCCTGTAAGCGGCAGCCATGCCGCAGCAGCCGGGTATTTCGCTGCCAGCCCGGAAAGAACCAGATGCACGGTGATAACCCCCACAGCCCCGGTATGCCGTTCCTCCCTATCCGCAAGCCATATTCCAAACATGCATAAAAGCAGAAGCCAGTCCTGCAGCAGGAGATTTATAAAAAGAAGCACCGGGTTTCCCGTAACAGGAACTGCACCTTTCGCATCTCCTGCCACAGCCAGACCAGAAAGCCCCAGTGCTGCAAGCCCTATACCATAATACACCGTGGTCAGGGCAGCCGCAGCTTTAAGCAGCTTCCAGTAAAAGCGGAACATATTTCCTCCACGCAGAATATACTGCAGGGCATACATGAAAAAAAACTGCGTCATAAAAAAATACACACCTGTCCAGACCGGGACATGGTAAAACAAGTACATTAGAAGGAAAATATCCGGTTTTTCAAATCCTGCAAAATACAAAAACCAGTCCGCAACAGGGTGAATCCCGGAAAGATCCGCATAATTCTGAAAGAAAAAACCATATGCGGCAAACACCATGGCAACCGCCAGTACCGTGGAAACCGTATAAAAAAGCTTCCCCTGCAGTCTTATTTTGATTTTTCCCCAAGACACTGACAATTTTAGCAAAGCTGTAAAAAGGCTTCCCAGTATCCAGACTCCCCAGTATAAAACATGGATTCCGTAACGGTTTTCGAGCGAAGGAACCATGACATTTCCAATCCATGTAAAACGTGCCGTGGCAGATTGCATTCCAAACACAGAACCGCTTACACCAAGATTAATCACCAGCAGCATCAGTATAAAACAGACAGATGCTTTCTCCTTTATCCCCATAAGCAGGAGTGAAAGCAGAAGACAACCGCAAACAATATCCATAAACAGGAGGTTTCCCAGAAGAACCAGAGGTTTTGCATCATAAAAATGCAGGCCATTTATTCCCTGCCCTGCCAAATAAACAAGGACTGTAATAATTGCAAGAATTCCTATAACAGAAAAGGAAACCTTCCAGATTTCCCGTATGCCTGCCATAACCAGGCGGTAACAGTTCTGGTATCTCATCCGTATACATTCATCCTTCACCAGACGCCTGACTGCAAAATATTCCAGAAAAACGGTGGTGATTCCTTGTACAATCAGGATCATGTAACGGTCTCCTGTCACTTCCAGAAACCAATCATACAGATTTGGGACTTCTTTGGATAAAAGATACTGGTGATACAAAATTTCCACAGATACCAAAAAAACGGCAAACAGTATTACACAGCTTTTAATTTTCCCCACAGCGTCCCACCCCCGTCAAAAACAGTGCCGCACCGGAAACCAGAAGCACCATATCTATAAGTGCTACATGCACAGGATTTCCAAGTGTGCCTGCACTCGGATTATAAAGGAGCAGGAAATCAAACGGCTTCAGCACTTCAATCCCCTGCATAACAAAAGCAAGAATAATTGTTCCGGCAAAAGGGAGAAACAGCGTCAGAATCCCGTTTTTCAGCCAGGAAGATATTCCAAGTGCAAAAACTGCATAGGCTGCTCCACAAAAAAATGCGACCACTATCATCATGGCAACATATCCATAAACATTTTCATACGCCAGCCCAGCCAGAAAATGTGCCGGAGTATAACCATTGTCATCTTCCAGCGGTGCATCCACATCCAGAACAATAAACAGATGAAAAGCAAATGCCAGAAGCGGCAGTGCAAGCGCTAATCCCCCACCAAGAAAATTCTTTCTGATTTTTTCACAATAATATTTCCTCTTTCCCTGCCGTATCAACAGACTTCCAAGATAGCCGCTTTTATAATCCCTGACATACACCATGGAAAAAGGCAGGACTGCAAATAATGGGTACAAAATGCCCATCCAGCCCTCTCCGCTTTGTCCCATGCACTTAAGCATCCCGTTAATAATATTATCTGTCCCGACACGTGGCTCGACTACGGTTATCATATAATAAGAATATTCCAGTACACAGACCGACAGAAAGACTGACAGTAAGAAAAAGCAATTTTCTTTTAACCAGATTCTGATACTGATTTGCTTCACAAAACCATCCCCTTATGTAAATTTTATTATGGAGAAGATGGTAAAATAATACCCCCTTCTCCATTTGTACTATATCTTATTTATAATTTGGTGTCCAGTTTCCTGTAAATGTTGCTGTTGCAAATGTGGTCATACTGGTTCCAATATCAGGATATTTTTGCATAATGTATTAACAGAAACCATCTGTGGGAACTCCTTTATGTTTTTTCTTTGTCGTTAATACATTAAAGGAACACAGGTGGTGTTTCAATATGCAGTTGTTAATTGGGCATGGTTATGTACCCACCATCATGCCAGAAGCCTCTAAAAAACCTATCTTTATTCTTATTATAAACACACTGAATCATTTCAAAGTCAGAAACATGATCCAACAGTATGATATCATAAGTTCCACGCCAGCTCCTCTGACAGGTATGGGAATATTTATCTGCTTTCCGGTCATCCACATAAAATGCTACAGAATCCGCTCTGTCCAGAAAAGATTGCAAATGGCATGTATGCAGACAGCAGGGATACCGTCTCATATGCCACAGCTCCTTTTCCTATAAAAAACCACCTCCATGTTTTGAGTTTGTGTTTCCTGGAATACACTAATCATAGCAAAAAACCTCCTTCCAAAAAACTGTTCCGAATTTCTACGCTTTTATTATATCTGGCTTCACTGAAAAATCCACTCTTATATTTACAAATTATGTGCAAACTCTGCAGTTATATCGTTTTCAATTACAGAGGCAGCTTCCGGTACAGTTCCCGTTTCCGGTACCTGCCCGCTCTTCTGTGTGATGCAGCCTGATAAAGCAGCATCCCCATTATCATCATTCTTGTTTTTACATTTGTGCCCTTCATCGTATTTCTCCCTTGTTAAATATCAGTCTGTACTAAATCCGACTTCCTGTGAATAACCAGTGCCTTATGCACCGTGGCAGATTCCCCGTCCGTCAGCTCCCCGGCGCCAATATGGAAAAATTAATGATATGTCCGTTTTCCTCCGGATTTCCGCTTAGAATCGTGGTAAGCTCCTTTGTCTCCGTATCGTAACAGCACAGGCTCCGCTCCGGGTTTTCCTCCGTCTGAACCATGAAATAAAATGTTTTTCCGCCGTCAGCGGTTCTCCAGCAGGATGAATTCTGGTACGGTAAATCCGATGGTTTCAGCGTTCCTTTTCCATCCTTAAATGTAAGCGTGTACAGTTTGCTTTCTGTATCCAGCGTATCCCAGTCCGTATGCTCTATTACCACCAGAAATTCATTTTCTGACACCTGTGCCGCCGATGTCACCTCATCTTCTATCTTCAGGCTGATGGAAAAGGTTCTTTTCCGGTCCTTTACCAGGTCGCTGGAAGCAACCGAAATATAGGTGTTAATGGGTATTTCACCATCCCGGAATTCAGGCTGGTACACTTCCTTCTCATTCTGGTAAATGCTTACGATTTCATTCGTTCCGTAGTTATAGCCAAGGTCGGTCGGACCGCAGCTGTAAAGGTCAAACGGTTCCCTGTTTGCATCCGACATATAGGTAAAGGTTTTTGTCTTAAGGTCAAACAGTGCCGGCTGGATCGGATGCTCCCTTGTCACCGCCATGACCAGAAGCCTGCCGGAATCCGTCAGCATGATTCCGTTGTACGACCAGTTCTTCTTTTCCAGCAGACGGGATTTTTTTGTTTTCAGGCTGTAAGCCCAGATGCCGTCACAGAACCCCAGGGTGTTCGGATGCGACCTGCCCGAATAATACACCGTGTTTTTTGCTTTTGAAACCACCCCGCAGGCATACTGGGAATCAAACGGTATGACGCATTCCTCCTTCAGCTCCTTTGCCGCCAGATCGTAAGTGTAAAACACCATGTCCCTGCCGGTAAAGTTATCCGGGTTGTCCCTGCCGTATGTGATGGACAGATAGGGATGTCCTTCCTCCCCTGATAGGGAATCCCCGTCCCCCGCAACTGAAAACACGGCCTTTCCACTGGTGTTTATGATATATTCACCGCCGCCTGACTGTACGCATGCAAGTCCGTCCGAAAAATCCCCGGTATAACTGTATCCGATGACCGTGACCACTTTTCCGGTTTTGTCAATGTAGCCGTACTTTTCGCAGTAAGCATCCCCGGTTTTTTCCATGACCTTCACCCAGCATCTGCCGTTATGGAAATTGCCCGTACAGTCATACACTGGTTTTACAGCCTCTTTTCCTTCCGTGTTTATAAAACCGTACTCCCCGTCTTTGACCACCCATGCAAGCCCTTCCGAAAAATCACCTGCACTGTCATATTTGATTTTTGTGACTTCCTTTCCTTTTTTATTGACAAACCCCCATTTTCCGTTTCTTGACACACGCGCAAGCCCCTCTGAAAAAACACCTGCACTTTCATATTTCATTTTTATGACACGTTTCCCGGTTTTGTCGATGTAGCCGAACCTGCCGTTTTTTACCACCAGCGCAAGTCCTTCTGAAAAATAGTCCGCATAACTGTACTGCGGCTTTATGACTTCCTTTCCTTTTTTATTGATGAACCCCCATTTTTTGTTTTTTTCCACGCATGCCAGTCCTTCTGAAAAGCTTCCGGCATCATCATATTTCTGTTTTATGGTTTTCTTTCCCTTTTTGCTGACATACCCCCACCTGCCGTTGGTCTGCACCGCTGCAAGCCCTTCCGAAAAACTCCCGGCAAGGTCGTACTCCGGTTTTACGGCTTCCTTTCCGTTTTTGTCAACAAAACCGTATTCCCCGTATTTTTCCACACGCGCCATGCCATCCGAGAAGTCCGCGGCATCGTCATATTTCAGCTTTACGGTTTTCTTTCCCTTTTTATTGATAAAACCGCATTTGTAATCCCCGTCCTTCAGCGCATACACGCATGCCATGCCCTCCACAAAACCGCGTGCCTTGTCATATTCCGGCTTTACGATCTCCTTTCCGCTTTTGTCAATAAAACCGAATTTTGCCCCGCCGTCCCCCCATACGGTCACGCATGCCATACCTTCTGAAAAGTCCATGACCTCGAAATAGGGAAGCTTTTTTGCTTTCTCCGTCTTTTTTACTGCTGCACCGACGGTTCCTCCATCAGAAAACGGCACCAGCATGGACAAGCAGAGCAACATGCATAAAAATGTTCTGCATACGGAAAGACTGCATCCTTTTGTTGTTTCTTTTTTATCCCATTTCATGTATATTCCCCCATTTTTATGTGTTTGAGCCTGCATTTCCTGTCAGCTTCCCGGTGCCAGTATTGAGAAATTGATGACATGACCATTTTCTTCCTGACTGCCGCTTAAAATCGTGGTAAGTTCCTTCGTTTCCGTGTCGTAGCAACACAGACTACGCTCCGGGTTTTCCTCCGACTGGAGCATAAAATAAAATGTTTTGCCACTGTCATCAGTTTTCCAGTCACTTGAATGCCGATACTGTGAATCAATAGCTGTCAGCGTACCTTTTTTATCCTTGAATGTAAGCAAATACAGTTTCTTCTCTATATCCAGCGTATCCTCATCCGTATGGCTTACCACTACCAGAAACTTATTACCTGAAATCTGTGTCGCCGACATCACCTGATCCTCCGCCTTGAGGCTGATGGAAAAAGTTCTTTCCCTATCTTTTACCATGTCTTTGGAAGAAATCGAAATATAAGTGTTAATTGATATTCTATTCCCCAGATATTCAGACCTATATGATTCCTTCTCATTTTGGTAAACGCTTACGATTTCATTCGTTTTATAGTTATAACCAAGATCGGTTGCACCGCAGCTGTAAAGATCAAACGGTTCTTTGTTTACATCCGACATATAGGTAAAGCTTTTTGTCTTAAGATCAAACACTGCCGGTTGAATTGGGTGCTCCTTCGTCATCGCCATAACCAGAAGTCTGCCGTCATCCATTACCGTTATACTATTATATGACCAGTTCTTCTTTTCAAGGAGCTCCGAATCACCTGTTCCAATATCATACGCCCAGATACCATCACAAGAACCAAGGATATCTGGCTGAGATCTGCCTGAATAATACACCGTGTTTTTTGCTTTGGAGACCACCCCACAGGCATATTGGGAATCAAATGGTATAACACATTCCGTCTTCAGTTCTTTTGTCACCATGTCATACGTATAAAAAACCATATCCCTGCCAGTGGTGTTATTGGGATTGTCCCTGCCATATGTGATGGAAAGGTAGGGGTGGCTATCCACCCCTGCCGGGACTTCCTGCCCCAATTGTTCTTCTGTTATTGACTCTGTTTCAGAATGTTTATCTGGTTCCATCCGTTTTTCCCCCTGCGGTATTGCATTGCAGGCAGAAAAGCAAATGGCAGAAAGAAAAACCATTATTGCCAAAACTGGCCATTTTCCCGTTTGCATGATGATACCCTTCTTTAATATAAGACAACATCGTGGGAAATATGCCCTGAATACACATTATCAATATTTCCACGCGTGGTTATATCCTTAATTGGATTTACATTGCTACTGGACCAGATATCAAGAATTGCAGCTGGCAGTGAGCCAACATCATATTTTTTATATTTTTGCGACTTATTTGCGTAGGTGTTTTTTGCGGTAACCACAGTACCACCTTTTACGTCATCATAATCCATCTTTGTGGCACAGTCATAGGCAACCAGTTTATGAGATCCTGCTTCACCATTTTCACCCGTATAATATGTAATGCGACCGGTTCCCGTCATGGTTTTCCCATCCTTACTTCTTGTGAGCTTGCAGCTCTGGGTTTTTCCCGTATCATAATTTTTATAGCTTCCATAGGTATAGCTGGTTCCAGCAGCCATAACACCGGATCCCTTTCTTGCCCTGAATGCACCGGACAACTGGTATTCATCCTCCGTCCCCGGGACCAGATAGTAAACATTCTGGATAAACCCATGGGAATCATACTCCACCTTTGTGTTTGGACTTGCAAGCATTTCCTCGTCGCGGCTTTTAAGACCTACTTCGGCAATATCATCTCTTCTGGCAATATCCCCAGCGTCCAGTTCACCGCCCTCTACAATGGTGCAGTTAAGGTCTTCATCATACACAATAACGGAACCCGCCTCCATCCATGTCGGCATATAAACCTCTTCCTCACCGGCAGGGCTGTCAGCATACGCTGCAGACGGAACCATTGTAACCAG
Organism: uncultured Lachnospiraceae bacterium; assembly: GCA_947566705.1. GTDB lineage: Bacteria > Bacillota > Clostridia > Lachnospirales > Lachnospiraceae > Roseburia. Next base: position 2,247 of record CANOLA010000002.1, on the reverse strand, counting down.
TAGGACTCCTGCCATCATTTTTGCTACTGTCTTCTTTAAATTTTTCATGTTTAAAATCTCCTTTCATAACTCAGCTTTTTCCACAGGAAATCAATAGTTTAACAACTGTCTGCTGGCGGTCCCCGGAAATATGCCGGAACCGGACCAGTCCCCTCCGCAGAAATGCTGTGTCCTGCCGCATATTCATTATACATGCCCTCACCTCCCTTCGTAAGACCCATACCTGGTACGGCTAAAATAGCATCATACCGTTTTTTTGTTTCTCCTGTTTTCCTCTGCCCATTCCCTTACCCTGGCAGATTCCTCCGGCTGAAACTTATCCCACGGGGATGCCTTGCACACGGCATTTTCCGCCGCCTTTTCCGCAATCCTAACTATCAGCTTTGCTGCTTGTTCTTTCAGCATGAACATACACCTCCTTCCCAATTATCATTGATATAACAATTTCTGAAATATTGACCCAGAAAACACAAGCCATTCTCCGGTCAGTTATCCAGAAAATCATTACCACTAAATATGCAGCTGCCATATAAAACAAGGAACGTTTTCGATTTTTTCTATATGTATCCCTGCTCATTTTTTTGTTTGAATGTTCTGCAGGAGCCAGCCGGAATACACAAAAGAAATAAACTATGTATGACACAGCAATATCCCCGGCAGAAACCTTATTCCATACCATATCCGATATCCATATACAGAGAAAACACATGGCAGAAGTAAGCAGGATACATCCCAGCCGCGTATGTGCATGATATCCTCCCATAACACGGACAAGCAGGAAATGGCTGACAATATAAACCAGTGTCTCCGGCAAATGATGTGACGCCCAGCCAGTCAGCAGCAGAAGCAGTAATGCAGCCAGTCCGGAATATATCACATCCATTCCATAGGCAACCACTTCAGAATCGTGACTCTCCCCGGACAACCGAATCAGATTTTGAACCAACGATATCTCCCCCTTTAAGATTTTTTATAAATATAAAACACGGTTTTATGGAAATCAATAACTTGGCAGATTTAACCTGTTTTTGGCAGATTTTGCACTTTTTTTGCCTGGGGAATGATGTATAATAGATTATTATCAGGAAACGGGAGGATGTCATGTACCGGATTGTCATATGCGATGATGAGGAAATTTTCTGCCGCCAGATCCATGAGCTTGCTGCGAAGTACACAAAAGAACTGGAGGAGGATACGGAAATCGAAAGCTATACCGGAAGCGACGAATTTCTGAAATACATTGATAAACGTGCCGATCTGTACTTTCTTGATATTAAAATGCCGGGAAACACCGGAATGGAACTGGCCGAGGTTATTCACAGCATATATCCGGAGGCTTCTGTCATTTTTGTCAGCAGCCTGTACGACGCTGTGTACGAATCCATCCGGTATGCTCCGTTCCGTTTTATCCGGAAGGAATATCTGGATGCGGAAATCAAGGAGGCAGTCATGGCATTTTTTTCTGCACACACAAAGACGGATGCTGTTATCAAACTGCGCACCATAGAAGAGGATATTTTTCTTCCCATGATTACAATTGATTATGTGGAAACCGCCGGACATTACCTGAAATTCCACACGCGCGGCCAGGTCTGCACTGTAAGGGGAAAGCTTTCCGATTATGCTGCTTTTTTATCAGCCCATTCCATTATACAGGTGAACCAGAGTTTTCTGGTCAGCCTGAGGTATATCAGTTCATACCATAACCATAAAATCACGCTGGAAAACGATTGTGAAATTACCATCAGCCGTTCCTGCCGGAATATGTTCCGGGAAGCGTACCTGAATTACCAAAGGAGCCATTACCATGTCACTGTTTTATGAAGCTGCTGAGATACTGGCGTGTCTGCCATATTATATTTACAGCGTGTATGTTCTCGGAATTTTTTTCAAAAAATCTGCTTCTTACCGGAGCTGGATCCTTGTTGCATTTGGAATTATTTACCTTCCTCTGACAGCCACCCCGTATCAGCACATATCCAACGCAGTCATGTCGCTTGTCTGTATGCTGGTTATTTTTATTGTATCATTAATCTGCTATGAGGGAAATCCGGTCAAAAAAATAATGACCATTATTGTCTATAATATTTTTGACATTCTGCTCGGAAACATTTTATTTTATTTCATATCCGGAATTACAAAAACGCCCATATCCAGACTGACATCAGGCATGGGCAGTACAAGGATATATCTTCTGTGTACCGGTTTTTTTATTGAGTTTTTTATTCTTTTTTTAATAAGGGAAAT
>CANOLA010000001.1 GCA_947566705.1 uncultured Lachnospiraceae bacterium | reverse complement strand
AGCTGTCCTACCAGTCGGCAGATGAATACAGCAACATCTGGAACGCGGAGGTAACTTACCACTCTGCACGTAATTATAATGTCAAGAATGCAGGGCATAACCAGAACATTGCGCCGGGACAGTCAGTTTCCTTTGGCTTCCAGGCATCCTTTACCGGGACCCCTGACATCCCGAAAAGCTACCAGATGCTCGGGGAAAGCCAGCCGGTGGACGGCAGTGACTGCCAGGTGACCTGTAACATCCAGAACCAGTGGAACAATGGCTGTATCATGGAAGTGACCCTTTACAACAGTTCCGATGAAAACATAGAGGACTGGTCCCTGCAGTTTGACCTGCCGGACAGGATTGACAACATCTGGAGGGCGGAGATAGCATCCGCCAGCGAACATACATACCGGCTGAAAAACTGCGGGTACAATGCCGTGATACAGCCGGGAATGAGCGAAACCTTCGGGATGCAGTTAAGTTTTCCGGACGGCAGTGCCATGCATGAACCGCAGAACATATCCGTAACCCAGTACAAAAAAGGCAAATGGTATGTGGACTTTGACAAGGAATGGAACCGCATCATGACGCACGCGGATTCCGGCACCGTCATGGAAGCGGCAAAGAAAAACCAGTATGCCGTAAATGTTGCGGTCATAGATTCCGGGGTTGACTATTCCGCAAACATGAACATCGTAAAGCGGGAAACCTTCGTGGACGGGTATGACGACAGCAATCCCCTTTTTGATGACCTGTCCGGACACGGCACGGCGGTGGCGGGACTGCTCTGTTCCAACTCCGCAGTAAAGGAGGACAGTTACCAGTTTGAGGACAAATACCTGCAGAAAATCATGAACGAAAAGATAGACGGCATTAGTCCGTACATCAACGTGTATTCCGCAAAGGTGCTGGATTCCGACAACAAAACAACCGTGAACCGCCTGATAAAGGCAATTGACTGGGCAGTGGAAAACAACGTAAACATTATCAACATCAGCTGCGGCGTGAATTCCGGTTCTGCAAAGCTGCACAGCGCGGTAAAGAAAGCGTATGACAAGGGAATCCTGCTGGTTGCAGCAGCCGGAAACGGCGGGAACATCCAGTACCCGGCAAAATATGGGGAGGTCATGGCAGTGGGTGCCGTAACCTGCAGCGGAACGGGTGCGAAATCAGGCTCCACCGGGAAGGAACTGGAAGTGGTTGCACCGGGGCAGGACGTCACCTCCTACGGGCCGTTCGGGATGCTGACGAGCTTCTCCGGTTCGAGCATGGCGGCGCCGCAGGTGACGGCACTGGCGGCAGTGCTGTGGCAGCAGGACCTGTCAAAAAACAGTGACTTTATCCGGAAGTTAATTGATGTGACCGCAAGGAGCCTTGGAAAGAAGGAGAAATACGGGTACGGGCTGATCGACTGTGAGTATGCACTGCAGAGCTACCATGAGTTTGAACAGCAGTACCATGCGCCGGAAAGCAGCGTGGAAGAGTATGAGATTGACAGTAATATGGATGCGCTGCTGTGTCTGGATGAGGAGACGGTGGAAGGGTACTGGGGGAAAGAACAGCATAAAATTATAGCAAATCGTATGAAGAAAATAAAAGAAGGAACTCTTTGGCCAGACAAATTGGAATCAAAGGTGAGAGGGCATGATAATCCAGCTTTTCATGGATATTCCAATTATAATTATGTTAAATCATATCTGTTTATATCGAAAGTAGCAGAGCATATGTATCATAGTGGAAAATGGCTTTCAGAAAAAGACTGCTCAAAAAAGGAAAAAGAACTGTTAAAAAAGTTAAAAGCAGCAACAGAGAATAATGGGTTTACTGAGAAAAAATGTAAATCCGATCATCAGAAGGGAGAATTTCTGTACGGGATGGCTCTCCACACGGCTGCTGATATTTTTGCCCACAGTACGAAAGGATATGTAAGTGATGAAAGCAGAAATGATAAAAGCAGAAGAAAAGAAACGAAGGAGATGAGTTTAAAAAAAATATGTGCCAAATGGCAACATCTCAGTCATTCAACTGGAGATGCAGATAATCCAGAGTGCTTGAATATTCGCTGGATAACTGCACAGAATGTTTGTTATAAAATAATTGAAAAGTCAGTTAATAAACATAAAACCGGCACGAAGGATGTTTTCAAGGAAATAAAACACTATAAGAAATGTACTACAGCAAAAAAATATAAAACCGATGGGAAAAAAAAGAAATATGTGGTGGAATCATATGGCGTTATAAATTTATCCAAGTACTTAAAACCTGGTAAAAGCAAAAAATTAAAAGAGGTTGTAGAAAATGCCAGCAATGAAAAAATTGAAAACGTGATTCAACAATATGAAGAAAAGTTAAAGGGGGGCAAAACAGACAGCTCTGCGGTTACCAATAGTAGTGGGGATGATTTACTGAATATAAATTCCTTGTCTGCTAAAGGAAAGCCGTTATCAGGGAAGGATAAAAACGGAAATACATGGACATATGATAGGAAAACAAAAACACTTACCTTTTCCGGAACGACAGATTTAGAAGAATTTGAGCTTGACGGGCACAGACCGGAACCGGTATGGTGGTGCTGGTATGATGAAACTGAGCATCTTGTGATTGAACCGGGGATTACCGGTCTGCCGGGGGAGGAGTTTGCTGATTTTTATAAATTGAAAACGGTTGAACTGCCGGATACAGTAACATACATTGGAGATGATGTTTTCTATAACTGCTGGCGATTGGAAACGGTTGAAATGTCAAAGAATACTACTTTTATTGGAGAGGATGCCTTTTATGAATGCAGCAGCCTGAAAAATATATGGATTCCGGAAAATGTTACATACATAGGCAGTGGGGCATTTGATGGATGTGAGAGCATAACAGAAATAGACATCCCGGACAAAGTGACCAAAATAGAGAGTTATGCATTTGCAAGCTGCAAGAACCTTGAAACCGTCCGGTTGCCGGTGAAACTGGAGAAAATTGAGGAGGGACTGTTTCGTAACTGTAAGAAGCTAACAACGATAGAACTGTTTGACTCAATAAGGAAAATAGGGGAAAAGGCTTTCGGCTGTTCCGGCATCACCCATTTAGAAATCCCGGAAAATGTGACCGGCTTTTATAAAGGGGAGTACAGTTATGGCAGTTCCGGAGTTTTTCAGGACTGTAAAAAACTAAAGGAAATTACTATAAAGTCCAGAAAACTTGACCATGTATTTAAGGGCGCATTTGACCGGCTGGACAAAAACACCGTTATCAAAGTCCCCAAAAGCTGCCTGAAAAAATACAGGAAACTGTTTAAAAAAGCAGGGCTTGACAAACGTGTAAGGGTGGAAGCCATTGATGAAAAAGAAAAACCGTTATCCGGAAGGGATAAAAACGGTAATACATGGACATATGATACGGATACAAAGACACTGGAATTTTCCGGGACGGCGGACCTTGAAAAATATACATCGGAAAAGGAACCGGGGTGGTGTGTCTGGTACAGCGAGGCGGAACACGTTATAGTACATGACGGGATTACCGGCCTGCCGGGAGGAAACTTCCGTCTCTTTTATAAATTAAAGACGGCGGAACTTCCGGACAGTGTGGAATCCATCGGGGACTATGCGTTTTACGACTGTAAGGAACTGGAAACCATAACGATTCCAAAAAATACCGCATATATCGGAAAGATGGCATTTGCCGACTGCTACCGGTTAAAGGAAGCCGGGATTCCGGAAGGCATGACTTCTGTTGGGAAGAGGGCGTTTTCCGGCTGTGAGGAATTAAAGGAAATAGTAATCCCGGACAGCGTGGAAAAAATCGGTTCATATGCCTTCAGTGGCTGCCACAGCCTTGCATCCGTCCGCCTGCCGGAAAAACTAAAGACTGTGGAGGAGGGCGTGTTTAACTGCTGTGAAAGCCTTAAAGGGATAAAACTGCCGGATTCCCTGACAAAGATTAAGAAAAATGCATTCTGTGAGTCGGGGATAATCCGGATTGTAATTCCCAAAAACGTGACGGGCTTTTACGAGGACAGAAAAACCTGCGACAGGGAAGGTGTTTTTCCATACTGCGAAGGGTTAAAGGAGATTACCATAAAGTCAAAAAAGCTGGCTCACCTTTATGAAGGTTCATGGAACGGGATTGAAAAAAACACCGTAATCAAAGTCCCGAAAAGCTGCCTGAAAAAATACAAAAAACTGTTCCGGAAAGCCGGACTGGACAAAAAGGTAAAAGTAAAAGCCATTAGCAGCGAAAAGAAGTTCAGTACTGTTACATTTTCCAGAGAGTACTACAGGAGGGTGTCCCCAAAGTCATGAAATGACCCGGGGGACACCCTTTTCTGCCCGGTCATGTGCCTTCTATGTAAAATATGGAAATATGGGTTGTTATCTGTTTGTATATATGATATTATTTTTATTATAGTAATTACATTTTAAAAAATTTAAAAGGAGGAAGATGAAATGAAGAAAATTACTATTCTATTACTTACTTTTATGCTGTGTTTTACAAATTTATCCGGAAGCATACCACCAGATATATATGCGCAGCAAGCAGAACAAAAGCAGGATGTACAAAAAGAAACTGTATTTAACGGGAACGGCTTTACCGTAAAATATGTCATTGATTCCATCTGGGAAAACCAGTACACAGCAAATGTAACCATAACAAACACGGGCAGCAGTACAATAGAAAACTGGGAGCTGTCCTACCAGTCGGCAGATGAATACAGCAACATCTGGAACGCGGAGGTAACTTACCACTCTGCACGTAATTATAATGTCAAGAATGCAGGGCATAACCAGAACATTGCGCCGGGACAGTCAGTTTCCTTTGGCTTCCAGGCATCCTTTACCGGAAATCCTGACATCCCGAACAGCTATCAGATGCTCAGGGAAAGCCAGCCGGTGGACAAATCATATGACTGGGCAGTGGAAAACAACGTAAACATTATCAACATCAGCTGCGGCGTGAATTCCGGTTCTGCAAAGCTGCACAGCGCGGTAAAGAAAGCGTATGACAAGGGAATCCTGCTGGTTGCAGCAGCCGGAAACGGCGGGAACATCCAGTACCCGGCAAAATATGGGGAGGTCATGGCAGTGGGTGCCGTAACCTGCAGCGGAACGGGTGCGAAATCAGGCTCCACCGGGAAGGAACTGGAAGTGGTTGCACCGGGGCAGGACGTCACCTCCTACGGGCCGTTCGGGATGCTGACGAGCTTCTCCGGTTCGAGCATGGCGGCGCCGCAGGTGACGGCACTGGCGGCAGTGCTGTGGCAGCAGGACCTGTCAAAAAACAGTGACTTTATCCGGAAGTTAATTGATGTGACCGCAAGGAGCCTTGGAAGCAGGGAGAAATACGGGTACGGGCTGATCGACTGTGAGTATGCACTGCAGAACTACCATGAATTTGAACAGCAGTACCATGCGCCGGAGGCAGCTGTGGAAGAGTATGAGATAGACAGTAATATGGATGCGCTGCTGTGCCTGGATGAGAAGACGGTGGAAGGGTACTGGAAAAAAGCGCAGCATGAATTCATGACAGATAAAATGGGAAAAATACAGCAAGGAACACTCTGGCCGGATAAATTAGTATCGAAGGTGGACGGACATGACAATCCCGAATTTCATGGATATTCCGACTGTAATTATGTGAAAGCTTATCTGTTTATTTCAAAAGCTGCAGAGAAGATGTACAGCCAGGGGAAATGGATTATAAAAAAAGAATGTAAAAATACTAAATACCTGAATGAGGAAAAATTATTGGACAAGCTGGTTGAAACAACGGAAAAATGCGGGGGATTTGCCAAACACGAATGTATCTCCCAAAAAGATAAAGTACTCTTTCTGTATGGACTGGCACTTCACACTGCTGCTGATATATTTGCCCACAGCACAGCGGGAATAGAGGGAACAAAAAAGGAAAGACCAGGCATGGAGTCGGACAGTTTGTCAACCCTGCGAGGGAAATGGAAGAAGTTCAGGCATAGTATTAAAACAGCAGATGATATAAATCGTATGTCAGACAGATGGGACAGTGCAATGAAGGTGCGTGATGCAGTTATAGCTTCCATTGATGCCCGTGATAAGGGAACGAAGGAAGTTTTTGCTGTAGTTAATTATTACAAAAAATGCAAGGTGGCAAGTAAATATAAAAAGAACTCCTTAAAAAAGAAGTATTTGATTTATTCATATGGGGTCATAAAATTCTCTGATTATCTGGCACCCGGGAAAAATGCTTCGAAGAAGTTGAAGGATGCGGCAGATAATGCCGATAATGAAAACATTAAGGATGTAGCTGAAATATAGGGGAAAAGGAAATGAGCAGGATGATGAGAATGATAAAAAAGACAGCGTTGGTACTCTTCCTGGCTGCCGGTATGTTTCTTCTGGGCAGTAATTCTCTGGCTGCAAAAGCAAAACCCCTGACAGGGCAGGATGAAAACGGAAACACATGGACATATGACAGGAAAACGAAAACGCTGACCTTTTCCGGAACGACGGATTTGGAGAAATTTGAAATGGACGGGCATATTCCAGAACCGGAATGGTGGTGCTGGAATGATGAAGCTGAGCATCTTGTGATTGAACCAGGGATAACCGGTCTGCCAGAGGGAGAATTTTCTGATTTTTATAAATTAAAAACCATTGACCTGCCGGATACAGTTACATATATAGGGGGTGATGTTTTTGACGGATGCTGGCGGCTGGAAACAGTTAAAATGTCAGAAAATATTACTTCCATTGGAAGTCATGCTTTTGCTTGGTGCAGCAGCCTGAAAAGCATATGGATTCCGGAAAAAGTCACATACATAGGAAGAGCGGCATTTTGTGAATGTGAGAGCATAAAAGAAATTAATGTTCCGGATAAAGTGACAAAAATCGGAGAGGTTGCTTTTGCCAACTGTTACAACCTTGAATCTGTCCGTCTGCCGGATAACCTGAAGACAGTCGGGGATAGCTTGTTCTACGGTTGCAGGAAACTGTCAGAAATAAGGCTGCCTGACTCCGTAAAGAGAATAGAAAGAGAGGCTTTCGGCTGTTCCGGTATCACCCATATCGAAATCCCAAAAAACGTGACCGGCTTTTATAAGGGGGAGGACAGCTACGGCAGTCCCGGAATCTTCCAGGACTGTAAAAAACTAAAGGAAATCACCATCCGGTCAGAAAAGCTTGATCATGTGTTTAAGGGCGCGTTTGACCGGATGGACAAAAACACCGTAATAAAAGTCCCGAAAAGCTGCCTGAAAAAATACAAAAAACTGTTCATAAAAGCCGGGCTGGACAAAAGTATAAGGGTGGAAGCTGCTGACGGAAAGGAAAGACCGTTATCCGGCAAGGACAGAAACGGAAACACATGGACATATGACACGGACACAAAGACACTGGAATTTTCCGGGATGGCGGACCTGGAAACATACACGCTGGGACAGGAACCGGGGTGGTGCGTCTGGTACAGCGAGGCGGAACACGTCGTGGTCCATGACGGGATTACCGGCCTGCCGGGAGGAAACTTCCGGCTCTTTTACAAGTTAAAGACGGCGGAACTGCCGGACAGTGTGTCGTCTGTCGGGGATTATGCGTTTTACGGGTGCAAGAACCTGGAAACCATAACGATTCCAAAAAACACCGCATACATCGGAAAGATGGCATTTGCCGACTGCTTCCGTCTGAAGGAGGCCGTCCTGCCGGAAGGCATAACCTCCATCGGGAAGCGGGCATTTTCCGGCTGCGAGGAACTGGGGGGGATGGAACTCCCGGACAGCGTGGAAAAAATCGGGCCGTATGCCTTCAGCGAATGCCAAAGTCTTGCATCCGTCCGTCTGCCAGGAAAGCTTAAGACCGTGGAGGAGGGGGTGTTCTCCCGCTGTGAAAGCCTTGTGGGGATAAAATTGCCGGATTCCCTGAAAAAAATCAAGAAAAACGCATTCAGTGAGTCGGGGATCATCCGGATTGTAATTCCCAAAAACGTGACAGGCTTTTACCAGAACAAAAAAATCCGGCGTAAGGATGGTGTTTTTGAATGCTGCCAGGGGTTAAAGGAGATTATTATAAAGTCCAAAAAGCTGGAACACGTTTATGAAGGGGCATTTGTGGGACTTGACAGTAATCCAGTGATAAAAGTCCCGAAAAGCTGCCTGAAAAAATACAAGAAAATGTTTAAAAAAGCCGGACTGGACAAAAAGGTAAAAGTGAAGGCTGAAAAACCCCTGGCCGGGCAGGATGAAAACGGGAATACCTGGACATATGACAGGGCAACAAAGACAATGACATTTTCGGGAACAAAAGACCTGGAATATTTTGAACTGGGCTGCATTGCCCCTGAACCAGAATGGTTCTGCTGGAGAGAGGAAGCTGAACACCTTGTGATTGAACCCGGGATTACCGGACTGCCGGGGGAGGAATTTTCTGATTTTTGCAAGTTAAAGACGGCTGACCTGCCGGATACGGTAACCCGTATCGGAAATGGGGTATTCTGTGGCTGCAGGGAACTTGAAACCGTCCGGATGCCGGAAAACCTGACATCCATCGGAGCCCTTGCTTTTGACGGATGTGCCAGCCTGAAAAGCATATGGATTCCGGAACATGTCAGAACCATAGGATGGTGTGCATTCAGCGGGTGCGACAGTATAAAGGAAATAGAGATTCCCGAAAAGGTGACTAAAATAGGGTCGTGTGCTTTTGGCCTCTGTGACAATCTTGAATCCATCCGTCTGCCGGATAACCTGAAGACAGTCGAGGCCAGCCTGTTCTACGACTGCAAGAAACTGTCGGAAATAAGGCTTCCCGGCTCCGCAAAGAGAATAGAAAGGGAGGCTTTCGGCTGTTCCGGTATCACCCATATCGAAATCCCTGAAAACGTGACCGGTTTTTATAAAGGGGAGGACAGCTACGGCAGTCCCGGAATCTTCCAGGACTGCAAAAAACTAAAGGAAATCACCATCCGTTCAGAAAAGCTTGGACATGTATTTAAGGGCGCGTTTGACCGGATGGACAAAAACACCGTGATAAAAGTCCCGAAAAGCTGCCTGAAAAGATACAGAAAACTGTTCAAAAAAGCCGGGCTGGACAAAAGCGTAAGGATGGAAGCCATTGACGAAACTGAAAGACCGTTATCCGGAAAGGACAGAAACGGAAACACATGGACATATGACAGGGAAACAAAAACACTGGCGTTTGCCGGGACGGCGGACCTGGAAAAATACACGCCGGAACGGGAGCCGGGGTGGAGCGTCTGGTACCGTGAGGCGGAACACGTTGTGGTACATGACGGGATTACCGGCCTGCCGGGAGGAAACTTCCGTCTGTTTTACCGGCTTGTGACGGCGGAACTGCCGGAGAGCGTGGAGTCTGTCGGGGATTATGCCTTTTACGGGTGCAAGAACCTGGAAACCATAACGATTCCCAAAAACACCGCATACATTGGAAAGATGGCATTTGCCGACTGCTACCGTCTGAAGGAGGTCTGGATGTCGGAAGGCATAACCTCCATCGGGAAGCGGGCATTTTCCGGCTGCGAGGAACTGGGCGGGATAAAACTCCCGGACAGCGTGGAAAAAATCGGGCCGTATGCCTTCAGCGAATGCCGCAGCCTTGCATCCGTCCGCCTGCCGGGAAAGCTTAAGACCGTGGAGGAGGGGGTGTTTTTCCAGTGCAGAGACCTTGCGGAAGTAAATCTGCCGGACTCCCTGAAAAAGATTAAGAAAAAGGCATTCAGCGAGTCCGGGATTAGCCGGATTGTAATCCCAAAAAATGTGACAGGTTTTTATGAGGATAAAAAAAGCGACTGCCGGGACGGCGTTTTCGAATGCTACCCAAGTTTAAAAGAGATTACCATAAAGTCAAAAAAGATGGAACACGTTTATGAAGGTGCATTCCTCGGACTTGACAAAAACACCGTAATAAAAGTCCCAAAAAGCTGCCTGAAAAAATACAAAAAAATGTTCCGTAAAGCCGGACTGAACAAAAAGATAAAAGTGAAAGCCATCAGCGGCAAAAAGAAATTCAGCCCCGTGGCATTTCCTGAAAATAAATACAAGGCGGACCGAAATGGTCCGCCTTGTACGTATACTAAACATTTACACAAATCATGTTAATTATTTCGCCAGCATCAGCATAATCTCATTGCTCCGCTTCACAAATTTCGTCATCGCCTCCGGTGAAAGCGGCTGGTTGCTGATAAGCGCAAGGTCATAAAGCTGCTCGGCAAACATCGGTACATGCTCACTGTCCTTGTTTTCCAGAATGAATTTCACAAGCGCATTGTTTGCATTGAGTGTCAGCGTCTGGTCTGCCGCAAACATATTCGGATCCATCGGTGCACCCATGGAGTACATCTTCATCATATCCTGCATACGCCTTCCCTGCTCGGAGAGGGTAAGAACGGAAGCCAGTTCTTCGTTTTTCAGTGCCTCTGCCTTAACCGTAAGCTTGTCGTTATTTAATGCAGACTTGAAAATCTCTGTAAGGGTGGCAGTAGCATCGGATAAATCCGCAGATTCATCTTTTAATGCATCCGTTACATCTGCATCAATACGCATAAACTGGTAATGTTCGTTGCGCTGTTCCAGCTGTGTGATAAACGAGGTGTCAATGTTGTGGTCGAGAATCACTGCATTCATGCCCTGTTCCTTAAACATTGCAATATACTGTCCCTGCTGAACCTTGTCGGTAACGTAGTAAACAGTCTCGCGTTTCGGTTCTTTTTCCTCAGTATCGTTTTCATTGTCAGCAGTTTCAGCAGAATCGGTTGTATCACTGTTAGCATTTTCTGCGTTTTCACTGTTTTCTTCCGTCTTTTCCTCCTCAACCGGCGCAAGCAGCTCCGGAAGGGTCTGGTACTTGTCATTGATATCCTTAAACAGGATGTAATCATTCATCTTGTCGCAGAATTTCTCATCCTTTAAGCAGCCGTATTTGATAAACGGACTGATATCATCCCAGTATTTCTCATAGGATTCCTTTTCGGTCTTGCACATGCCGATCAGCTTGTCAGCCACTTTTTTCGTAATGTACTCGGAAATCTTTTTCACGAATCCGTCATTCTGCAGGGCAGAGCGGGAAACATTAAGCGGCAGGTCCGGACAGTCGATGACACCCTTTAAGAGCATTAAAAACTCCGGAATGACTTCCTTGATATTATCTGCAATAAATACCTGGTTGTTGTAGAGCTTAATTGTTCCTTCAATGGAATCATACTCTGTGTTGATTTTTGGGAAGTATAAAATTCCTTTCAGGTTAAACGGATAATCCATGTTCAAATGAATCCAGAACAGCGGCTCCTTGTAATCCAGAAATACCTTGCGGTAAAATGCCTTGTAATCATCGTCAGAGCATTCGTTTGGATTTTTTGTCCAGAGCGGTGTGATATCGTTTAACGGAACCGGTCGTTTTACAATTTTTAACTTGTCTTTGGCAGGAGAAATCTCAACGATTTCCTTTTCACCGTTTTCGTTTTCTTTTTCCTCGGTTTTTGCTTCCTCGTGGATTTCCTCAATGACCTTATCCGTTTCACGGCGGTCCTCTTTATCAATAGTTTCATATTCTTCCGGTGCATTTGCCTTTTCCAGATAGATTTCGGTTGGCATGAAAGAGCAGTACTTTTCAATGACCTCCCGTGCGCGGTATTCGTTGGCAAATTCCAGACAGTCCTCATTCAGATAAAGGGTGATTTCCGTTCCAATCCGGTCCATGTCACCGTCCACCATGTCAAATTCCGTTCCGCCGTCGCAGGACCAGTGTACCGGAGTTGCCCCTTCTTTATAGGAAAGGGTGTCAATAGTTACTTCATCCGCAACCATAAACGCAGAATAGAAACCAAGACCGAAGTGGCCGATAATCTGGTCGTCGTTTGATTTATCCTTGTATTTTTCAATAAAGTCAGCTGCACCGGAAAAGGCTATCTGGTTGATATATTCCTCTACTTCCTCTGCAGTCATTCCAAGTCCGTTGTCAATGAATTTTAAGGTTTTATCCTCCGGGCTGACAATGACCTGGATTTTTGGCTTGTAATCAGCCGGAAGGGAATATTCTCCCATCATATCCAGCTTCTTTAATTTGGTAATGGCGTCGCAGCCGTTGGAAATCAGCTCGCGGTAAAAAATATCGTGGTCTGAATACAGCCATTTCTTAATAATCGGAAAGAGATTTTCGCTGTCAATTGATAAAGAACCGTGTTTATTTTCCATTTTCTGCATCTCCTTTATGTTCAGATTTTTATAATTTCAAACATCCCGTAAGATGTTTCGCTCTATTACAAATGATAGTACGGTATATGGGAAAAGTCAACAAAAAATTAGCACTCTATCAAGATGAGTGCTAACAACAGACGGCGGAATGCGATAAAATAGGGGTTTCCGGGAATTCTAAAATCTTTCTAAACAGTTCAGCCGTGGTTTGAAAAAAGTACAGAATAGATGTTTTGAAAATTGGGAAAAATCTGGTATAATAAGCACAGCGTGCTAATATTCCTGTGTGGCAGGGATATGACCTGTTGTCGTATCCCGACAAGGATATGACCTGTTGTCGTATCCCGACAAGGATATGACCTGTTGTCGTATCCCGGCAGGGATATGACCTTGCAAATGAAAAAAGAACAAGGCTGAAAAACGGTCTACAATTTTTAAGAAAGGATAAGCTGCAGGAAGTTTTTTCCTCTTTCTTTGTGCTGTACAGCGTCACAAAGGATAAAGTGCCTGCGGCATGGTATCATAATGCTGGAGTTAAAAAATGTGGGATATCAGGTGGAAGACGGGGAGGAAAAAGAAATCCTCCGTGATGTCAGCCTGAAGATTGATGATAACATTGTGGTCATTACCGGACCAAACGGTGGTGGTAAATCCACGCTTGCCAAGGTGATTGCAGGGCTGGTAAAGCCGACGGAAGGAAAAATATTTCTGGATGGGACGGACATTACTGATTATTCCGTAACGGAACGCGCAAAGGCGGGAATCTCCCTTGCATTCCAGCAGCCGGTGCGTTTTAAGGGGCTTTCAGTGCGGGACCTGATTACCATTGCGGCAGGAAAGGACATTTCAGTTAATGAAGCCTGTAAATACCTTTCCGAAGTCGGATTATGTGCCAAGGATTATATTGACAGGGAACTGAATGCGAGCCTGTCCGGCGGGGAAATGAAGCGGATTGAGATTGCATCCGTTCTTGCACGCGGCGCAAAATTTGCTGTTTTTGACGAGCCGGAGGCAGGTATTGACCTCTGGAGCTTTAAGAGCCTGATCCATGTATTTGAAAAAATGCGCAGTGAGCACAACGGCACTGTTTTAATTATCAGCCATCAGGAACGGATTTTAAATATCGCTGATAAAATTATCTATATAAAGGATGGTCTGGTGGAGCGTTACGGCACAAAAGAGGAGATTCTGCCGACACTGATGGATGCGTCCAGAGAGGGCTGTGACATACTGATGGACAAGATGGAGGATTAAACATGTTAGACGAAATTGGAAAGAATCTGTTAAAGGAAGTGGCAGAGCTGGATGCGCTTCCGGTTGGCGCTTACAATATCCGCGTCAACGGACAAAGCAGTGAGCGAAACACCACGGCAAACATTGACATTGTAACAAAAGAGGACAAATCCGGCATTGATATCATCATAAAGCCGGAAACAAAAAAAGAGAGCGTGCATATTCCGGTCGTTCTTTCCCAGAGCGGACTGACAGAGACCGTGTACAACGATTTTTATGTGGGGGAAAACTGTGATATCACTATTGTTGCAGGATGCGGGATTCACAACTGCGGCGATGAAAAGAGCAGCCATGACGGCGTACACCGCTTTTTTGTCGGGAAAAATGCAAAAGTACGCTATGTGGAAAAACATTATGGAGAGGGCGAAGGCCGCGGCAAACGGGTGATGAATCCGACAACGGAAATCCATCTGGAAGAAGGTGCGTCCATGCAGCTTCAGGCTACGCAGATTTCCGGTATTGACGATACCGTGCGCAAAACCACCGCAGTACTTGCTGCGGGCGCAAACCTTGAGGTGCAGGAAAAAGTACTTACTACCGGGGAACAGAACGCAGTGTCCGAGTTTACGGCAGAGTTAAACGGGGCAGAAAGCAGCTGCAACATTGTCAGCCGTACCGTTGCAAAAGATAAAAGCACACAGCATTTCAGCAGTACCCTTGCCGGAAATGCGCCGTGCTCCGGGCATACGGAATGCGACTCCATTATTATGGACAGCGCAAAGGTTTCCGCCAGCCCGAACCTTACAGCGGCAGACGTGGATGCCAGTCTGATTCATGAGGCGGCAATCGGAAAGATTGCGGGAGAGCAGCTTTTGAAACTGATGACGCTCGGACTGACCGAACAGGAAGCAGAAGAACGCATTGTGAGCGGATTCTTAAAATAAATCAAGAAAATTGATTAAATTATATCATGGGAAAAGGCTTTCTGTTATGTTAAAATTATATCATAAAAGTTGATGATATTTAATAATATGTAGCAGAAGAGAGGTACAAAGATTGAAAAAAGATAGAATAAAAGAAGGGAAAAAGGCTGCAGGTGATTTTTCAATCTTTATTTGTGCCGCAGAAAAGCGCGTCACAAATAGCACCACGCCTGCGGCATGGTACAATAAATGAAAAATTTTGACAAGTATGAAAGACAGTATTTTTTACCACCTGTTTATACCTGTGACTGGGTGAAAAAGGATTATTTTGATAAACCTCCCATCTGGTGTTCCGTGGATTTAAGGGATGGGAACCAGGCGTTGATTGAGCCGATGAGCCTTGATGAAAAGCTTGAATTTTTCCAGATGCTTGTAGATATCGGGTTTAAGGAAATTGAAGTCGGATTTCCGGCTGCATCCGAGACGGAATTTATCTTTATGCGGACGTTAATCGAGCGGGATATGATACCGGATGATGTGACCGTGCAGGTGCTGACGCAGGCGAGGGAACATATTATCAAAAAGACGTTTGAGGCTGTAAAGGGTGCGCCGCATGCAGTCATCCACCTTTACAATTCCACCTCTGTTGCGCAGCGCGAGCAGGTATTTAAAAAAGACAAAGAACAGATAAAGAAACTTGCCGTAAACGGCGCGCTGCTTTTAAAAAAGCTTGCATCAGAGACGGACGGCGATTTTTCCTTTGAATACAGCCCTGAGAGTTTTCACGGAACAGAAGTGGAATACGCCCTTGACGTCTGCAATGCCGTACTGGATGTGTGGCAGCCGGATGAAAAAAACAAAGCGATTATCAATATTCCGGCGACCGTTGAGACAGCAATGCCGCATGTATTTGCAACGCAGATTGAGTACCTGAGCAAACATATGAAATACAGGGAAAATGTTATTTTAAGCCTTCATCCGCATAATGACAGAGGCTGCGGCGTATGCGACGCAGAGCTTGGAATCCTTGCCGGGGCAGACCGGATTGAAGGGACGCTGTTTGGAAACGGGGAACGCACCGGAAATGTGGATATCGTAACAATTGCCATGAACATGTTCTCTTACGGTATTGATCCACTGCTTGATTTTGCAGATATGCCGCATATCCGGGAAACCTATGAAAAACTGACAGGAATGCATGTGGGTGACCGTACCCCGTATGCCGGGGATCTGGTATTTACCGCCTTTTCCGGTTCCCACCAGGATGCCATTGCAAAAGGTATGGCATGGCGGGAGGAAAAGAATCTTAAGACATGGACGGTTCCATATCTTCCGATTGATCCGGTTGATGTGGGGAGAACCTATGATGCAGATGTTATCCGCATCAACAGCCAGTCCGGCAAGGGCGGAATCAGCTATATTTTAAAGCAGAATTTTTCCATTTCCCTTCCGGCTGCGATGCGTGAGGAAGTCGGCTATGCCGTAAAACAGGTATCGGACGAAGAGCATAAAGAACTTTCCCCGCAGTGGGTTTATGATATTTTTGAGCAGAATTATATTCAGAGAATGCCGTATTTTACCGTGGAGTCCTGCCATTTTAAGCAGAACGACGGAATCATGGCAGAAACGGAGATTCTCTGCGG
Organism: uncultured Lachnospiraceae bacterium; assembly: GCA_947566705.1. Taxonomy (GTDB): domain Bacteria; phylum Bacillota; class Clostridia; order Lachnospirales; family Lachnospiraceae; genus Roseburia. The sequence goes on along the minus strand of CANOLA010000001.1, from coordinate 108,271 downwards.
CGGAAAAAAAACAGTGGTTGATGCAAATGGAAACGGACGCCTGGACGCAGTCAGCAATACCTTAAAGCAGTATTTTGGAATCAGCTATGAGCTTTCCACTTATGAGGAACATGCGCTTTCCCATGGCTCATCATCAAAGGCGATTGCCTATGTCGGCATCACCTGCGGGGGAAAGAGTTACTGGGGCGCCGGGATGGATGAGGATATTATTACCGCGTCAGTCCATGCGCTTGTGGTTGCGGTCAACAAGCTGCCGCAGATTGAGGAAAAAGAGGATGGGCAGGATGAGCGCCTGACAGCAATGCTCAACTTTATCCAGAATAACTACCAGGAAATAACCTTAGAGAGCATGGCGCTGCATTTTCATCTGTCAGAGCCGTATATTTCCAAATATATCAAGGATAAATCCGGTAAAACATTCGGGGAACATGTGGCGCATATACGGATGAAACGTGCAAAAACACTGTTGAAGAACGGTAATATGACCGTGGAAAACATTTCGTTTGCGGTCGGATACCAGAATGTGGAGCATTTCAACCGTACATTTAAAAAGACGTTTGATATGACACCGATACAGTACCGGAATGCCTGTCGCACATCTTGATGTGTGACCAAAGCTGTCGTACATCTTAGATGTACGCTGTCGTATCCCGCTGGGAGGAGGGGAATCAATGTATGATGTTATCATAATCGGGGCAGGTCCCGGAGGAATTTTCTCTGCTTACGAACTGATGATAAAAAAGCCGGAATTAAAAGTGGCAGTCTTTGAAGCGGGACATTCGTTAAAAGAGAGAAAATGCCCAATTGACGGAAAACGGGTAAAGAGCTGTATCCGCTGTAAAAGCTGTGCAATTATGAACGGATTCGGGGGTGCAGGAGCGTTTTCTGACGGAAAATACAATATTACAAATGACTTTGGCGGGACTCTTTATGAGTATATCGGAAGACAGCAGGCGTTTGATTTAATGAAGTATGTGGACAATATCAATACTTCCCACGGGGGTGAGGGAACAAAGATGTATTCCACTGCAGGCACGGATTTAAAGAAACTCTGCCTGCAGAATAAATTAAAACTTCTGGATGCCTCCGTGCGCCATCTGGGAACGGACATCAATTATGTGGTGCTTGAAAATCTCTATGAGGAAATGAAAGACCATATTGAATTTTTCTTTGACACCCCGGTCGAGAGCATTGAAGTGCTGGACGGCGGTTACAGGGTGGTAACGGAAAAAGAATCCTTTGAAGCCGGAAAATGTATTATTTCCGTTGGGAGGAGCGGCAGCAAATGGATGGAAAAAGTATGCAGTGAACTTGAAATTCCAACGAAATCCAACCGCGTGGATATCGGGGTAAGGGTGGAACTTCCGGCAGTGATTTTTTCCCATCTGACCGATGAGCTTTATGAAAGCAAGATTGTCTACCGTACTGAAAAGTTCGAGGACAATGTGCGGACCTTCTGCATGAATCCGTATGGCATGGTAGTCAATGAAAACACAAACGGCATTGTCACCGTAAACGGACACAGCTATGACAGTGATAAGCTGCGCACGGAAAACACTAATTTTGCACTGCTTGTTGCAAAGCATTTTTCTGAGCCGTTCAAGGACAGCAACGGTTACGGCGAAAGCATTGCGCGTCTTTCCAATATGCTGGGAGGCGGTGTAATCGTTCAGCGGTTCGGGGATCTGGTGCGCGGGCGAAGAAGTAACGAAAAGCGTATTAAAGAAGGACTTGTCACCCCGACGCTTGCAGCCACGCCGGGCGATTTGAGTCTTGTGCTGCCAAAGCGTATTTTAGATGGTATCATGGAGATGATTTATGCGCTTGATAAGATTGCGCCGGGGACGGCAAATGACGACACTCTTTTGTATGGCGTGGAAGTCAAGTTTTATAATATGGAAGTGGAACTTGATGAAAATCTGCAGTGCAGATATCCGGGACTTTATGTGATCGGGGACGGCAGCGGCGTGACGCATTCCCTGTCGCATGCATCTGCAAGCGGGGTTTATGTGGCACGTCTGATAGCGGAAGAAGGATAGAATATAAAAAACAGCAGTCATTGCCTGACTGCTGTTTTTGTGTAACTATTCAGCCTTCTGCTGAACTGTTACGCCTATGTTACTCTTTTGCCTGGTACGGGTTGACATGTACCATAATATGTTTTACTTTTGTGAACCGGAATTCAATGTGGTCATGTACGTGCTCAGCGATTTCATGTGCCTGGTAAAGCGGCAGGTTTCCGTCTACTGCAATTTCCACATCCACATAAATTTTATTCCCGAATTCACGGGTACGCAGATCATCAATTGCCATTACCCCGTCAATATTTCTGATAAAATCATTCAGGCTTTTCAGTGTTTCGGCATCACATGAATGATCCACCATTTTATCTATCGCATCCTTAAAAATGTCATATGCGGCTTTTGTGATAAACAGACAGATGACAAGTCCGGCAATGGAATCGAGAACCGGAAAGCCTGCCCTTGCGCCTGCAATTCCGATGAATGCCCCAATGGAAGAGAGCGCATCTGAGCGGTGGTGCCATGCATCCGCCATCAGTGCTGCCGAATCAATTTTTTCGGCGTTTTTCTTCGTGTACCAGAACATGGCTTCCTTTACAATAATGGAGACGACTGCGGCAATGCCTGCCAGAATTCCCGGAATCTTCAAATCCTCATAATGTCCCCTGGCGATTGTCTGCAGGGCGGAAATACCGATGGAAATACCCGTAACGAATAAAACCGTGGAAAGAATAATGGCAGCCACGCACTCTAACCGTTCGTGTCCGTATGGGTGTTCCTCATCGGATTCCCTGGAGGAAAGGTGGATTCCGATAATCACAACAATACTCGAAAAAACGTCGGAAGCCGAGTGGATGGCGTCGGAAATCATTGCGGTGGAGGTTGCAAATAAGCCTGCAGCAAGTTTAAATGCTGACAGCAGGAGATTTCCAACAATACTTACTGCGCTTACCCTGTCTGCAGTTTTCTGAAAATCATCTGCTGTATTTTGTACGGTCCTGTTTTCTGCCATAATCATTCCCCCTGAAAATCCTTTCTATCATTCCGTTTATTATAGTCATCTTTCTTCTGTCATGCAACGCCAAAAAGGGATGTTCTGAAAGAAGTGCATCGAATTCTGCATATTTTATGTAAAATATTTCATAAAATTATTGACAACTGACATGCATTAGCATATACTAACCAGTATAAGGAGCTGCTAATTGGGAGTGGTTTCACAGGTACATGATCCAGTACCGAACCACGATAGTTCACAGCAAAGGGAGGTATGCTTATGCCGCTTACAATGTCACCAAAAGGTCAGGAAGTGGAAATAAAAAAAATCGGTGGAAAAGACGAAGTCCGCAGGCATCTGGAGGAGCTTGGATTTGTGGCAGGAGGATTTGTAACAGTTGTGACGGAAGCTGCCGGAAACATGATTGTTAATGTGAAGGGGGCGAGGATTGCAGTAGGCAGGGAACTGGCTAAACATATTTTTGTTTAAAAAACATAATCTACATACAGGAAACAGGATGGAGGGAATCAGACAATGACATTAAAAGATGCAAAAGTCGGCCAGACATTCCAGGTGAAAAAGCTCACAGGGGAAGGTCCGGTCAAAAGAAGAATCATGGATATGGGTATTACGAAGGGCACCGAAGTATATATCCGTAAAGTTGCGCCGCTTGGAGACCCGGTGGAAGTGACAGTGCGCGGATACGAGCTGTCCCTGCGCAGGGCTGATGCAGAAATGATAGAAATATTGTAATTTTTTTTCTGCCTATCGGTTAGTGCGGGCTAATTTAAACAAGTTTAAGAAAACAAACATTAGCAATCACGAATCCAGCTGGCGCGCAGAAATGTTTCATCAAAAAGGAGGAAGAAAATGTCGGTTAAGATAGCACTCGCAGGAAATCCGAACTGCGGTAAAACAACATTATTTAATGCACTGACAGGTGCAAACCAGTACGTTGGCAACTGGCCGGGCGTAACAGTCGAAAAAAAAGAAGGGAAATTAAGAAACCACAAAGATGTGGTGATTATGGATCTGCCGGGAATTTATTCCCTTTCCCCATATACTCTGGAGGAAGTGGTTGCAAGAAATTACCTGATAGGGGAAAAGCCGGACGCTGTTATCAATATTATTGACGGCACAAACATCGAGCGTAATCTGTATCTGACCACACAGATTATTGAGCTTGGTATTCCGGTTATTGTGGCAGTCAACATGATGGACCTTGTGGTTAAGAGCGGTGATAAAATCGATATTAAGGCACTGGGAGAAAAGCTTGGGTGCGAGGTTGTGGAAATTTCTGCCATAAAAGGAACTGGTATTGCAAAGGCGGCCGAAAAAGCAGTTGCGGCAGCACATACAAAAAAGGCAGTGGAGAGGGTACATAAGTTTGATGATTTCGCAGAGAAAGTCATTTCAGAAACTGAGGATTTACTGGGGAACAGCGTCCGTGAGGAACAGAAACGCTTTTTTGCCATTAAGCTTCTGGAGCGTGATGAAAAAATTAAGGAAGCAATGTCTGCTGTACCGGATGTCAGCGCGCAGATTGCAAAGCTGGAGGAAAAATTTGATGATGACGTAGAAAGCATCATCACAAACGAGCGTTATGTTTATATCAGCTCCATGATCAAAGACTGTGTGAAAAAGGCAAAAGGGAAGGATGCACTTTCTGTTTCCGATAAGATTGACAAAGTAGTGACAAACCGGATCCTTGCACTGCCGATTTTTGTTGCCGTGATGTGGCTGGTTTATTTTATTGCGATGTCAACAATCGGTGCAGCAGCAACAGACTGGACAAACGATAATCTCTTTGGCGATGGTTTTCATTTGTTTGGAATCGGCTCTTCCGATTATGAAGAAAAAGCAGAAGAATTTGCCGGTGCAGCCGAAGTAGTAAATGGTTTTATCGAATATGCGGATGCGCAGGGAATGGATGTGGAAGAGATTGCCGAAGCACTGGATGAAGAAGCCGAAGACTTTGATACAGCGGCAGCAAAGACTGCGCTTGCAAACCTGACGGGAATGTTTGATTCCTCTTCTGTGGCAGAGTACGGTGTATGGATTCCTGGTATTCCGGTACTTGCCAAGAACGGGTTAAATGCCATTGGCTGTGCAGACTGGCTGCAGGGACTGATTATTGATGGAATTATCGTAGGAGTGGGTGCGGTGCTTGGATTTGTGCCGCAGATGCTGGTACTGTTTATCCTGCTTGCATTTTTAGAGTACTGCGGATACATGGCAAGAATTGCTTTTATATTAGACCGGGTATTCCGTCGCTTTGGCCTTTCCGGAAAATCCTTTATCCCGATGTTAATCGGCATGGGCTGCGGGGTTCCGGGTGTTATGGCAAGCCGTACCATCGAAAGCGAAAAAGACCGCCGCATGACAATTATGACAACGACATTTATCCCGTGCGGGGCAAAGGTTCCGTTCATCGCAATGATTGCAGGCGCGATTTTCGGCGGCTCCCCGTGGGTGGCAACAAGCGCATATTTTGTAGGAATTTTTGCAATTATTGTTTCCGGTATCATGTTAAAGAAGACAAAAATGTTTGCCGGGGACCCGGCTCCGTTCGTTATGGAGCTTCCGGCATACCACTGGCCGAAATTAGGTTCTGTGTTACGCAGTATGTGGGAGCGCGGCTGGTCCTTTATTAAAAAGGCAGGAACCATTATTTTACTTTCCACGATTGTTATCTGGTTTACCACATACTTTGGTTTTGTGGACGGTAAGTTTACGATGCTTACAGAAGACCAGATTGATGCAAGTATTCTCGCAAAAATCGGCGGTGCGGTTGCATGGCTCTTTATCCCGCAGGGATGGGGAAACTGGCAGGCGGCTGTGGCGTCCATTACCGGACTGGTGGCAAAGGAAAACATTGTCGGAACAATGGGTATCCTCTATGGCGGCGGAGACCAGAGCGTATGGCAGGCACTTGGCGGGGCCTTTACCTCTGCTGCCGGATACAGTTTTCTGGTATTTAACCTGTTATGCGCACCGTGTTTTGCAGCAATGGGAGCCATAAAACGTGAGATGAACAATAAAAAATGGTTCTGGTTTGCAATCGGATACCAGTGTGGTCTGGCGTATCTTGCATCCTTTGTGGTTTACCGGATTGCGGGACTTTTTACAGGGGCATGCGGATTCAGCTTCTGGACAGTGCTTGCGGCGGCAGCAGTTGTATTCTTTATTTACATGCTGTTCCGTAAGGATAAATATGCAGAGGATACAGTAAACAATACCGATAAAAAAACGGGCCGGCTGGCAAACAGCATGGGTTAAGGAAAAATAAATTTAACTTACTATTTTCTGGTCATTTGTGGTAAAATAAATGGTGTAATGTCATTGGACATTACATCATTTTTTTATGCACAGATGGGAAGTGGAGTTAATCATATGGAACAAAGGATGAAAAAACAACAACAGAACAAAAATCCGCTTGGTACACTGCCGGTTCCGAAATTACTGCTGAAATTTTCGGTTCCAAGTATTATCGCAATGCTGACGAGCGCATTGTATAATATGGTGGACCAGTACTTTATCGGAAACAGTGTGGGGGAACTGGGAAATGCTGCGACAAATATTGCGTTTCCCCTGACAACCTGCTGTATTGCCATTGCACTTTTATTTGGAATTGGAGGTGCGGCCGCATTTAACCTGGCAAAGGGGGAAGGGGAAGACGAGGATGCTGCCCATTATATGGGAAATGCTGTTTTCGGTTCCGTGTCACTGGGAATTCTGCTGTTAATTATCAGCCAGCTGTTTTTAACCCCGATGCTGCGTCTGTTTGGTGCGCCGGACAATATCATGGACTATGCCAAAACATATGTAAGAATTACTTCCATTGGTTTTCCGGCGTTAATACTTACCAGCACAGGGGCGCATTTAATCCGTGCGGACAGCAGCCCGAATTTTTCCATGCTCTGCAATATTGTGGGCGCTGTGGTGAATACCGTACTGGATGCTTTGTTTGTATTTGGCTTTCACTGGGGAATGGCAGGTGCAGCATATGCAACGATTATCGGGCAGTTTATTTCTGTTTTACTGGTAATCGGTTATCTTATGCACTGTAAAACCGTTACCTTAAAAAAGGAACACCTGCGGCCGCGGAAGGAATATATCACCAGGGTAATGACACTTGGAACTGCGCCGTGCAGCAACCAGCTTGCCATGATGATCGTCCAGCTTGTCATGAATAAATCCCTGACATATTACGGCATCCGTTCTTCATATGGGGAAGCCGTTCCGCTGGCGTGCGCAGGAATTATTGCCAAGGTAAATATGGTATATTTTTCCTTTATTATCGGGCTTTCGCAGGGACTGCAGCCGATTGCAAGCTATAATTACGGGGCAAAACAGTTTCCCCGTGTCCGAAAGGCGTTTTTCCAGACAAATGGAATCGGATTTGTGATTTCGATTTTTGCATTTGCTGTATTCCAGATATTCCCAGAGCCGATTATCCGCCTGTTTGGGGAGGGTTCGCCGGAATATATTGAGTTTGCGGTAAGCTATTTCCGGGTATTTTTGTTCTTTACATTCCTGAATTTTATACAGCCGATTACGTCCAATACGTTTACAGCAATTGGAAAACCAAAGACCGGTATGGTGCTGGCGCTGACAAGGCAGATTCTGTTTTTACTGCCGCTTATCGTGATTCTTCCGTTGTTTATCCAGATGGACGGGATTCTTTATGCAGGGCCGGTGGCGGACGGGCTTGCGGCGGTGATTTCCGCGGTGATGGTATTTAAGGAATTAAACCAGGCGAAATATAAAAAGAAGACCATGCAGTAGTTTTACGGATATATTGTATTTTCTCCGGCAATTTGCTACAATCATATTAATCATATACATTACATTTTACAGATGGAAATGGGGGATGGATGTGACGCACAAAGAAAAGGCAAACGAGCTGCTGCAGCAGAAATACCACTGCTCGCAGGCACTGTTCGGGGCGTTTGCAGAGGATTTTGGTCTGGATTCCAGACTGGCATTTAAGCTCAGTACATGTTTCGGTGCCGGGCTTCGTATGGGCGAAACATGCGGCTGTGTAACTGCTTCCATGATGGTTCTGGGACTGGCATTTGGCTTCTATGACACACAGGACCGTGAACTTGAAATGTATGGAAACCGTAAGACGAGGGAGTTCATGGAGCGCTTTAAAGAAGCCATGGGCGGCAGTAATCTCTGCAGGGATATTCTGCAGCAGGATTTTGCAACAAAAGAAGGCCAGGCCATAATCAGGCAGGCTGGTCTGATTTTAAAAAAATGTCCAAAGCCGATTGAAGTCAGCATTGAAATCATAGAAGAGATGCTTGCAGAATATGAAAAAGAACTGGCAGAAAACCGGCAGATTATGGAGGAGTACCGGAAAGAGGAGACTGACTTCAAAAAGCAGGCAGAAGGCATGGCCGACAAATGGAATGATGCAGATATTGCAGGGCATGACAAAATGCAGGAAGTCTTAAAGCGGATGAACAAGCTGAGCCGGTTCCAGAAAAACGTGGGCAGCCTGATTTATTCTTCCGTACGCAGAATTGCATTTATCCAGTTCGATATCCGTGGGTTTAAAGTAATCAACGATCTTTACGGGGAACGCTTTGGTGATGAAGTATTATATTTTATTACAGACAAGCTTGGGGAAATCTGTAATGAAAACCAGTATTTTGTGAATCTGCGGAGCGATGTATTTATGATTGTAACAGAGTATGGCACGCAGGAGGAACTGGAAGAATTTATTCAAAGAGTGGATGAAAATATCTCCGGTTTTAAAAATACCGAGCTGAACTTCGTCTATGGCGTATATACCGTGGAAGACCGGGATATGGAGCTGCGGCAGATGGAAGACCGCGCAGCAATGGCAAGAAAGGCTGCCAAGAAAAACCTGGTGTCCAGGATTCTTTTTTACAAAGAGCAGTTCAAGGAACTGTTATATACAAGAAAATTTATAGAAGAAAGTATGAAGGCGGCAGTCACCAAACGGCAGTTTCAGATGTACCTGCAGCCCAAATTCAGCATTGCATAAAACTGTATTGTGGGTGCAGAGGCGCTTGTCCGCTGGATTCATCCGGAGCGCGGGATGATTTATCCGAATGAATTTATTCCGGTGATTGAGGAGAACGGATTTATCCGGCAGGTGGACTATTACATCTGGGAGGAAGCAGCGAATTTTATCCGTAAGTGTGAGGATACCGGGATTACAGACTGTCCGATTTCTGTTAATGTGTCAAGAATCCACCTGCAGGATAATGAGTGCCAGAAAGTTCTGGAGCATATTCTGGAAAAAACAAGGATTAAAAGGAGTCTGCTGGAACTGGAAATAACGGAAACGGTCAATGACCAGCAGATTAGCCAGAAGGCACTGGAATTAAAGGAGGAAGGCTTTAAGCTTTTAATGGATGATTTCGGCAGTGGATATTCTTCCCTGAATATTTTGCTGGAAACACCGTTTGATGTGCTGAAACTGGACAAAAAATTTATCGAAAATATGATGGTCTCAGAACGCGGAAAACTGATTTTAGAGCAGGTGGTGACCATGGCTGAAAAGCTGGGGCTTGGTCTTCTTGCAGAAGGTGTGGAAACAAAAGAGCAGGTTGAGGTGCTTAAGAATATCGGCTGTGACCACGTGCAGGGATACTATTACGCAAAACCAATGCCGGCAGACGATTTTTTCCAGATGCTGCTTAAGGACCGTGGATGAATAAAAAAGGCAGCAGTTCATTGTGATAAGATTTTGCATGGACTGCTGCCTGTTATTATTTGTGTATGAAAGGTATGGGATGAATGACAGTAAAGAAAAAAATAATATGCATGCTGATGGCAGTGCTGTTTTGTCTTTTTACAGCATGCCGGTCAGATGAAAAAAACCAGGCAGCAGATGACAGGCAGAGTGAACAGGTTCTGGAAAACACGGAACAAATCCGGGAAGACAGCGAAATGCAGAATGAGGCAGTGAATACAGTCTCCCAAAATATTCTTCATGCAGACGGAAACACACTGGAAACCAGATTTGCTGTGCCGGCTGGATATACGCGGGTGAATTGCGGACAGGATTCCTTTGGGGAATTTCTGCGCAGGTATCCGTTACTGCCGGATGGGGAAAAGGTGCATCTGTACAACGGAAAGGAAAAAGGAAACCAGAACAGCCATATGGCTGTGTTTGACATGGAAATGGCGGACGGGGATCTGCAGCAGTGTGCAGATTCCGTACTGCGGCTTTATGCCGAATACTTCTATCAGACGAAGCAGTATTCACGTATGAACTTTCATCTGACAAACGGCTTTGAGCTGTCTTTTGACAAGTGGAGAAAAGGAAAACGTGTGCGTGTTAACGGAAACAGTACGGACTGGGCAGACGTAGCAGCAGCATCGGATTCACGGGAGACTTTTGAGGACTATCTGACGTTTCTGTTCAGTTATGCGGGAACCCTTTCCATGGGTGGGGAGTGTGAACCCAAAAACCTGGAAGACATACAGTCGGGAGATGTATTTTTATATTCCGGAAGTCCGGGGCATGTGGTTCTCGTACTGGATGTTTGTGAAGACAACAGCGGAAACCGTGCTTTTTTACTGGGGCAGGGATATATGCCGGCACAGCAGTTTCATGTACTAAAAAATCCGGCGGATGAAGATAATCCCTGGTATTATGCGGATGAACTGGAGTATCCGTTTCTTACTCCGGAATATACATTTGATGAGGGCAGTTTTATGCGTCCGGTCTATTAGCAGTGCAGTACGGGAGTATTTCGCATATAATCACACAGAAGGACAGACCGGAGGGAATATTATGGTTACAGTTTATTGCGCCCTGTACCCGGAGGCACAGGAGCTGATTTGTACTTATCATCTTAAAAAAGAAGCCGACCGGCAGCATTTTCAGGTATTTTCCAGTGAGGAGGCGAAAGTAAGGCTTGTGGTTACCGGTGTGGGAACTGCCGCTGCCGTTGCAGTGTCGGAGACATCCACCTTATATCCGCCGGGTAAAACGGATTTTCTTGTGAATTTTGGAAGCTGCGGGGGCTGTGGATTTTCACTGGAAGAAGTGTATTTGTGTAATAAGATTGTGGATGCAGCAGGCGGACGTACATTTTATCCGGACGTTCTTTACAGACATCCTTTTTCGGAAGCTGAAATTACCAGTTTTCCCCGGCCGCAGGCATACGGGCAGATGCCGGCTTCTCTTTGTGATATGGAAGCTGCCACAGTTTACCAGTCAGGCAGTTATTATTACAGTACCCATCAGATGGTGTTCTTAAAAGTGGTAGTGGATGACGGAGTGGCAGGGAAAGTATCTTTTCGGGAATTTGGGAAGCAGATGAAAACCGGGACAGCGCGTGTAACAGGATTTCTGGACAGACTCCGGGAAATTTCAGACTTAACCGGCGGCAGGAAAGCAGAGCAACTTTTTCCGGCATGGATACTGGAGGAATTTCACGGTTCCAAAACGATGCAGACCAAACTGTGCCAGATGCTTCGCTATTTTGAACTGACGGGGACAGATTATGAAACAGTGCTTAATGGATACCGCCGCAGCGGACGTCTGCCATGTGACAAGCAGGAAGGGAAAAAGATACTTGAAGAACTTAAATCACGATTATTTTAATCCGGCATTTACCCATGTTTATGTTGAAGAGCGGGTACTAAAGCATTGGAGGACAAAGGAGATTCTAAAGCGGCTGCCCCATGTCAGGGTGATAAAAATTCAGCATTACAAGGATATTTTTAACAGAAAGGGGCAGGACTGTATCAGCCAGCAGAAGTCCCAGAGCCTGATTCTGGCGATGAAAGAAGAGAATTTCTTCTATGAGGGTTCTCCTCTGTGCCAGAGCTTTGGCAACGAAAATTTCTATTACAGCTCCTCTGTGATGAACTGTATTTACGACTGCAGTTACTGCTATTTAAAGGGGATGTATCCTTCGGGACATATGGTGGTGTTTGTAAACCTTGAGGATTATTTTCATGCAGTATCGCAGTTTCTTACGGAAAAATCCATGTACCTGTGTGTATCCTATGACGCGGATTTAACAGCAGTGGAACCACTGGTGGGATATACAAAGGCATGGACGGAATTTGCATCTGAAAACCAGAAGTTAAAACTGGAAATAAGAACGAAAAGTGCAAGAATGGAAATGTGGGAGTCACTGCAGCGTACAGAAAACGTGATTTATGCGTTTACTCTTTCCCCACAAAAACTAATTGAACAGTGCGAGAGGGGAACGCCATCCGAAGAAGCCAGAATACAGTGCGCCATACGCGGAGTGAAAAAAGGCTTTTTTGTGCGGTTATGCTTTGATCCTATGCTGTATCTGCCCGGATGGAGAGAAGAATACCATGCTCTTTTAAGAAGGCTGGATAAAGCATTAAAAGAAGCAGATGTCTGTATGAATGATTTTACGGATGTCAGTGTAGGCACGTTTAGGATCGCCAAAGATTATCTGAAAAAGATAAGGCGAATGGAACCGGAAGAGGCAGTAGTACAGTTTCCTTTTGTAACTGTCGGGGGGACCTGCCAGTATCCTCCAGAACTTCTGGAGAAAATGGAGGATTTTTTTATCGGCGAGCTGGAAAAACGTATGGACAGGGAGAAAATCTATCATGAATAAATCAGCCATTGTCACGGGAGCAAGTTCAGGGATTGGTCTGGCAGTCAGCAGAATACTGTGTGAACTGGAGTATGAAGTATTTGGATTCGGACGGGATTTTACAAGGGATGAAACCGTTTCCTTTGCGGAGCAGTCAGCCGGTTTTCATCCGGTAGTCTGTGATCTTTTAAACACGCAGGAGTTATGTGATGCGGTAAAAAAGACTGTGAAAGAGTCAGAGGTTTGTGTGCTTGTCAATGCAGCAGGTGTGGGATATTACGGACTTCATGAGGAATTGAACATAAAACAGATTCAGACACTGGTCCGGACGAATCTGGAAGTGCCGTTAATCTTAATCAACCGCCTTTTGCGTGTGCTGAAGAAAAACAAAGGATACATCATTAATATATCATCCATAACAGCAAAACAAAGCAGCCCGCACGGATGTGCCTATGCAGCCACGAAAGCCGGGCTTACCAGCTTTGGAAACAGCCTGTTTGAAGAGGCAAGAAAATACGGGGTGAAAGTAACTTCCATCCATCCGGACATGACAGCAACCAATCTGTACCGTGATGCAGATTTTACCTGCGAAAGCGAACCGGAGAGTTATCTGGAACCGGAAGAAGTGGCAGACATGGTCCGTTATATTCTTTCTTTAAGGGACGGTATGACCGTGCCGGAAATCACCATCCGTCCCCAGCTGCACCGTATCAGGCGAAAGCAGAACTTAAAAGATAAATAGTATTGTTAAAAAATCCCACCGTACAGACAGTGGGATTTTAAGTGCCAGGCGTTTTCCTATGCCTGTTTTTTTAAGTTTTTCTGTGCAGTTGAGAGCATCAGTTTAATACGGTTTAACTGGTTGACCTCGGATGCACCCGGATCATAGTCAATGGCAACAATGTTGGCATTCGAAAATTCATTCCGTATTTCTTTAATTACGCCTTTCCCGACAATGTGGTTTGGCAGGCAGGCAAACGGCTGTGCGCATACAATGTTTGTAACACCCTGGTCAATCAGTTCCAACATTTCACCGGTTAAGAACCAGCCTTCACCGGTCTGGTTTCCGCAGGAAACAATATGTTCCGCCTGTTTTGCAAGATCGCCTATATATGCTGTCGGCTCAAAATGCTTACTCTTTGCAAGCTCATCCCTTGCATCCTTCCGCATCCATTCCAGAAATTTAATTATCATATTATTTATATGCCTTGATTTCTCTGTTCCGCCCAGATTGTCGCTCTTAAAATTCTGGTTGTAGCAGCTGTATAACAGAAAATCAGTTAAATCCGGAACGACTGCCTCTGCGCCCTCGGCTTCCAGAAGGTCTACAATATGGTTATTGGCTGCCGGAAGAAACTTGACTAAAATTTCCCCGACAACACCGACACGCGGTTTCCTTTCATCCGTCATCGGCAGATTGTCAAAGTCCTTAATAATCTGGCGGCACATCCATTTGTATTTCCGGTGGGACAGCATTTTCGTGTTTCCCACAAACTGCATCACACGTTTTTTCCATTTCCGGTGCAGGGCATTGGCAGAGCCTGCAACCTTTTCATAAGGACGGACACGGTAGAGGCAGCGCATAAAGATATCGCCGAATACCAGTGCATAGAGTCCGTGCTGGAGAAGACTTGGCGTCAGTTTAAAGCCCGGATTTTTCTCCAGACCGACCATGTTAATGGAGATAACCGGAAGCTTGGCATATCCTGCCTTTGCCAGTGCGCGCCGGATAAAACCAATGTAGTTTGTTGCACGGCAGCCGCCTCCGGTCTGTGAAATCAGGATTGCTGTCTTACTGGTATCAAAATTTCCTGACATAATCGCTCCCATAATCTGTCCGATAACAATCAGGGACGGATAGCAGGCATCGTTGTTTACATATTTTAGTCCAATATCAACACATTCCCTTGCAGGAATGTCCGGAATCACCATGTTGTATCCGGCGGCATGGAAAGCCGGAAGCAGCAGGTCAAAATGGATGGGTGACATCTGCGGACAGATAATGGTGTAATCCTTGCGCATTTCCTCCGTAAATACCACGCGGTTGTAGCTTGCAGGCCTGATTTGCCGTTTTTCCTGTTTATTTTCCCTGACACGGATGGCGGACAGGAGAGAACGGATACGGATACGTGCAGCTCCCAGGTTATTGACCTCGTCAATCTTTAAACAGGTATATATTTTGCCGGAATCTGTTAAAATGTCGTTTACGCAGTCTGTTGTTACAGCATCCAGTCCGCAGCCGAAGGAGTTTAACTGAATCAGGTCCAGGTCATCCCTTGTTTTTACAAAATTGGCGGCTGAATAGAGCCTGCTGTGGTACATCCACTGGTCCATGACGATTAACGGACGTTCGAGGTTTCCGAGGTGTGAAACGGAGTCTTCTGTCAGGACGCAGATATCATAGGAATTAATCAGTTCAGGAATGCCGTGGTTGATTTCCGGGTCCACATGGTATGGTCTTCCGGCAAGCACGATACCGCGGCGGCCCGTTTTTTTCATGTAACGGAGAATTTCTTCGCCTTTTTCCTCAATTTCCCGGCGCATCATTGCCATTTCCTTCCAGCCTTCCGACACCGCATTTCTGATTTCACTTTCCGGAATGTGAAATTCTTCTTTAAAACATTTTACAAGCTGCTTTGAGAGAATTTCCTCACTGGTAAATGCCATAAACGGATTTAAAAAGCGGACCTTTCCACTGGTGATATCATCCACATTGTTTTTAATATTTTCAGAATAGGAAGTAACAATCGGACAGTTATAGTGGTTGTTGGCATCCGGAAACTCATTCCGTTCATAGGGAATTGCCGGATAAAAAATAAAGTCTACATTCTGGTGAATCAGCCATGTCACATGTCCGTGGGCAAGCTTGGCAGGATAACATTCGGATTCACTTGGAATGGAGTCGATACCGAGTTCGTAAATTTTGCGTGTGGACTGCGGGGAGAGAATGACCCTGAAGCCAAGCTTTGCAAAAAATACCGCCCAGAACGGATAATTTTCATACATATTTAAAACCCGCGGTATACCGACCGTGCCGCGCACGGCTTCGTTTACAGAAAGCGGTTCGTAGTCAAACAGCCTTTTATTTTTATATTCAAAAAGGTTTGGAATATTTTCCTGGTTTTTCTCCTTTCCCAGTCCGCGTTCGCAGCGGTTTCCGGTAATATACTGGCGGCTGTCTGAAAATTTATTGATTGTCAGCAGGCAGTGGTTCGTACAGCCTTTACAGCGTGCGAGCTTTGTAGTGTAGGAAAGTTCGTTGATCTGTTCAATAGTAAGCATATGTGTTTTGTAATCTGCACTGTGGCGTTCCCTTGCAATCAGTGCAGCTCCAAAAGCTCCCATAATTCCGGCAATATCCGGACGGGTAACATGCACGCCTGCTATTTTTTCCAGACTCCTTAAAACGGCATCATTGTAGAAGGTTCCGCCCTGCACGACAATGTTTTCCCCAAGGTCTTTTGCGTCAGAAAGCTTGATAACCTTAAATAAAGCATTTTTTATGACGGAATAGGCAAGACCGGAGGAAATGTCAGCAACGCTTGCACCTTCCTTCTGTGCCTGTTTGACCTTGGAATTCATAAATACCGTGCAGCGGGTGCCCAGGTCAATCGGGTTTTTTGCAAAAAGAGCTTCTTTTGCAAAATCTGCAACTTCAAAATTTAATGATTTGGCAAAGGTTTCTATAAAAGAACCGCAGCCGCTGGAGCAGGCCTCGTTTAACTGCACACTGTCAACGGTATGGTTTTTAATCTTTATGCATTTCATGTCCTGTCCGCCGATATCCAGAATACAGTCTACTTTTGGATCAAAGAAGGCGGCGGCATAATAGTGTGCAACAGTTTCCACCTCGCCCTCGTCTAAAAGAAAAGCTTCTTTCAGCAGGGCTTCCCCGTAACCGGTAGAGCAGGAGTGGACAATACGGGCATGTTCCGGCAGGAGGGAATAGATTTCCTGAATCGAGCGGGTTGCCGTGGCAAGCGGACTTCCGTTGTTGCTGCTGTAAAAGGAGTACAGGAGGCTTCCGTCTTCACCTACCACTGCAACTTTTGTCGTGGTGGAACCTGCATCAATTCCCAGATAGCAGTTTCCCTCATAGGATTTTAAATCTGCAGTTTTCACATGGCTGCTGCCGTGCCGCATGCTGAAGCTGTCATATTCTTCCTGGCTGGCAAAAAGAGGTTCAAGTCTTGCAACCTCAAATTCCATTTTGATACCGGAGGACAGCTTTTCCAGAAGTGCCTGAAGCGTCGTTACAGAGTCCTCCTTATAATTCAGCGCCGAACCAATCGCAGCAAAAAGGTGTGAATTTTCCGGTACAATGGTATGTTCGCTGTCCAGGTTTAAAGTACGGATAAACGCAGCCTTAAGTTCGGACAGAAAGTGCAGCGGACCGCCTAAAAACGCCACGTGCCCGTGGATTGGTTTTCCGCAGGCGAGACCGCTGATGGTCTGGTTGACAACCGCCTGGAAAATCGAAGCAGACAAATCCTCCCTTGTCGCCCCTTCATTGATGAGCGGCTGTATGTCTGTCTTTGCAAATACACCGCAGCGGGCAGCAATCGGATAGACTGCCTTGTAATTTTTGGCATATTTATTAAGCCCTGAGGCGTCCGTCTGGATTAAGGATGCCATCTGGTCAATAAAAGAGCCGGTACCTCCGGCGCAGATTCCGTTCATGCGCTGTTCAACGTTGCCGCCTTCAAAATAGATGATTTTTGCATCCTCCCCGCCAAGTTCGATGGCAACATCTGTCTGCGGCGCATAGTGCTGCAGTGCAGTGGATACAGAAATAACCTCTTGTACAAACGAAACGTCCAGATGCTTTGCAAGCGTCAGGCCGCCGGAGCCTGTAATCATCGGGGCAACGGAAATACTGCCAAGTTTCTCATATGCTTTTTTCATCAGTGAAGAGAGTGTTTCCTGAATATTGGCAAAATGCCTTTCATAATCAGAAAAAAGCAGGGAATCCTCCTGGTCCAGCACCGCGATTTTGACTGTGGTAGAGCCGATATCAATTCCTAATTTATACAAGGATTTGTTCTCCATAAAATCTATCCTCCGTAAAATAAATGCATCTTTTACTTTTTTATGTGAATTAAATCATTTTTTTGGAACAAATCACTTTGCCGGGTAAAATTGCATGTGATTTGCTCCCCCATTATACTTCACAAACTGACAAAAAACAATGCACATTATATTAAGAAATTATAAACACAGAACCAGAATTTTCTAAATTATAAAGATTACATGAAGATTTTGAGCCTGCATTGACAAGTCTTCCCAGTTAAACGTATAATGTATGAATATAATCAGCTGCCAATGGCCTGAAATTTTTGTAGGAGTGTATAAAAATATGAACTGGATGGACAAATTAGAACGGAAATGGGGGCGTCATGCTGTCCCGAATCTCAGCAGTTATTTTGTGTTTGCAACCGTAATTGGTTATCTGGTAAACATGGCGGCGCCGGGGCTGATGTCCTTTCTGTCCTTTTCTGTTGACGGTATTCTGCACGGGCAGATATGGAGGCTTGTCACGTGGATTCTGATGCCTGCGGAGTCCCTTGATATTTTTGGAATTATTTTCCTGCTGTGCGTGCTTTCATGGGGGAGTTCCCTCGAAAACATGCTTGGTACATTCCGGCTGAATGTATTTTTGTGGATGGGGGTTATTATCAGTGATATCGGGGGAATTATAGTTTATATTATCAGCAGACTGGTGCTCGGACAGGGGCTGTCCCCGTTTTTGTCCACCTATTATATTCTGATGACACTGCTTCTGGCACTGGCAATGTGTATGCCGGAAGGGCAGGTGCGTATCTGGTTTGTCCTGCCGGTAAAAATGAAATGGTTTCTGGTGTTTGAACTGGTTTATATGGGATACCAGGTGGTACGGGTTTTTGGAATGACAATAGAAGAATATGGAAAAGCCAGTCTTTCATTTGGAATTATTGCCGGATTTATTTTTACAGCACCTATGATTCTTGCTGTACTGAATATGTTTCTGTTCTTTTATTTTTCAAAGATTCATATTTCCAGAAAACACAAAAAGCGGCAGAAAGAGTTCCGTGCGCAGTTTCGTGAGCCGCGTCCGGGTTCTGGCATTGCAAAGCACAAATGTGTGGTCTGCGGCAGGACAGAGCTGACAAACCCGGAAATGATGTTTCGTTACTGCAGCAAATGCAGTGGTAACAGGGAATACTGTGAGGAGCACCTGTATTCCCATGTGCATGTAAAATAACAGGGGTTTTGTATTAAATTAAATCAGGATAAAAGGGGATTGCAGTGAAGAAAAATTTTATAAGCGGGGGGATTCTTGTTGTTTTTGCAGTTATTCTGATTGTGCTTGGCAGCAGAATCAAACCTGAAATAAAGGAAACCGGAGGATTTGAAGAAGAAGTTGAATTACCATTTAAGTTAGGGGTTGTACTTCCGGCAGATGAAACAGAAGGTTATACAAAAGAACATATGGATGCCATCATAACTGCGGCAAAGACTGCAGGAATTACAGAGGAGGAAATTGTCTGGAAGGAGCGGACGGAAGAAGGCGATGCCAAAGGGGCGGCGGAAGATCTTGTGGAAGAAGACTGTACCATGGTGATTGCCGTGTGCAGCTGCCATGCAGCAGAGATGGCGGAGTTTGCTGAGGAAAACCCGCAGGTTCGTACAGTTGCAGTAACGGATACTAAGCTGTTTTCCGAAAATGAAAATTTTTATACTGCACAGCTGGATACGAAAGAAGCATGTTATATCGCAGGGGTAATCGCCGGTATGAAACTGAAGGAGATGCATGAAAACGGAAAAATTCCAAAAGGGAATTACCAGGCGGATGGCAGGGTGAAAATCGGCTATGTGGCAAAATATGATGAGGAAAGAAGCGGGACGGAATACCAGGAATTTCTGCGGGGAATCCGTTCAGAATTTTCCAGGGTCATAATGGAAATCAGGTTTACCGGGGTACGGACAGACCTGGATGCTGAAGCGTCTGCTGCTGATACACTGGTACGCAGCGGCTGTGTTATGATTGGCACAAACACAGAGTCCGACCGGGTATTATCCGTAGTTGGGCGTGCGCGGGAAAATGGCAGCCGGGTATATGCCGTTGGCTACCATGGCAGTTTACCGGAAGATACCAGTGCGGAATACACTGGCATTGTGAAAGACTGGATGCAGTATTACAGCGAGCTGTTTGCGGCAGTTGCAGCAGAACAGGAGATTCCGGCGGTCTGGGAAAAGGGATATGCAGACGGGGCAGTTACCGTACTGCAGGATAAGAAAGGGATGACAGAAGAAACAAAGGAGAGGATAGAAAAAGCAGCTGCAATCTGGGAACAGATTCAAAAATGAAAAAAGCAGTTCATTAGCCCGTGATGCTATCTGTTGTTGACAAATTTTCGTTGTGTCCATATAATAAATGTAATGCACTCTCTGCGGATTTATCCAAAGGGCAGGTACACGAACGAAAATAAGGAGTATGGGTTATGGAAAATGAATCGGTTTCCAGGAATTTTATTGAGCAGATTATTGAGAAGGACTTGGCAGAAGGACGTTGTGAGGCGGTTAAGACAAGGTTTCCACCAGAGCCGAACGGTTATCTTCACATCGGGCATGCCAAGTCCATTCTTTTAAATTACGGACTGGCAAAAAAGTACGGCGGAGAATTTCATTTCCGGTTTGATGATACGAATCCGACCAAAGAGAAGACAGAATTTGTAGAATCCATAAAAGATGATGTCAGATGGCTTGGCGCGGACTGGGGGGATAACCTTTTTTATGCATCTGACTATTTTGACCGGATGTATGAGGCAGCGGTTACCCTGATTAAAAAGGGAAAAGCCTATGTTTCCGATCTGTCTGCGGAAGAAATCAGAAAATACCGTGGTACCCTGACAGAGCCGGGGGAGAAAGATCCCGGAGCAGACAGGAGCGTGGAAGAAAACCTGGCGTTGTTTGAGGGAATGAAAAACGGGGAATTTGAAGACGGAAGCAAAGTTCTGCGTGCAAGGATTGATATGTCCAGTTCCAATATCAATATGCGTGATCCGGTGCTGTACCGTGTGGCGCATCTGACACACCATAATACAGGTGATAAATGGTGCATTTATCCCATGTATGACTTTGCGCATCCGATTGAAGATGCCATAGAAGGGATTACACATTCCATCTGCACACTGGAGTTTGAGGACCACAGACCGCTGTATGACTGGGTAGTGACAGAGCTTGGATACAGGGAGGATACAGACGGAACACCGAAGCAGATTGAGTTTGCCAAGCTTTACCTGACAAATGTGGTGACCGGAAAACGCTATATTAAGAAACTGGTGGAAGAAAAAATCGTAGACGGATGGGATGATCCGCGGCTTGTTTCCATAGCTGCACTCAGAAGGCGGGGTTATACCCCGGAGTCCATACAGAATTTTGTGGAGCTGTGCGGTGTTTCAAAGGCAAACAGTTCTGTGGACTATGCAATGCTTGAGTACTGCATCCGTGAGGATTTAAAGCTTAAACGGAAGCGCATGATGGCAGTTTTAGACCCGGTAAAGGTTGTGATTGACAATTATCCTGAAGGGCAGACAGAGCAGCTGACTGTGGATAATAATCTGGAAAATCCTGAAATGGGGCAAAGGCAGGTTCCGTTTACGCGCGAACTTTACATCGAGCGGGAGGACTTTATGGAGGAACCGCCGAAAAAATATTTCCGTATGTTTCCCGGAAATGAAGTCCGTCTCATGAATGCATATTTTGTGACATGTACCGGATGTGAGAAAGATGAAAACGGAAAAGTAACAGTTATCCACTGCACCTACGACCCGGAGTCCAGAGGGGGGAACAGTCCGGACGGGCGAAAAGTAAAGGGAACCATCCACTGGGTTTCAGCGGAGCATGGCAAAAAGGTAACTGTGCGTCTGTATGAGAATCTGATTAATGAGGAGCTTGGCGTTTATAATGAAGACGGAAGCCTGAACCTGAATCCGGATTCGCTTACCGTATTAACAGACTGTGTTGTGGAACCGGAACTGCTTGAGGCGAAACCATATGAAAGCTACCAGTTTGTACGAAAAGGTTTTTTCTGCGCTGACTGTAAGGATTCTATGCCGGGACAGCCGGTGTTCAACCGTGTCGTGTCAATGAAAAGTTCGTTCAGGGTTCCAAAGTAATTCCCCCAAAGGGAATTTAAAATAAAAATAATAATTAGGGAGAAAATTATGGGCTTTTTATCAGGATTAGAGAAATTTGGTTTGGGAAAAATTAATAAAGATAATCTGTTTGATGATGATGACAAAACACAGGAGGTTTTAGAGAAAAAGAAAGAGGCGGAAAAGGAAGCTGCTGCGAAAAAAAAGACAGAATACAAGGAAACGGATTTCCTTTTGTTTAAGACTGTACACTGTCCGGTATGCGATGAAACATTCCGTACACGCACGGTAAAAACAGGAAAAGCCAGAAGACTGCAGCCGGATTTTGACCTGCGTCCGCGTTTTTCCAATATTGATACGAACAAATATGACGTGTCTTCCTGCCAGAACTGCGGATATACAGCAATGCACCGTTATTTTCCGCATCTGACAAAGGGACAGATTACGCTGATCAAAGAAGAGGTATGCAGCAAATTCCAGGCTCCGGAAAGCGCTTCGGAAGAACAGCTGGATGCCTATACATATGAGCAGTCCATTGACCTCTATAAGCTTGCGCTTTATAACACTGTGGTAAAAAAGGGGAAAACAAGTGAGAAGGCATATGCCTGCTTAAAAATTTCCTGGCTGTACCGCGGATGGCTGGAAGAGCTGGAGCAGCAGGGAATCACAGACGGCGATGTTGTTGAAAACTGTAAAAAAGAAGAAGCCGAGTATTATGAGGAAGCCTATGAGGGGCTGGTTAAAGCAGTTGCATCAGAAAGCTTCCCGATGTGCGGCATGGAGGAAAGCACCATGAACCTTCTGCTTGCCAATATGGCATATAAGCTTGGAAAAATAGACGTGGCGTCCAAGCTTGTATCTTCCATTCTCGTGGCTCCGGCTGCGTCCCATCAGGCAAAGGACCGTGCGATGGATTTGAAGGAAGAAATACTTAAGACGATTCATAGCGAAAAGGAAGTGGCGGAGTGAGCATATTTAATGTAGAATTAATAAAAACGGTCGATGACAGCTATGAAATTGAAATTGGTTATGACCTGATGAACCGTCTGGTCGAGGATCTGGAGACGGGACTTCTCGGCAAAATCAAAAAACTGTCTGTAATCACGGACAGCAATGTCAGGGACCTGTATGCCAAACCCATAAGTGAACGGCTGGTACAGTCGGGATATAAGGTTGACATGTTTGTGTTTCCGGCAGGGGAAAAGAGCAAGACCAGGCAGACCAAGGAGCGGATAGAAGATGCGATGCTGGAAAAGGGCTACCGCAGGGACTGCGCCGTACTTGCAGTCGGAGGCGGCGTGGTAACGGACCTTGCAGGATTTCTTGCCGGTACCTATGGAAGAGGGGTTCCTTTTATTAATTATGCAACAACGCTGCTTGCTGCTGCCGATGCGTCGGTTGGCGGGAAAACTGCAGTGGATACACCGCTTGCGACAAATCTTATCGGACTATTTAACCAGCCGCAGAAGGTATATCTGGATATCGCAGCGTGGAAGACGCTTCCGCGCAGGGAGATGGCAAGCGGACTGGCTGAGACGATGAAGCATGCATGCCTTGCCAGCCGTGATATGTTTGAATTTATTGAGGAACATTTGGACGATATATTCAGCTATAAGAGATTTGCCTGTGAGTATATTGCAGAGAACAACTGCAAAATTAAATATGCCGTTGTTATGAAGGACGAACGGGAGAGCGGGCTGCGGGAAGTGTTAAACCTCGGCCATACCGTAGGCAGGGCAATCGAGGCTGTCAGCGGCTACCGTCTGCTTCACGGCGAAGCGATTGCAATCGGCATGGCGGCGCAGGTGATGCTTTCGGCAAGGCTGGGATACATGACTGAGGAAGAAGCGCTCCGTGTAACCGCGCTGTATGAACGTGCCGGGCTTCCAGTTACAATCCCGGATTACATCGACCGGGAGGCACTGGTAAAAAAGCTTTACACTGACAAAAAAGTACGCGATGGAAAGCTGCGTTTTGTACTGCAGAAAGGAATCGGTTCCGTTGTGGAATTTTCACCGGGCGTATATGCAAAGCCGCTGGAAGAGTCCCTTGCGCGGGAAATTATCATGGAATTATAACAAGGGCTGTTGTATATTCGTTAGCCAGAACCTCATTGCACTGTACAGAAATGATGCCGCGGTAAAGGTCGGCGGCATACAGGTCTTTTTTAAACAGCTGCAGGGCATCTGAATCAAGAATTTTTGAAGCATCCGCAACCTTGGTTACAAGGGGGACGGGTGCTTTCTGGCTTACAGAGGAAAGAAGCGGTGACGCTTCTTTTTTAAATCCAAGGATTCGCAGGTATAAAATCCCGTTTCCGCCCTGCAGCCTGGCGTAGTCATCTTTTGTGATTCCAAGCAGGATATGCATCAGTACCCTGCAGACACGGGTGTAAGTCACATCCCTGCTCTTTAACAGCATGGCAAAGGAACGGAATCCCAAATACTGCCAGAGTTCATTCTGGATTTTTGCGGAGAGCGCCGGAGTGCAGTCCGCAAACTTTTCATAGCCGGATTCCTGCAGGGAAAGGAGCCGTTCGTAAAGAACCCCGGAAAATGCGTCAGCGTCTGCAAGCTGTCCCCTTCTGCGGGCATTTACCAGGGACATCAGGCTGCTGTAGGGAACCCTGCTCCAGAGCCTGGGATACAAAAGAAACGGTGCGCGTACAGCAAACGCACTGTGGCGCACAGCCGTGGCTGAAATAAATTCTGCATGGACGTCTGTGCTGTAATATCCTTCGCCTGCCCTTGGGATGGCACATCCGCACAGCTTTCTGTCATGGGTTTTGTTCCAGCCGGCAATCGCTTTTTCGTATTCCAGCGCAAGAATATTGTTGGGGCTGGAGAGAAAATCAGCTATTTCCTCCCTGTCCCATGTATATAAAAACTCACAGAGTGCCTCCTGTCTTGCCTGCGGGTAATTGCAGCCCTTTTTCAGGGCGTCTGAAACCATATGAAAAAAACAGTCGGATTCTTCTGTCAGGGCAAAAACAAGTGCAGCCATCAGTTCTTCATTCTGTGTTTCGCAGCCATAGCAGATGACGTCTGCCCCGGCTTTTCCTAAAAGCTCCACGCCGGAAACTGCAAAATATTCTGCAGAGGCACAGGCTGCAGTGACCGGAAGCTCAATAACAAGATCGGAGCCGGATAAAAGGGCGGCCTTTGTGCGTGTATGCTTGTCCAAAATGGCAGGAGTCCCACGCTGCACAAAATCCCCGCTCATGGCAGTGATAATATAGTCTGCACCCGTCAGTTCCCTGGCCTGTTCCATCTGGTAACGGTGTCCGTTATGAAAAGGATTGTATTCTGCAATGATTCCTGCCGTTTTCATGTCATGCCCTCTTTTCTGCCGTTTTTTAAAGTTACCATACAACAATAGCACAGATTTTCCCGAATTTCTACTTGTGCGGAGGATAATTTCTGTTTATAATAAAATGCAGGTCATTTAAAAATTGCCAAAAAATACAAACAAGGGAGATTGCATTTATGAACGTTTTAGTAATTAACTGCGGAAGCTCTTCCCTTAAGTACCAGCTGATTGAATCAGCATCAGAAGCAGTACTTGCCAAGGGCTTGTGTGAAAGAATCGGAATTGACGGCAGACTGGTATACCAGAAAGCCGGACTGGATAAAGAGATTACAGAGGCTGCCATGCCTACCCATAAAGAAGCCATCCAGATGGTCCTGGACGCACTTCATAATCCTGAGAGCGGAGCCGTGGCTAAGCTGTCTGAAATCGGCGCTGTCGGACACCGTGTGGTACACGGCGGGGAAAAATTTTCCAGCTCCGTTGTACTGACAGAAGAAGTATTAAAGGAAATTGAAGCCTGCAATGATCTTGCGCCGCTTCATAATCCTGCAAACCTGATTGGAATCCGTGCCTGCAAAGAGCTGATGCCGGGAGTACCGATGGTCGGGGTGTTTGATACCGCATTCCACCAGACTATGCCAAAAAAAGCATATCTTTACGGGCTTCCGTATGAATATTATGAGAAATACAAAGTAAGAAGATACGGTTTCCATGGAACCAGCCACAGTTTTGTTTCCAAAAGGCTGATCCAGTTTCTGAATCTGGACGCGGCAGATTCAAAGGTGATAGTAGCCCATCTTGGCAACGGCGCATCCATCAGTGCCGTTTTAAACGGTGAATGTGTGGATACATCCATGGGACTGACACCGCTTGAGGGGCTTGTGATGGGAACCCGTTCCGGGGATATTGATCCTGCCATTATGGAGTTTATTGCCAAAAAAGAAAACCTGGATATAACGGGTATCATGAATGTGTTAAACAAAAAGTCCGGGGTCGAGGGACTCTCCGGGGTGTCAAGTGATTTCCGTGACCTTGAAAAAGCCTATAACGAGGGAAATGAACGTGCGATTGCTGCCTGCGAGGTATTTGCCTACCGTGTGGCAAAATATATCGGTTCCTACGTCGCAGCCATGAACGGGGTGGATGCGATTGCATTTACTGCCGGAATCGGGGAAAACACCAGCTTTATCCGGGAAAAGATTCTGGCATACCTTGGATATCTCGGCATTACCATGGACGCAGAGGCAAATAAGGTGCGCGGGGAGGAAAAGGTGATTTCCACACCGGATTCGAAGGTAAAGGTCTGCGTGATCCCAACCAACGAGGAGCTTGCCATCTGCCGTGAGACAGTCGCACTGGTATAAAAGGTAACAGTTCAGCCTGCGCCATTCGCAAAGCCGCAGCTGCGCTCATAGCTGACTGAACTGTTACTAAAAAAAGTTGTTGACAAAAGATGGCACGGTATGTATAATTGTTTAGGTGTGAATAGGAGAGAATTGTGAAAATTGACCTTTCAATGATTGCAAAGTCCATAAATGAGGAAACAGAAGCAGAAGTGGAGATTTCTCTTGACATGTTTCGTTCCAGACTGGGGAATTTTCCTATTACAGAAAAAGCACCGGTAACACTTCATATTCGCAATGAAGAGAATGCAGTGGTACGGATTTACGGCACTGTGTCAGTTACTGTGAAGGTTCCGTGTGCGAGATGTTTAGAAGAGGTTTTTGTACCGGTTCGTTTTGACATTGACAAACAGCTGCGAATTGCAGGGACAGAGGACAGTCCGGATGCCGGCGCGCTGATTGATGATGAGATGGAAGAAACGGATTACCTGCATGGATTTGAACTTGATGCAGACCAGCTCATCCACGATGAGATTCTTTTGAACTGGCCGATGAAAGTGTTATGCAGGGATGACTGCAAAGGAATTTGCAGGGTCTGCGGGATGAACCTGAACAAGGGAGCCTGCAGCTGTCCTGAAACTGAGCCGGATCCAAGAATGGCTGCAATCCAGGATATATTTAACGAGTTTAAGGAGGTGTAAATAAATGTCAATTTGTCCAAAGAATAAATCTTCTAAGGGTAGAAGAAACAGGAGAAGAGCAAACTGGAAGATGACTGTTCCGACCCTGGTTAAGTGCAGCAAGTGTGGCGAATTAATGGTTCCTCACAGAGTATGCATGAACTGCGGATCATATAACAAGAAAGAAATTATTCCGCAGGATTAATTTTGTAAGATTAAGGCTTTCCGCGATTCGGGAAAGCCTTTTTTATTGCATTGGAAGCAATATTTAAGGGAAGATGTAAAAAGCGATTGATTTACAGGAAGAGATATAGTATATTCTCTAAGTAGATGTGTGAGGAGGGAATTATGGAGGCAGATACCAAAAAGCAGGACGGCCTGACAAAGGTCGCGGTGGATGCGATGGGCGGTGACAATGCACCGGCAGCTGTCGTAAAGGGCGCTGTGGAGGCAGTCTCATCCCGCGGGGACATTAAGGTTTTTCTGGTTGGCCAGACAGATGCCATTCAGAAAGAACTGGACAGGTACCAGTATCCGGGCGCACAGATTGAAATAGTGGAAGCTCCGGAAGTCATTGAAATGGCAGAACCGCCCGTACAGGCAGTCCGTAAAAAAAAGCAGTCATCAATTGTAATCGGCATGAATATGGTAAAGCAGAAGGAAGCAGACGCATTTGTTTCCGCCGGAAGTTCGGGGGCGGTACTCGTAGGAGGACAGACGATTATCGGACGGATTAAGGGCATAAAGCGCGCCCCTCTTGCACCGATGATTCCTACCGAGACGGGTGTTTCCCTGTTAATTGACTGCGGTGCCAATGTGGACGCAAGGGCCGAGCATCTGTTACAGTTTGCCCAGATGGGTTCCATTTATATGGAGAACGTTGTAGGAATAAAAAATCCCCGTGTGGCAATTGTGAATATCGGCGCGGAGGAAGAAAAAGGAAATGCCCTGGTAAAGGAGACGTTTCCGTTACTTTCTGCATGTAAGGAAATCAACTTTGTTGGAAGTATCGAAGCACGGGAAATTCCGCGCGGCGGCGCCGATGTGATTGTCTGTGAGGCGTTTGTGGGAAACGTTATCCTGAAGCTTTACGAAGGGCTCAGTTCCACGCTGGTCGGCGTTATTAAGCAGGCAATGCTTAGTACCTTAAAAAGCAAAATCGGCGCATTTCTTGCCTTACCTGCATTAAAAGGCAGACTGAAGACATTTGATGCCAGCGAGTATGGCGGGGCGCCACTGCTGGGACTGAACGGACTGGTAGTAAAAAGCCACGGCAGTTCCAGTGAAAAGGAAATCACAAATTCAATTTACCAGTGTGTGACTTTCCGGAAAGAGAACATAGGCGGGATTATCAGAGAAAAAATTGCTGACTCAGGGGAAAGTAAAGAGGAGTAGAAAGGAAATCAAAAATGGAATTTGAAAAGCTGAAAAAAATTATTGTGGAAGTACTGAATGTAGAAGAGAGCGACATTACGATGGACACTACCTTTATTGATGATCTGGGAGCGGATTCCCTGGATGTTTTCCAGATTATCATGGGGCTTGAGGAAGAATTTGATATTGAGATTCCAAATGAACAGGCAGAAAAAATTGTTACGGTTTCTGATGCAGTGGAACAGATTAAAAATGCGCTGAATAATTAAGGCAGGGTTTTTAAGGAGTCCGGTACACGGACTCCTTATTTTAAAAAGGAGCATATGACATGACAGATTTAAGAGCATTTCAGGAAAAAATCGGATATGAGTTTGAAAACAGGAATCTGCTTTTACAGGCATTAACCCACAGTTCCTATGCAAACGAAAAGCATATGAGAAAACTTTCCGATAATGAACGGCTGGAGTTTTTAGGAGATGCGGTTCTTGAGATTATTTCCAGTGATTATTTATTTGACAACTATCCGGAACTGCCGGAGGGGGAGCTGACCAAGCTCCGCGCAAGTATTGTGTGTGAACCGACGCTTGCATTGTGCGCCGCAGAAATGTCCCTTGGGGATTACCTTCTCCTTGGAAAAGGGGAAAACCAGACAGGCGGCAGAAACCGTAAATCCATTTTATCGGATGCGCTTGAAGCAGTGATTGGGGCAATTTATTTGGATGGTGGTTTTACTAGTGCAAAAGAGTTTGTGTTAAAGTATATCCTGACAGATATCGAACATAAGCAGCTCTTTTATGATAGCAAGACTATCCTGCAGGAGGTTGTGCAGGGGGAACATGAACAGCTGACCTATACGCTGACCTCAGAATCGGGACCGGACCATAATAAGAGCTTTACCGTGGATGTGTGTGTCGGTGACAGAATACTTGGAACGGGAACCGGCCATACCAAAAAAGCCGCAGAGCAGGAGGCTGCCTACCAGGCGCTTCTTATTATTCAGGGGAAAGGGACGGAGCATGTATTTAAAAAGCATTGAAGTACAGGGCTTTAAGTCCTTTGCAAACAAAATAGTATTTGATTTTCACCAGGGCATTACAGGAATCGTCGGACCAAACGGAAGCGGAAAAAGCAATGTTGCGGATGCGGTGCGGTGGGTGCTTGGAGAGCAGTCGGTCAAGCAGCTCCGCGGTTCTTCCATGCAGGATGTTATTTTTGCGGGAACAGAAAACCGTAAGCCGTTAAGCTATGCATATGTCGCAATTACGCTGGACAATGCCGACCACAAGCTTGCCATAGATTTTGAAGAGGTAACGGTGGCAAGGCGTCTGTACCGTTCCGGGGAAAGCGAGTATCTGTTAAATGGAAATCCGTGCCGCCTGAAACAGGTGTCAGAGCTTTTTTATGATACCGGTATCGGAAAAGAGGGGTATTCCATAATCGGTCAGGGACAGATAGACCGGATTTTAAGCGGCAAGCCGGAAGAGCGCAGGGAGCTTTTTGACGAGGCGGCAGGAATTGTAAAGTTTAAAAAGCGTAAGGTGACCGCACAGAAAAAGCTGGAAAACGAAAGGGAAAACCTTGTCCGTGTCAACGATATCCTTGCAGAGCTTGAACGGCAGGTGGGTCCCCTGGAGCAGCAGTCTGAAAAAGCAAAAACCTACCTGAAGAAAAAAGAAGAATTAAAAGAATATGATATCAATATGTTCCTGCTGGAAACGGAGCGGATTGCCGGTGAATTAAAGGAAGCTGATGAAAAATTCCGGATTGCGGATGAACAGTTAAAAGAAAGCAACCAGGCGCACGAAAAAATTAAGGAAGAGTATGAAAAGCTCGGACAGGACATGGAAGAAATGGATGAGAAAATCAATTCCATCCGCGAGAATATTAACAGCACTTCCATGATGCGTGAAAAATTAGAGAGCCAGATTCAGATTCTGCAGGAACAGATTCATACGGCAGAAATGACGGACGAGCATTTACAGAGCCGGCTGGATGCCATCGAGCAGGAAAAAAACGCGCGTCTTGCTGAAAAAGCAGGTTATGATACCGAAAAGACGAAGCTGGATGAAAAGCTGACGGAAATTGACAGACAAAAGGAAGAAGCGCAGGCGAAGCTTGCCGAAATCCAGAAGACCATTGCAGAATGCAATGCCGGGATGGAAAGCGGACAGAAAGAGCTGTATGAGCTTTTAAACAATAAAGCTGAAATCCAGTCGAAGCAGCAGCGTTTTGATACCATGCTGGAACAGATTGCCATCCGTAAGGCAGAACTGGGAAAACGCCTGCTGGACAGAAAGACGCAGGAGTCGGATTTAAATGCCGTACTGCAGGAATACCAGAATGAATACACCAGGGTAAGCCAGTCCATTGGAGAGTTAAAGGAAAAAGAAGACGGGCTGTTAAAAAAAGAAAAAGACTGGAAGTTTATGCGGCAGGAAAACAGACGGCTGTTTGATGAAAAACAGACGCAGTACCACAAAAAACAGTCCAGACTGGAATCCTTAAAAAATATTGCGGAGCGCTACGACGGATATGGAAACAGCATCCGTAAAGTTATGGAGCAGAAAAAAGACCATCCGGGACTGCTTGGTGTTGTTTCCGACCTGATTCAGGTGGAGAAAAAATACGAGACGGCAATCGAAACGGCTCTTGCCGGAAACATCCAGAATATCGTAACTGAGGATGAAAAAACGGCAAAGGAAATGATTGCGTTCTTAAAAAAGAACCGCGGCGGGCGCGCCACGTTTTTACCACTTACCAGCGTAAAGGCAAGGGCCAATCCAAAAAACGAAGCGGCTTTAAAGGAACCGGGAGTCATCGGAACGGCAAACCAGCTGGTGCGCTGTGAGAAAAAATATGATGAAGTGGCAGCTTATCTGTTAGGACGCGTGCTTGTGGTAGAAGATATTGACCATGCACTTGCCCTTGCAAAGAAAAACCATTACAGCTTACATATGGTGACGCTGGAGGGCGAGTATTTAAGTCCGGGCGGAGCCATGACCGGAGGCGCATTTAAAAATTCCTCAAACCTTCTTGCAAGAAAGCGTGAGATTGAAGAACTGGAGCAGGAAGTTTTAGCGATTTCCGAAGAGATTCAGGAATTAAAAGACCGCAGGGAGGATATTACCACTGCGCTTGAATTAAATGCGGATGAACTGGAAACTGTAAAGAAAGAGCTTCAGGAGCAGTATATTTTACAGAATACTGCAGGACTGAATGTGGAGCAGGCAAAGCAGCAGCGGGATAAAAGTGAAGAGATTTTCTCCGGCCTTATGGGCGAAAAAGAGCAGATGGAGAACCAGATTGCGGAAATTAACAGCAGTAAAGAGCAGATTCAGGGTGAAATAGAGTATTCCGGCAGACGGGAGCTGGAGATTGGTGAGCAGTCCGATAAGTTTCAGAAGCAGCTGGAGGAACAGGGGCTTCTGGAAAGCAGAGCCAGTGAGGAGCTCTCAAAAATCCAGTTGGAACAGGCAAACATCAGCCAGAGTGCAGAATTCACGCAGGTCAACATCGAACGTATTAACGGAGAGATTGAAAAGTTTGATGCAGAAAAAACGGAGCTTCTGGAGAATGCAAAAAATTCCAAAGAAGATGCCGAAAAGAAGCGTAAGGACATTGAGGAAATCCAAAAGACCATTGCAGCTTCTACAGATTCCCGCGGAGGAATGGAAGCCGAGTTAAAAGAAAGCGTTGCGAAAAAAGAACAGATGTCAGCGGATTACCGTGGATTTTTCCAGAAGCAGGAGGAGATTTCCGCAAAATGCAATGACCTCGATAAAGAAATTTTCCGCTTAAACAGCATTAGGGAAAAATTAAAAGAGGCAGGCGAATACCAGAAAAATTATCTCTGGGAGGAGTACGAGCTGACAAAGCATGCGGCAATCGAACTGCGGAAAGAGGAATATGACGACCTTGCTGCACTCAAAAAGCTTGTTGCTGCCGTTAAGGATGAAATCCGAAAGCTCGGCACGGTAAATGTCAATGCCATTGAGGAATATAAAGAGATATCCGAACGTTATACCTTTTTAAAGGGGCAGCATGACGACCTGGTGGAAGCAGAGCAGACGTTAATCGGGGTGATTGAGGACCTGGATAACGGTATGCGCATCCAGTTTGCGGAAAAATTCAAGGAAATCCAGAGGGAGTTTGACAAATCCTTTAAACATCTCTTTGGAGGCGGACACGGTTCCCTGGAACTGGTGGAGGATGAGGATATCTTAGAATGCGGAATCCGTATCATTGCACAGCCGCCAGGAAAAAAACTCCAGAACATGATGCAGATGTCCGGTGGGGAAAAGGCATTAACCGCCATTGCGCTTTTGTTTGCCATCCAGGCGTTAAAGCCGTCGCCGTTTTGTCTTCTGGACGAGATTGAAGCGGCGCTGGATGATTCAAACGTCACACGTTTTGCCGGATATCTGAACAAGCTGACGAAAAACACCCAGTTTATCGTGATTACCCACAGGAGGGGGACGATGACTGCGGCAGACCGTCTTTACGGAATCACCATGCAGGAAAAAGGAATCTCCACGCTGGTTTCCGTAAATCTGATAGAGAATGATTTAGAGGAGTGATGCTAATGAGCGAAGAGGGAAAGAAAAAAGGATTTTTCAGCCGTCTGGTGGAGGGCCTGACAAAGACAAGGGATAATATCGTATCCGGAATTGATTCGGTATTCCGCGGGTTTTCAAAGCTGGATGATGAATTTTATGAGGAACTGGAAGAAATTTTAATTATGGGAGACCTGGGCGTGACCGCCACGGAAGCCATTCTGGACAAGCTTAAGGAAAAGGTAAAGGAAAACCATATCAAAGAGCCTGCGGAGTGCAAACAGCTGTTAATCGACAGCATCAGGGAGCAGATGCAGGTGGAACAGACCGCCTACCGTTTTGAGGAAGAAAAATCCGTGGTTCTGGTAATCGGCGTCAACGGGGTAGGTAAGACCACAACCGTCGGCAAGCTTGCCGGAAAGCTGAAAGACCAGGGAAAAAAGGTAATCATTGCAGGTGCGGATACTTTCCGTGCCGCAGCAGGAAACCAGCTTAAGGAATGGGCAAACCGTTCCGGCGTCGACATGATTGGCGGTGCAGAAGGTGCAGATCCCGGAGCGGTGGTTTATGATGCGGCGGCAGCAGCAAAGGCAAGGAATGCAGACGTGCTTCTTGTCGATACCGCAGGACGGCTGCACAACAAGAAAAACCTGATGAATGAGCTTGGCAAAATAAACCGGATACTCGAAAAGGAATATCCGGATGTTTACCGGGAAACGCTTGTGGTACTGGATGCGACCACGGGACAGAATGCGCTGGCACAGGCGAGGGAATTTTCCGACGTTGCGAAAATTTCCGGCATTGTCCTGACAAAGATGGACGGTACGGCAAAGGGCGGAATCGCTGTGGCTGTTCAGTCGGAGCTTCATGTGCCGGTCAAGTATATCGGTGTGGGAGAGACCATTGACGATCTGCAGAAGTTTGATGCGGATGAGTTTGTGAATGCGCTGTTTGATGTGCAGAAAGAAGGGGAGGAAAATCATGCTGACGCTGGATAAATTTGAAGAAGCAAGTGAAAAGGTGAAAGAGGTCATACTGGAAACAAAGCTTGTATACAGTGACTTCTTAAGTGAACAGACGGGAAACAAGGTATATTTAAAGCCGGAAAATATGCAGTTTACCGGGGCATACAAGGTAAGGGGGGCGTACTATAAAACCAGCACGCTTTCCGAAGAGGAACGCGGCAGGGGATTAATTACGGCTTCAGCAGGAAACCATGCGCAGGGCGTGGCCTACGCGGCAAAATGCTATGGCTGCAAGGCTGTTATTGTAATGCCTACCACAACACCGTTAATCAAGGTAAACCGGACCAAAAACTATGGGGCGGAGGTTGTACTGCACGGGGATGTGTATGACGAGGCCTGCGCAAAGGCGATGGAGCTGGCGGAAAAGAACGGATATACCTTTATTCATCCGTTTGATGACCTTGCCGTGGCGACCGGACAGGGAACCATTGCAATGGAAATCTTTAAAGAGCTTCCGCTTGTGGAGTATATTCTGGTACCGATTGGCGGAGGGGGACTTGCCACAGGCGTATCCACCCTTGCAAAGCTGTTAAATCCAAAGATAAAGGTAATCGGTGTGGAGCCTGCAGGTGCAAACTGCATGCAGGCATCGTTTGCCGCAGGCAAGGTGACAACCCTTCCGGAAGTGAATACAATTGCAGACGGTACTGCGGTGAAAACGCCGGGCAGCAGTATTTTCCCGTATATACAGAAAAACCTGGATGATATTATTACCGTAACCGATGATGAGCTGATCGTAAGCTTTCTGGACATGGTGGAGAACCATAAGATGGTGGTGGAAAATTCCGGTCTTTTAACAGTTGCTGCATTAAAGCATCTGGATGTAAAGGACAAGCGGGTGGTTTCCATCTTAAGCGGCGGAAACATGGACGTGATTACCATGTCCTCAGTCGTACAGCAGGGACTTATTTTCCGCGACCGGATTTTTACCGTATCCGTGCTGCTTCCGGACAAGCCGGGTGAGCTTGCCAAGGTATCACAGACGCTGGCAAAAGAGCAGGGAAATGTCATAAAGCTTGAGCATAACCAGTTTGTTTCCACCAACCGCAATGCAGCAGTGGAACTTCGGATTACCCTGGAATGCTTCGGCACCAGCCATAAGAAACAGATTATGAAAGCGCTTGAACGTGCAGATTATAAGCCGAAGATTGTAAGGACCGTTATATAGTACATGAGGTGTCAAGAAAAAATACTTGACACCTCTTTTTTTCTGTGGTAGTCTTGTTTCTGGGTGATTGATGTGGAAGAAAAGCTGGAACAGACTTATTTGTATGACTTTTACGGCGAACTGTTAAACGAGCATCAGCGCCGGATTTATGAAAATATCGTGTTTGACGACCTTTCCCTGGGTGAGATTGCTTCAGAGAACGGAATCAGCAGACAGGGCGTGGCAGACATGATGAAACGCAGCAGAAAGAAGCTTGCGGATTATGAAGACAAGCTGCACCTGGTAAAAAAGTTTCTGTCAGTAAAGACAGCAGTAGAGGAAATCCACTGCCTGACCGAGGAGTTCCACCAGTCGGGAAACGGACAGCTTGTGGAGCAGATAGAAGCGATATCAAATAAGATTTTAGAGGAGCTGTAGGATGGCATTTGACAGTCTTTCAGAAAAACTGCAGAATGTATTTAAAAACCTGCGCAGCAAAGGCAGACTGACCGAGGATGACGTAAAGACGGCATTGAAGGAAGTCAAAATGGCTCTTTTGGAGGCGGACGTTAATTTCCGTGTTGTAAAGAAATTTATTAAGGATGTGCAGGAACGCGCTATCGGGCAGGACGTCATGAACGGCTTAAATCCCGGCCAGATGGTAATAAAAATCGTAAACGAAGAAATGGTAAACCTTATGGGTTCTGAAACCACGGAGCTTTCCTTCCGTCCGGGCAGGGAACTTACGGTTATCATGATGGCGGGACTGCAGGGTGCCGGTAAGACAACGACCACGGCAAAGATTGCCGGAAAGCTCAAGGCAAAAGGAAAGAAAACACTGCTTGCCGCCTGCGACGTCTACCGTCCGGCAGCGATTGAACAGCTCCAGATTAACGGAGAAAAGCAGGGCGTGGAAGTATTTTCCATGGGCGATAAAAACAGGCCGTCTGACATTGCGAAGGCAGCCGCAGAGCACGCAAGGAAAAATGACTGCAATGTACTGATTATAGATACCGCCGGACGTCTTCATGTGGACGAGGAAATGATGGAGGAGCTTGCCGAAATCAAAGAGGCGGTGGATGTGTTCCAGACCATTCTTGTGGTGGATGCCATGACCGGACAGGATGCGGTAAACGTCGCATCGACGTTCAATGAAAAAATAGGCATTGACGGCGTAGTGCTTACCAAGCTGGACGGTGATACCAGAGGCGGTGCAGCGCTTTCCATCCGTGCCGTGACAGGAAAGCCGATACTTTACGCCGGAATGGGTGAAAAGCTTTCGGATCTCGAACAGTTTTACCCGGACCGCATGGCGGGAAGAATCCTTGGAATGGGCGATGTGCTTACCATGATTGAAAAAGCACAGGAAAACCTGGACGAGGAAAAAGCAAAAGAACTTGAGCAGAAGATGCTTAAAAACGAGTTCGATTTTGATATGTATCTGGAATCCATGAGCCAGATGAAAAAGCTGGGAGGACTTTCCAGCCTGATGGGAATGATGCCCGGCATGGGGGCAAAAATGCCTGAAATTGATACGGATGAGGCGGAAAAGAGCATGAAGCGGATAGAAGCGGTCATCCATTCCATGACCCCGCAGGAGCGTTCCAATCCAAACTTGTTAAATCCGGGCAGAAAGAACCGCATTGCAAAAGGTGCGGGTGTGGATATTTCAGAAGTAAACCGTCTTGTCAAACAGTTTGAGCAGACGAAGAAAATGATGAAACAGATACCGGGCATGGGAAAGAAAAAAGGCAGGCGCGGCGGTTTCGGCGGGATGTTTAAGGGATTCCCAATGTAGTAATCACAGGCTCTCATACCAGAACCTTTGATATAAATAAAACAAACCAGGAGGTGAAAAAATGGCAGTAAAGATCAGATTAAGAAGAATGGGACAGAAGAAAGCTCCTTTTTATAGAATCGTGGTTGCAGACTCCCGCTCACCAAGAGACGGAAGATGCATCGAGGAAATCGGAACTTATGATCCAACCAAAGATCCCAGCGAATATCATGTAGATGCTGAACTGGCAAAGAAGTGGTTATCCAACGGAGCACAGCCTACAGAAACTGTTGCAAGAATCTTCAAGTCAGCCGGCATTGAAAAATAAGAAATGAGCTGATGTTCATTTACGAGGTGTGTAATGAAAGAATTAGTGGAAGTAATTGCAAAATCACTCGTTGATTTTCCGGATGAGGTAGTTGTCACAGAAACAGAAAATGACAAAACCACTATCTTAAAGCTGCAGGTTGCACAGTCCGATATGGGAAAAGTAATCGGAAAACAGGGCCGCATTGCAAAAGCAATCCGTTCCGTGGTAAAAGCAGCAGCATCCAAAGAAGACAAAAAAGTTATTGTGGATATTATACAATAATAAGAGTAACAGTTTGGCATAGTGCCGGACTGTTACATTTTTTATCATGAAATATCTTAAGTAAAGGCAGAAAACAAATATAATGAAAGATGATTTATTGCAGGCAGGTGTGATTACAACCACACACGGAGTGCGCGGGGAGGTCAAGGTATTTCCGACAACAGATGACCCGGCACGTTTCAAAAAATTAAAAAAAGTACTGGTGGATACCGGAAAGACACAGACAGAACTTGAAATTGCCAGTGTAAAATTCTTTAAAAACATGGTGATTTTAAAGTTTAAAGAATACGACAATATCAATGATGTGGAATATCTGCGCCAGGCAAAAATAATGGTGACAAGGGACCAGGCAGTAAAGCTGAAAAAGGACGAGTATTTTATCGCGGACCTTCTGGATATGAAAGCCGTATCCGATGAAGGCGAGGATCTTGGAGTGATTGCTGATGTACTCCAGACCGGGGCGAATGACGTATATATCATAAAAAAAGAACAGAAGAAAGATCTTCTTGTCCCGGCAATCAAGGACTGCATAAAAAATGTGGATATGGAGCAGAACGTTATGACGATTCACCTGCTTCCGGGACTGCAGGAAATATAACTACAGCTTGTGCCTGCTGTATTTTTCTGATATGGCCTGGCAGATCCAGCAGGGGATAATGTTTAAGAGGAGAAGCAGAAAATGGCAAGATTTGTAATTGATGAAGTGTTAAACCAGCCGGATGATTTTGTCGCTTATATGATGAATGATTTTCTGACAAAGCATGGTTTTTCATATGTGGAATTTAAAGGGCAGATGGTGTTCCGTGCAGGAGGCGGATGGTTTGAAATGCCGAAGTTTCTGGTATGGAGTTACAGTAATGGTGTGCTGCATCTGGAAGCATGGGCAAGGTATCTGATCCTTCCGGGCGTATACAGTAAGGAGAAACATCTGGAGGGCTTTTACGGTATTGTTGTAAAGCAGGCATACAAAAATGATCTTATCCAGCTTGTCCAGCTTTTGCATCAGCCGGTTGCGGGTGCGCAGCAGACGGCCGGGGGACAGATGCAGCCGAATCCCCAGCCGGTGATGGTACAGGGAGTGGATACAGTCCGTTATGCAAACTTCGGACTTGGTTTTGGAATTTTTGCCCTTGTTATATGCTGGTTTATGGGGTGGTTCGGACTGTTTTTCGGCATTATGGCAATTATTTATGCAAACAAGGGAAGAACCTCTGCCAAAAAAGGAAGGGCGACGGCAGGACTTGTGTGTGCCATTATTGCGGTGGTTATTTCAAGTATCCTGATATTTCTGTATGCCGCAAATATATTCATCAGATAATGTATAAGCAGCAGCGGGAGCATTTATGAATTTTCACATACTGACACTTTTTCCGGAAATGGTGATGCAGCCACTTATGACAAGTATCACCGGACGGGCGGTAAAACAGAATAAAATCGGAATCGAAGCAGTGAACATCCGCGACTATACAAAAGATAAGCATAAGAGGGTGGATGATTACCCGTACGGCGGGGGTGCGGGGATGTTAATGCAGGCACAGCCGGTATATGATGCCTGTGAGAGCGTGATTTCCAGACTGCCGGAGGGAAAACGGCGCGTGATTTATGTTTCCCCGCAGGGCGTGCCGTTTACACAGCAGATGGCGCAGGAGCTGGCAGAAAATGATGACCTGCTGTTAATCTGCGGGCATTATGAGGGCATTGACGAGCGTGTGCTTGAAGAGGTCGTAACGGATGTTATCTCCATCGGGGATTATGTACTTACGGGCGGGGAGCTTGCCGCAATGGTAATCGTGGATGCTGTGGCGCGTCTTGTTCCCCATGTGTTAAATAACGGACAGTCGGCGCAGACCGAATCTTTTCATGGAAATCTGCTGGAATATCCCCAGTACTCCAGACCGGAAATCTGGCATGGACAGGCTGTTCCGGCGGTGCTGCTGTCCGGAAATAAAAGAGAAATTGACATCTGGCAGAAGAATGCCGCCATACAGCGAACGAAAGAGCGCAGGCCGGATTTATACCGGCGTTACAGCGAACTGGAGGAATGCAGAAAAATCCTGATGGAAAAGAAGCTGCACCATACGGACATGACCGAGCTGGTTAACAGGGGACGCGCCGTTCTGGTATTCAGAAACGAAAGGGAAATTTTATTCAGGGACAGGGAAAGCGGAATTTATTTTCATACAGACCTGAATCCTGGTAACAAAGGGTCTGCGGTGGACTGGGAGGCATTTTCTGAGCAGAACCCGCATGCAGCGCTGCGGCTGCACCAGGAATATATGGCGGATATGCTGCAGGAAAAATATGCATATTCCCGGAAGCTGTGCTGTAAACAGATGGTATATACCCGCAGGGAAAAACTTCCGGTTTCGGGGCTATATTCCTTAAATGGTAAAACAGACGGACGGTTTTTCGTCCGGCCGCTGGATTTTGGGGAGGCATGCCTTCTGGAAATATGCAGGCTGGAAGACGAATTTCCAGGAATGGAAAAACAGATAAAAAAAGGCAGTGTTTACGGATGTTTTCTGGAAGGAAACCTGGCAGGAGTTATGGGAATCTGCAGCGACGGCAGTATTGGAATGCTGTTTGTATCTGAAAGATACCGCCGGAAAAAAGCAGCGACAGCCCTTGAGACCTGCCTGGTAAACCGGATGCTGGAGCAGGGAATGGTTCCTTTTATCCAGATTATGGAAAAGGACGGCACAGTTTTTGCCCTGCAGGAAAAGCTGGGGCTTTGTCTGGCGAAAGAGCGCGTATTCTGGCTGGAAAGGAAATAAAAAGGCTTGCATTTTTGCCCGGATTATGTTAATTTATTATGGTGTGAAAAAGTTGACGGTCCGCTTTTGCGTATGAATGCATTAAGAACGTCAGATAAATTAGGAGGTCACAGAATGAACGCAACAGAAATTATCAGAAGCATTGAGGCAGAGCAGTTAAAGGCTGAACCGCCAAAGTTTTCCGTTGGTGATACCGTTAAGGTTTACGGTAAGATCAAGGAAGGAAACCGTGAGCGTATTCAGGTTTTTGAAGGAACTGTAATTAAAAAACAGAACGGAAGCAACCGTGAGACTTTTACCGTCCGCAAGCTTTCCAATGGCGTTGGTGTTGAAAAAACATGGCCGTTACATTCTCCGAATGTAGAGAAGGTGGAAGTTGTCCGTATGGGTAAGGTTCGCCGTGCAAAGCTTTTCTATTTAAGAGACCGTGTCGGCAAGGCTGCCAAGGTAAAAGAAAAAGTAAAATAATTTTGCGTCAGGGAGCTGGTACATTGTACCAGTTCTTTTCTGATATATCAGAAATTTAAAACTGGAGATGATATCTTGCGAAGGAACAGTGGATTAAATTTTAACAAAAGAAGGAAAAAAATCAATATACCGCTTTTAAAGGAAATCGCTTCCTGGGTACTATCCTGCCTGATTGTGGTGGTTATTGCCTATACCCTGGTACGTTTTTTCGGACTGCGTACAAGCGTGGTGGGAAACGCCATGGCAGAAACCCTTGAAAACGAAGAGCAGATACTGGTAAACAGTTTTGTCTATATGGTGAAGGAACCAAAGCAGGGGGATGTGGTCGTATTTCTGCCAAACGGCAATGAAAAGTCCCATTATTATGTGAGACGTGTCATGGCATGCCCCGGAGACAGTGTATGGATTCATGACGGGGCGCTGTATGTCAACGGGGAAATTTACAATGAGGATATTTCCGTGGCTTCCATTGAGGAGCCGGGGATTGCAGAGGATGAAATCAAGCTGGAGAATAATGAGTATTTTGTTCTGGGGGATAACCGCAATAACAGTGAGGACAGCCGGATGGCAAATATCGGAAGCATCCAGAAAGAACATATTATCGGAAAAGCATGGTTCCATTTTAATAAAATTACGGACATGGGATTTATCCATTAAGGATACATAAGGGGCATCCTGAAAACAAAGAAAGGATAAGCCGCGGACAAACGTGTTTTTTGCGGCAGAATACAAATTATGAATTATCAGTGGTATCCGGGGCATATGACAAAGGCAAAGCGCCAGATGAAGGAAGACATAAAGTTAATCGACATTGTCATCGAACTGGTAGATGCCAGAATACCGTTTAGCAGCAGGAATCCGGATATTGACGAACTTGGAAAAAATAAATACCGGATGATTTTAATGAATAAAGCAGACCTTGCAGATAAAGAGGCAACGGATGAATGGGCATCATATTTCAAAAAACAAGGGTATTATGTGGTAAGTCTGGATGCCAGAAAAAGAAACGGAATGAAATCCATTACGGATATGATTATGGAGGCATGCCGGGAAAAAATTGAACGCGATAAAAAACGCGGAATCAAAAACCGCCCGGTCCGTGCCATGGTTGTCGGGATTCCGAATGTCGGCAAATCCACATTTATTAATTCCTATGCTGGAAAAGCATGTGCGAAAACGGGCAACCGCCCCGGAGTAACCAAGGGGAAGCAGTGGATAAGACTTCATAAGGATGTGGAGCTTTTAGATACGCCCGGTATTCTCTGGCCGAAGTTTGAGGACCAGATGGGAGGGCAGCGTCTGGCGTTTATCGGCTCCATGAACGATGAAATACTTAATACAGATGAACTGGCAGTACAGCTGATTCGTTTTTTAAAGGAGCAGTATCCGTTTTCGCTTACAGAGCGTTACCAGGTCAGCACAGACGGCACGGAAGCTGACGTGCTTTTGGAGATTGCGAGGGTACGTAACTGTATGTCAAAAGGAAATGAACTGGATTACAGCAAAGCTGCAGCCCTGTTAATTGACGATTTCAGGAGCGGACGGCTGGGAAGAATTACACTGGAGAGGCCATGAAGCAGTGCTTCTGGGGAAGTTACATATGATAAGTGAAAAAAAGACTGGTGAAATAAAGGCAGAGCTGTCAGAATGCCCGGATGAAAGGCTTCCTGAATTTATCAGCTGCCACGAAAAGGATGAACGCGCAGGCATAAAGAAGCTTGTGGAAACTGCAAAAAAGCGGTATGACCGGCTTCTTGCAGAAAAGGCGCGCATGGAAACATTAAAGAAATACGAAAAAGAGTACGATAATTATACATATATATGTGGAATTGATGAAGTGGGCAGGGGACCGCTTGCAGGTCCGGTAGTGGCTGCCGCAGTGATTCTGCCGAAGGACTGCGGGATACTCGGTATCAATGATTCCAAAAAGCTTACCGCAAAAAAACGGGAGGAGCTTTACGGGATTATTATGGAGCAGGCAGTTTCCACGGGAATCGGTATGGCAGGACCGGAGAGGATTGATGAAATCAATATCCTGCAGGCAACTTACGAGGCCATGCGTGAGGCGGTTGGAAAGCTGTCACAGACACCGGATTTACTGTTAAATGATGCGGTAACAATTCCGGGACTTTCCATGAAGCAGGTGCCGATTATTAAAGGGGATGCAAAAAGCATTTCCATTGGTGCAGCATCCATTATTGCGAAGGTAACAAGGGATAAGATGATGGAAGCTTATGAGGACATTTATCCGCAGTATCATTTTGCCAGCAATAAAGGCTATGGAAGCGCAGAGCATATCCAGGCACTGAAAGAATACGGTCCGACACCAATTCACAGAAGGTCGTTTATTAAAAACTTTACAGTAAATTAAATAAAAAGGGGGTACAGACTGTGCAGATTTCAGACTGGATGGGACAGTACCGGCAGACGAAAACGCCGGAACAGGGCAAACAGGGAAAAATCACCGGAACGAAAGGTGTGGAAAATCTGGCGTCCTCCCTGCGTTCCCTGACAAAAGGAAATATATTTGAGGGGACGGTCAGCTCCATGAAAAACGGGAGGGTGACGCTCGCACTCTCAAGCGGACAGCAGATTAGTGCGCGCATGGAAGGAAAAGTCTCCATTAATGTGGGGGAATCCATGTTTTTTCAGGTGAAATCAAACGACGGCGTCCAGATTGCCATCCGTCCGTTTGTTATGGACGGCACGAGCGGTAATTATACACTGATGCAGGCGCTCACGGCGGCGGGACTTCCAACGGAGCCGGATTACCTTTCCATGGTAAACCGGATGATGCAGGAGCAGATGCCGATTGACAAGGGGAGCCTAAACCAGATGGCAAGGATTGTAAATGCCAATCCTGACATTGATGTACAGACTATTGTCCAGTTAAACAAGCTCGGAATTCTGGTTACAAAGGAAAACGCCGCACAGTTTGAAAATTATCTGACAGACCGGCAGGCAATCACGGCGGAGCTTGACAGTTTTATGGAGGAGCTTCCAAGGGCGCTTGCAGCAGAAGAGCTTCCGGTGGAGCAGATGCGCGGTATGGGAAAGGAAGTGCTTTCCATCCTGACAGAAAACCTTCCCGATATTCCGCAGGAGGCCGTTTTGCAGGAGCTGTTTACACAGCAGCCGGGGGAAAGTGCGGTTTTTGAAAATACTGCAGAAAATATATTTTCAGATGCGCAGCAGGCGCTTCAGCCGGCAGAGCAGGTCGCAGCGACGGCTGAAACCTCCGGTGCGGCAGAAACAGCAGAAGCAGTCCAAACGGCAGAAACAGCACAGGCTGCGGAAAGCGGACTGACAGAGAATGCGGCAGTGGAAACAGACCAGATACGGAATTTGCAGGGACCGCAGATTCCCCATACGCTTGGCGCGCTTTTTGATGATGTGCAGTTAAAAGAATTAAACCAGATGATTGGGAAGCTTCTGGGAATCGAGGAAACTGCATATGGCAGGGACAGCGGGGCAGCGGAAGTATTAAAGGATCTGCAGCAGGTTCTGGGAGACCATTTTTTTATGGAGCGTGAACCGCTTCACAGACTGTTTTCTTCTAAACAGTTTGCAGCTCTGCTTAAGGATTCCATGGAGCAGCAGTGGATGGTCAGTCCGAAGGAACTTTCCGAAAAGCCGGAAATAAGGCAGCTTTACGAGCGTCTGGATAACCAGATGCAGCGGCTTATGCATGCCATGCGTGTGACAGGGCATGAGAATTCCAGTTTT
Organism: uncultured Lachnospiraceae bacterium; assembly: GCA_947566705.1. GTDB lineage: Bacteria > Bacillota > Clostridia > Lachnospirales > Lachnospiraceae > Roseburia. The sequence continues at coordinate 63,776 of CANOLA010000001.1, read as the reverse complement.
GCACAGGCTGCAGCTGATATCCGCGGCAATGTGGAATTTATGAACCAGATTAACCAGATTTATACTTATGTACAGATTCCGCTTAAAATGTCAGGGCAGAATGCAAGCGGGGAGCTTTATGTCTATACGAACAAGAAAAACCTGGCTGAAAAAGACGGGGAATTAAGCGCATTTCTTCATCTGGATATGAAAAGCCTCGGACCTACGGATGTGTCAGTGCGTCTTCTGGGACATAACCTGGAAACAAATTTCTATCTTGAAAGTGATGAGGCGTACGCCATTATTCAGAAAAATATTCCGGTACTGGAAGCAAAGCTGGCAAAAAAAGGATATAATTGCAAAACAACTGTGATAAATGAGGAAAAACATGTAAATTTTGTAGAGGATTTTCTGAAAAAAGACCAGCCGTCGGCAGGAAAGCTGCACAGGTATTCCTTTGATATGAGGGCATAGATATGGCAGATAATAATTTTAAACCTTACCAGTTTGGTAAAATTACAGGAGGAACACAAAAAGGCGGCGCAAAAAAAGGGACAGACGATAAAACGGCTGTGGCAATTGCCTATGAGCCGGGGGAGGCAGCGCCGAAAATCCTTGCGACCGGTAAAGGAAAGGTTGCAGAAAAAATAATAGAAACAGCAAAAGAAAATGATGTTCCCACCTACCAGGACAACCAGCTTGCAGACACTCTTTCCAGACTGCAGATCGGGGACATGATTCCGCCGGAACTGTATGAGGCAGTTGCAGAAATCCTGGTTTTTGTGGATGATATGGACCGCCTGAAATCCAAGGTGGATATGGCAAGGAACGGGGGACGCTAATGAACAACAGACAGGTGGGAGCGGTCCGGGAGGCGGAAGCGGCGGCATATCTGTCCCAAAACGGCTATCAGATTCTGGAAAAGAACTTCCGCTGCCGGACAGGCGAAATTGACATTATTGCAAGGGACAGTGAATACCTTTGCTTTGTTGAAGTCAAATTCCGTTCCGGGACAGACTATGGTTCGCCGTTTGAAGCTGTTACGTATAAAAAACAGCAGAAGATTATCCGTGTGGCGCAGTATTATATGCAGAAGAACGGTTATGCAGCGGATACCGAATGCCGTTTTGATGTGGTGGCAGTAGAAAAAACAAAGATTACGCTTCTTAAGAACGCTTTTGGGATTTAGTCATTTGCAGGAGAATTTTATCATGGATTTTAAGAAAAAAGACAGCCGACAGATACTTGAGGTAAAGGAGGGGAATATTCCGCTCCTTTCCTATCCTCTTCTGGAGAAAACCGGGATTGTAAAACACGGGTTTACCACGCGCCGGGGCGGTGTGAGCAAAGGATGTTTTGAGAGTCTGAATTTAAGTTTTTCCAGGGGGGATGATCCAAAGGCAGTGACAGAAAATTTTAAAAGGGCTGCCGGGGCATTTGGCTGCAGTATTTCTGATATTGTATGCTCTGACCAGACCCACACCACAAATGTTATGCGTGTGGACCGGTCATTTGCAGGAATGGGAGTTACCAGGGAAAAAACATATAAGGATATCGACGGACTGATTACCAATGAGCGTGGACTGCTGCTGGCTACCTTTTATGCAGACTGTGTTCCGCTTTTTTTTGTGGATCCTGTGCATCATGCCATCGGACTTTCCCATTCCGGCTGGCGGGGAACCGTGGAACGGATGGGGGCAGTCACCCTTATGGCGATGTATATGGAGTTTGGCACCATGCCAGGGGACGTTTATGCGGCAGTGGGACCGTCCATCTGCCAGGACTGTTATGAAGTCAGCGAAGATGTAATGGAAGCCTTTGGCCGGGAATTTAAAGGGCATGAGAAGGAAATACTGATATCAAAGGGAAACGGAAAATACCAGCTCAATTTATGGAAAAGCAATGAAATTGTGTTACGGGAGGCAGGCATTACAGAAGAGCATCTTGCCGTGACAAATATCTGCACCTGCTGTAACCACAGTCTTTTGTTTTCACACAGGGCAAGCCATGGAAAACGCGGAAACCTGGGGGCGTTTCTGATGCTGCCGGATACACCGGGACAGCAGGGGTATAAAGATTAAGAAATTCATAAGAAATAATTACACAGTTATTAAATTCCTGTATCAGAATCTATGTTAAACTATGTAATATTCTCCCTGAGGGGGATATTACCAGATAGGAGGAACTGTTTTGATTCAGCCGGGTTACAGGGATGCGAGACCAATCTATGAACAGATAAAAGACGGAATCCGCAAAATGATTTTATCAAATGCCATAACAGAAAATGAGAAGCTGCCGCCGGTGCGCCAGCTGGCATTAAAGCTTACTGTCAATCCGGCAGTGGTTGAACGTGCATACCGTAGTCTGGAGGAGGACGGTTACATTTATGCCGTGGAAAAAACAGGGGAATATGCTGTTTCTGTCGACTCAGGGTGCAGAAAGCAGAAACTGCTGGATAACTTTGACTGTGTGGTTTTGGAACTTCTTGGACTGTCCGCGGCGGCAGATGAGCTGGTGATGCGTGTACATACACTGGCTGACGCGGCGGATACTGCAGATTAAGGAGAAAAAAACTTGATTGAAGTAAATAATCTGATAAAGAAATTTGACGAATTCTGCGCGCTTTCCGGTGTAAACATGCAGGTGGAAAAAGGAGCGGTTTATGGTCTTGTAGGACCGAACGGAGCCGGAAAATCCACACTGATCCGTCACCTGACCGGTGTTTACAGACCGGATGCAGGAGAGATTTTTATTGACGGCGAACCGGTTTATGAAAACTGTAAAATCAAGGCGGAAATTTCGTGCATCCCGGATAATCCGTTTTACTTTCTCCAGGCGGATACGCTGGAAATGATGCGTTATTACAAAGGAATTTATCCCTCTTTTGATGAAAAAAAGTTTTACCGGATGCAGGAATTTTATCCGGAAATAGATATCAGGCGCAATATCCGCAAGCTGTCAAAAGGAATGCAGAAACAGGTGGCATTCTGGCTTTCCATCTGCTGCCAGCCGAAGCTTCTTGTACTGGACGAGCCGCTGGACGGACTGGACCCGGTAATGCGCCGCCAGATATGGAGCATACTGATGGCAGAGGTTGCAGAAAACCAGATGACAGTGCTGGTGTCTTCGCATAATTTAAGGGAGCTGGAGGATGTGTGCGACCACGTCGGGATTATGAACCACGGGAAAATCATACTGGAGCGTTCCCTGATGGAGCTGCAGGGGAATATCAGCAAAATCCAGGTGGCATGTCCGACCGGTATGCCGAAGCTGTCGCAGGATTTTGAGGTGCTTCATATGTCCAATATCGGACGTGTCTATACCCTGATTGTCAAGGGAAGTCCAAAAGAGGCGCAGCGGGCGCTGATGGCTGATGAAAATATGGCTGTCGTTGTGGATGTTCTGCCGCTGACGCTGGAGGAAATTTTTATCTATGAGATGGGAGGCCTGGGGTATGAGGTCAAAGACATCCTTTTTTAATAAAACAGTTTTTAAAAAGAATATTATGCTTTTCTGGCCGCTTGTCATCTGTTACCTGGTTTACGGAATTGTCAAAGTTCCGGGGACACTGTGGATGGGAATCCGGCAGCAGACAGCAGCGGGATATGCCCAGTGTCTGACAGACAGCCTGAGCCTGGAAGCAGATTTTTATGCTGCTGCCGCTATGGCGCTGATTAGCGGAATGCTTTTGTTTGGTTACCTTTTTAAGGCAGAGAGTGCAAATATGATGCACGCGCTTCCGGTTACCAGGACAGAGCTTTTTTTTACTAATGTAATAAGTGGTTTTTTCTTTATGTTTGTACCGCAGATATTGGTTTTTCTTGTTACGATGCTGGTGAGTCTTTCCCACAGGATCACGCAGGTGCAGTATATCGGTATCTGGCTGCTTTCCGTGATGGGCGTTTCGTTTTTTTTGTATGCAGTAGTCTGTTTCTGTGTGGCGTTTACCGGGCAGCTGTTTGCGCTGCCGGTCTATTTTGTTGTGGTAAATTTTCTGGCACTCGGAATTTCAACCGGAGTGCGTGCCGTGCTTTCATTTCTGGGATATGGTATCAGCTACAGTGCGACCCCGGACGTTTTTCTTCTGAGGATACTTTCGCCGTTTGATTATCTGTGCAGCCATGTGTGTATCCGTGCTTATTATGCACTTAATGCAAAGGGAGAATACGTTGTTTCGGCAATCCGCTATAACGGCGGAAAAGTGGTGCTCGGATATCTGTTCGCTGCATGTATTCTCTATCTTCTGGCATGGTACGGCTATAAAAAACGGAGACTGGAAAGCGCCGGAGACCTTCTGACATTCCAGTGGGTGAAACCGGTATTCCGCTGGGGCGTTGGTGTCTGCATCGGGTATATGGCGGCCGCCCTTCTTGCGGATTTTCTGCAGGTCGTGTTTATCCCGGTTACCGAAATTCTTTTTTATGTACTGGTGAACCTGTTTGCATTTCTTGGATTTTTTATTGCGGAGATGTTTGTACAGAAATCCTTCCGTGTGTTTACCAGAAAGCGGTTTAAGGAATACGGACTGTTTTTTGCTTTTACCCTGGTAAGTTTTGCCGGTCTGCTGCTGTCTTCCCGTCTGATGGAACAGAGCATCCCAAAGGAGGAACAGATTGCGGGGGCATATATTGAAATGAATTATCCGGTTCAGTTTCTGGGGGATGATATAAAGAAAGTGACGGATTTACAGAAGGAGCTGATACAGAATAAAAAAGACTTCCGGTATGCGGGAAGTATGGACAATGATGTATCTGTTTTTATTTCTTACCGCCTGAAAAACGGAAAATACATTCACCGTGAGTATACGCTGCCTGCAGGTCTGGAAGAAAGTATCCGGATTTCAGAAAAAATTTATGAATATGAAGTACAGCCGGAAAATTATATGAAGTTTATGGTTGGACTGGATTACTCAGAAATTTCTGACATAACGGAGGTGAATCTTGACAACATAGAAGAGACAGGAGGATATGCCTATACGGTAAGAGGTGAAGGTGCAAAACGGATTTACCAGGCACTGCTTATGGACGTAAAGGCGAAAGCTTTGCAGAAATACAATATCAGCAACTTTCTTGTGTGCTCATATGATGAATGGCGCCTGCAGTATCCTGCAGTTGCCATGTCCGTGGAATTTAAACACCCGGACGGAAACTGGAAAAGTGTTTATGACCAGATGAACACCGGGGATGCCGGGACAGAAACCGAATACACGGACGGTATGGAATCCTCACTGGAAGTGGATGATAAAACAAGCGGGTATCTGTATCTGGAATTTGGAGAGGACTGTAAGAACCTGATTCAGGCACTGGTTGCTGAAAAGGTAATTCAGAGTGTGGATGAGCTGGATTTTCATGGGGATTTGAATGAATAAATACAGATGGACTTTACAAGTTCCCCTTATTATTGTAAAATCAAGCAGGGTAGTACCTGCTTGTTTTTATTTTGCAGGAAATTATTTACTGCTGTGAAGTATTAAATTCACTGGCATTTTTATAGAACAGAAACCCTCCGGGTAATGAATAAATCACAGGAAGAGAGGAAAGCGATGAGCAGACCAGTAGTGGCGATTGTAGGTCGCCCAAATGTAGGAAAGTCCACACTGTTTAACAGACTGGCAGGGGAACGCATTTCAATTGTGCAGGATACACCGGGTGTTACCAGGGACCGTATTTATGCGGAGGTGGACTGGAACGGTTATAGTTTTACCATGATTGATACCGGGGGAATTGAGCCGGACAGCGGGGATATCATTCTTTCCCAGATGCGTGAGCAGGCTGAGATTGCAATTGCATCTGCCGATGTCATCATGTTTATTACGGATGTGCGGCAGGGACTGCAGGATGCGGATTCCAAGGTCTGCAATATGCTGCGCCGTTCCAGGAAACCGGTGGTTCTTGTTGTCAATAAAGTGGACAGCTTTGAAAAATACATGCCCGATGTTTATGAGTTTTATAATCTGGGAATCGGGGAGCCTTATCCTGTTTCGGCGGCGTCCATGCTGGGGCTCGGCGATATGCTGGATGAGGTGGTAAAATATTTTCCTGACGGGGCAAAGGAAGAGGAAGCGGACGAGCGGCCGAAAATTGCGATTGTGGGAAAACCAAATGTGGGAAAGTCCTCCCTCATTAATAAACTGGCGGGAGAGGACCGCGTGATTGTGTCTGATATTGCAGGAACGACAAGAGATGCGATTGATACAGACATTAAATACAATGGACAGGAATATGTATTTATAGATACTGCCGGCCTCAGAAGAAAAAACAAGATAAAAGAAGAAATTGAAAGATACAGTATCATCCGTGCTGTGACAGCGGTGGAGCGGGCAGATGTGGTTATTATTGTCATTGACGCTGTGGAGGGCGTGACTGAGCAGGACGCCAAAATCGCAGGAATTGCGCATGACAGGGGAAAAGGAATTATCATTGCCGTTAATAAATGGGATGCCATTGAAAAAGATAATTCCACCATGAAAAAACATACGGAGCGCATCCGCCAGGTATTAAGTTTCATGCCGTATGCAGAGATTTTATATATTTCTGCAAAATCAGGACAGAGATTAAACAAATTATATGAACTGATTGACCTCGTAATCGAAAATAGTACCATGCGTGTGGCAACCGGGGTTCTCAACGAAATCATTACAGAAGCAGTTGCCATGCAGCAGCCGCCGACGGACAAGGGAAGAAGCCTGCGCATTTATTATGCGACACAGGTTTCCGTGAAGCCGCCGACCTTCGTGTTTTTTGTCAATGACAGGAGTCTGATGCATTTTTCCTATACCAGGTATCTGGAGAACCGGATCAGGGATACCTTCGGGTTCAGGGGAACGGCATTAAAATTTATTGCGCGTGAACGAAAGGAGGACAGGTAATGATTGCTGCAAGACTGTTGTCACTGCTGGCGGGGTATGTTTTCGGGCTTTTTCAGACAGCATATCTGTATGGCAGAACCAAAGGCATTGATATCCGTGACAAGGGAAGCGGTAATGCCGGAACCACGAATTCCATTCGGGTGCTTGGCTGGAAAGCCGGCGTGCTTACATTTCTTGGAGACTTTTTTAAGGCAGTGCTTGCCGTGCTGCTCATAAAGCTGGTATTTGGGGAAAGGTATGCAGAATCCGTTAAGGTGCTGGAACTGTATGCCGGATTCGGGGTAGTGCTTGGGCATAATTTTCCATGTTACCTGCAGTTTAAAGGGGGCAAGGGAATTGCCTGCAGCGCCGGAGTGGTAGTTGCCGTCTGTCCGATGGCAGCGCCTGTCAGCCTGGTTTTGTTCATTGCGTCAGTGGCGCTTACCAGGTATGTTTCCCTGGGGTCCATACTTGCAATGTGCAGTTTCCTGGTACAGGTTATCATATTTGGACAGCTGGGATACCTGAACCTGGAAGGAAACCGGCTTGTGGAATTTTATGTTGTGTGTGCCTGCTTTACCGGAATGGCAGTATGGAAGCACCGGGAAAATATCAGGCGGCTGTTAAACGGAACAGAAAATAAACTTGGAATGAAGAAGGAGAATTAAAGTGGAGGCAGCAGTAATTGGAGCTGGAAGCTGGGGGATTGCCCTTGCGAAGCTGTTATGTACCAATGGAAATGATGTAACCGTATGGTCGGTTATGGAAGATGAAATTGCAATGTTAAAAGAACATCACGAGCATCTGGATAAGCTTCCGGGGGTAAAGCTTCCGGATAAGATTACCTATACGACAAATCTTTCCGAGGCTGTTACAGGAAAGAGTGTAATCGTGCTTGCCGTACCATCCGTGTTTACAAGAAGCACTGCAGAACAGATGGCTGAATTTGTTACGGAGGGGCAGATTATTGTCTGTGTGGCAAAGGGTATCGAGGAACAAACACTTATGACGCTTTCAGAGGTTGTGGAGCAGGTCATTCCAAAGGCGGATGTTGCAGTGATGTGCGGACCGTCCCATGCAGAGGAAGTGGGGACCGGTCTTCCTACCACAGTAGTTGCGGGCGCAAGGCATAAAGAAACTGCTGAAAAGCTGCAGGATTTATTTATGAACGAGGTGTTCCGTGTGTACACAAGCCCGGATATGCTCGGCATGGAGCTCGGCGGTTCCTTAAAAAACGTGATTGCACTTGCGGCAGGAATGGCAGACGGTCTGGGATACGGGGACAACACCAAGGCGGCGTTAATTACAAGGGGAATTGCAGAGATTGGCGTTCTTGCCGTGAAGATGGGGGCGCATATGGAAACCCTCTGCGGCCTGACGGGAATCGGCGATTTAATTGTTACCTGCGAAAGCAAGCACAGCCGGAACAGAAAAGCCGGTATGCTGATAGGACAGGGAAAGAGTATGCAGGAGGCAACAGAAGAGGTAAAGATGGTTGTGGAGGGAATTTATTCTGCAAAAGCAGCCCTTGCCCTTGCAAAAAAATACGGGGTGGAACTTCCGATTATCGAACAGGTCAACCAGGTACTCTTTGAGAACAGGCCTGCAAAGGAAGCCGTCAGGGAACTGATGATCCGGCAGAAACGTGTGGAGCATCTGGACCTGGAGTGGGAGGAATAGGAGCCATGGAAACAATCCGGATTAAGTACTTTACTGATAAAATCGAACCGCTGGACTATATTGACGGAAAGTCCGACTGGATTGATTTAAGGGCGAGCAAGGAAGTGGCTCTTCATACCGGGGATTTCGCCCTGGTGCCGCTTGGCATCGCCATGGAACTTCCCGAAGGATATGAGGCCCACGTGGTTCCAAGAAGTTCGACATTTAAGAACTGGGGACTGTTACAGACCAACAGCATGGGAGTCATAGACGGCTCCTACTGCGGGGATAATGATATGTGGCATGTGCCGGTATATGCAACAAGGGATACCGTGATTCATGTCAATGACAGGATTGCACAGTTTCGAATTGTAAAAAACCAGCCGAAAATCCGGTTTGAAAAAACGGAGCGCCTGTATCATGCAGACAGGGGCGGATTTGGAAGCACAGGAATGAGTTAGCAGACAGTTCCCTTTTTGGGAATTACATAAAGGAGGATAATGCAATGGAAAACCGCATTGTAAAATTTTATTCAAAAGAAAGCAGCCAGCTGGCATTACATGCTATTCCTGGACATTTTGCGACCAGCCATTCCCATATTAATTATTATGTGGATGTTACAAGCCTTAAATCCAGGGTAAATGAGGCAAGGGAAGCGGCAAAGGTCCTGTATTCCAGGGTGCCGAGAAACAGTTATGTTGACACAATTGTCTGCATGGACGGTACGGAAGTGATCGCGGCGTTTTTAAGCCAGGAAATCGAGCACGGGGGACTTCTGACTGCAAACCGGCATGAAACCATTTATGTGGTATCGCCTGAAATCAACAACAATAACCAGATGCTGTTCCGTGACAATAATAAGCCTGCGATTTCAGGAAAACATGTGCTGCTGTTACTTGCGACAACAACAACCGGGGAGACCATCCGCCGGAGCCTGGAATGCATCCGTTATTACGGCGGCAGTGTTGTGGGAATTGCGTCCATATTCAGTACAGTGGATTCCGTGGACGGAATTTATGTGGAATCTTTGTTTAATGCCGAGGATGTCATGGGATACGAGGCATATGATCCGCATGACTGCCCGTTCTGCAAAAAAGGGCATCAGATTGAGGCGATGGTAAACGGCTACGGATATTCAAAACTGTAGTCCGGAATGTGTTTTTGCTTTTTTTCGTCAAACTGACAATAAGCTGTAAAAATATTTGGCGGTTTGACGGTGGTAAAAACGGACAGAGTTATGTATTATACTTGTATAAAGAACTGACAGGGGATGACCCCGGAGAAAACAAATTAGGAGGATTTTTCAAATGGCAAGTTTATCACTTAAGAATATTTGCAAAAAATATTCAAACGGATTTGAGGCAGTTAAGGATTTTAATCTGGATGTGGAGGATAAGGAGTTTATCATCTTCGTAGGACCATCCGGATGTGGTAAGTCAACAACCCTTCGTATGATCGCCGGACTTGAGGAGATTTCTTCCGGTGAACTGATTATTGATGGTAAGGTTATGAACGATGTAGAGCCTAAGGACCGTGATATTGCAATGGTATTCCAGAACTACGCTCTGTATCCGCACATGACAGTATTTGATAACATGGCATTTGGTCTGAAGCTTAGAAAAGTACCGAAGGAAGAAATTAAGGCAAAGGTAGAGGAAGCAGCAAGAATCCTTGACCTTGAGAAACTGTTAGACCGTAAGCCGAAGGCTCTTTCCGGTGGACAGAGACAGCGTGTTGCCATGGGACGTGCAATTGTCCGTAATCCTAAGGTATTCCTGATGGATGAGCCGTTATCCAACCTGGATGCAAAGCTCCGTGTGCAGATGAGATCTGAGATTGCATCACTGCATAACAGATTAGGCGCTACGATTATCTATGTAACACATGACCAGACAGAGGCTATGACACTTGGTACAAGAATCGTTGTATTAAAGGACGGCGTTATCATGCAGGTGGATTCCCCGCAGAAGCTGTACAATGAGCCGAACAACTTATTTGTTGCCGGATTTATTGGTTCCCCGCAGATGAACTTTGTGGATGCAACCTGTGAGGTTAATGGTGACAGGGCTGTTTTACACTTTGGTGATTATTCCATTACCCTTTCAGAGAACAAATCCAAGAAACTGATTGAGGGTGGCTATAACGGAGCAAAGGTTGTATTTGGTATCAGACCTGAGGATATTTCTGATAACCCGGAAATGATTCAGAAGAACAGTGACTGTGTTGTTGAGTCTGACGTAACCGGATACGAGCTGCTTGGTGCAGAAGTACTTCTGTACTACACCATTGCCGGAACAAATATGACTGCAAGGGTTGATTCTGACACACCGGCACGTTACGGCGATCACATTAAACTGGCATTTGACCCAGCAAAGATTCATGTTTTTGATAAGGAAACAGAGTTGACAATTACCAACTAGTTCGATAAAATTATATAGTTGTAAATTATGAAACCGGGTGTGATTATTTACACCCGGTTTTATAACTTGTCATGTTTCCAGGGGAGAATTATGCTTTCAAATCAAAAATTACAGAATTCATTAGATGAAATAAAAGAAATCAGCCGGATGGATACTGCGCTGTTCCATGTGAACGGGAAGCTGGCTGCTTATACCCAGGGGATTGAAATAGACCAGACGCTGGAGCAGGTGGTGCTGGAGTTTGCCTCATCCCTTGCTGAACGGCAGATATACCAGGATTACCATTTGTTTAAGGTAATTGTGGAAGGTGATACGGAATATATACTTGTGTGCCATGTACTGGATGATATCTCCGGTATCTGCGCACAGATGGCAGTGTGCCAGGTTCGTAACCTTGTTATGAGCTTTGCGGAGCAGTTTGACCGTAATAACTTTATACAGAATATCCTTCTGGGTAACATGCTGGTGGTGGATATTTTCAGCAAAGCAAAAAAACACCATATCCAGGCACTGCCCAGGGTTGTATTTGTAATCCATACCGGAAACAAACACAACGAAGTGGCGATGGAGCTGGTGAAAAACCTGGCAGATATCCGCCGCGGGGATTTTGTCACCAGTGTGGACCAGCACAGTGTGGTACTGATCAAGGATGTTTCCCATATTAACATGGAAAATATGGAGGAAGAGCTTGCAAAGACTGCCAGTTCCCTTGCAGATAATATTCATATGGAGGCAATGATTAAGGTCCGTGTCGGCTACGGCAATGTGGTAAACCAGCTGCCTGAGCTGACAGAATCCTACCAGGAGGCCAGAATGGCGCTTGAAGTAGGGCGGGTATTTTATGCAGACCTGGATACGATATCCTATGGAAAGCTTGGAATTGGAAGGCTGATTTACCAGCTTCCGATGAGTCTGTGCAGTATGTTTATAAAAGAAGTGTTCGGGGATGAGGTTCCGGCCATACTTGATGATGAGGAAGCGATGTCAACAATCGGCAAATTCTTTGAAAACAACCTGAATATTTCGGAAACCGCGCGCCAGCTTTATGTACACAGAAATACACTGGTGTACCGTCTGGAGCGTATAGAAAAAGCCATCGGACTGGATATCCGTACATTCGAGGATGCAATGACATTCCGGATTGCGGTTTTAGTTCTCGCCCATATGAAGGACCAGAATATGTAAGGAATAAATGAAAAATAAGGAGCAGCAAGATGTCAGAATATGATGCAAGCAGTATAGCGGTTTTGGAAGGCCTGGAGGCTGTCAGGAAGCGTCCGGGAATGTATATCGGAAGTGTGACCACCAGGGGACTGAACCATCTGATTTATGAGGTTGTTGATAATTCTGTGGACGAGCATCTGGCGGGGGCATGTGATACCATCTGGGTGACGCTTGAAGCAGACGGCTCCTGTACCGTGGAGGATAACGGGCGCGGGATTCCGGTTGGTATGCATGCAAAAGGTGTATCAGCAGCGCGTGTTGTGTTTACCACACTGCATGCAGGCGGTAAATTTGATAATAATGCATATAAAACGAGCGGAGGTCTTCATGGCGTCGGCTCTTCTGTCGTGAATGCACTTTCCACTTATATGGACGTGGAAATCAGCCAGGACGGATACGTACACCATGACCGCTATGCGCAGGGGAAACCGGTGGTAAAGCTGGAAAACGGACTTCTGCCAAAGACTGGGAAGACCAAAAAAACCGGAACAAAGATTAACTTTCTCCCGGACCCGGAGATATTTGAAAAAACAAGGTTCCGCGAGGATGATGTAAAAAGCCGTATGCATGAAACGGCATACCTGAATCCGGAGCTTACCATAATATTTGAAGACTGCAGAAAACCGGTAGTCGAACATATTGAATTTCATGAACCCGATGGCATTATCGGGTTTGTAAAGGATTTAAATAAAAAGCAGGAAGTTTTGCATGATGTAATTTACTATAAAGGAGAGAGTGAAGGAATCCAGGTGGAGGCAGCGTTCCAGTATACCAGTGAGTTTCATGAAAACATCCTTGGGTTCTGTAATAATATCTATAACTCCGAAGGAGGCGCCCACCTGACAGGCTTTAAGACAGCATTTACGACTATCATAAATTCATATGCCAGGGAGCTCGGAAACTTAAAAGAAAAAGACGCCAACTTTACCGGGGCGGATGTAAGAAACGGCATGACGGCAGTTGTGACGATCAAGCATCCGGACCCGCGGTTTGAAGGACAGACAAAGACAAAACTGGATAACCAGGATGCAAACCGTGCAACTGCAAAAGTAACCAATGACGAGGTTCCCCTGTTTTTTGATAAAAACCTGGAAACCTTAAAAACCGTTATCGGCTGTGCGGAAAAAGCAGCAAAAATCAGAAAGGCGGAGGAAAAAGCAAGAACCAATCTTTTAACAAAGCAGAAATTTTCCTTTGATTCCAATGGAAAGCTGTCCAACTGTGAGAGCAGGGACGCTTCCAAATGTGAGATATTTATCGTGGAGGGAGATTCTGCCGGAGGTTCTGCAAAAATGGCAAGGAACCGTATGTACCAGGCAATCATGCCGATCCGCGGAAAAATATTAAATGTAGAAAAGGCAAGTATTGACAAGGTGCTTGCCAATGCGGAAATAAAAACCATGATCAATGCATTTGGATGCGGTTTCTCCGAAGGCTATGGAAATGATTTTGATATATCAAAGCTGCGGTATGACAAGATTGTGATTATGGCGGATGCCGATGTGGACGGGGCGCATATTTCCACGCTGTTGTTAACACTGTTTTACCGCTTTATGCCGGAACTGATTTTCGAGGGACATGTGTATGTTGCCATGCCGCCCCTGTACAAGGTGATTCCGTCCAGGGGAAAGGAAGAGTATCTTTATGATGATGCGGCGCTGGAAAAATACCGGAAGAAGCATACCGGAAGCTTTACCCTGCAGCGGTACAAGGGACTCGGTGAGATGGATGCCGACCAGCTCTGGGAGACAACCTTAAATCCGGAAACCAGGGTTATGAAGCGTGTGGAAATTGAGGACGGGCGCATGGCGTCCGATGTGACCGCCATGTTAATGGGGACAGACGTACCGCCGCGGAAAGCCTTTATCTATGAACATGCAAACGATGCAGACCTTGATATTTAGCAGGGAGGAAAAGTAAATGGAATCAAATATCATCCAGACCGAGTATTCGGAACTGATGCAGAAATCATATATTGATTATGCCATGAGCGTCATTATCGCCCGTGCACTGCCGGATATCAGGGACGGCTTAAAGCCGGTGCAGCGCCGTACACTGTATGATATGTACGAGCTTGGCATCCGTTTTGACAAACCATACAGAAAGAGTGCCCGTATTGTTGGTGATACCATGGGTAAATACCATCCGCATGGCGATTCCTCCATTTATGATGCGCTTGTTGTAATGGCACAGGACTTTAAAAAAGGACTGCCCCTGGTGGACGGACACGGAAACTTTGGTTCCATCGAGGGAGACGGCGCCGCAGCCATGCGTTATACGGAGGCAAGACTTAAAAAAGTCACGCAGGAAGCGTATCTTGCGGACCTTGACAAGGATGTCGTGGATTTTGTGCCAAACTTTGATGAAACAGAAAAAGAACCGGCAGTGCTTCCGGTCAAGGTGCCAAACCTTTTAATTAACGGTGCGGAAGGGATTGCAGTCGGTATGGCGACCTCGATTCCGCCGCATAATTTCGGCGAGGTAGTAGACGGGGTAATTGCCTATATGAAAAACCCGGATATTTCCACGGCAGAAATGATGCAGTATATAAAAGGACCGGATTTTCCGACAGGGGGTATTATTGCAAATAAGGATGACCTTCCTGCAATCTATGAATCCGGCATGGGCAAAATAAAAATCCGCGGCAAAATAGAAATCGAACAGGGGAAAGCGGGCAAAGAGCGTATGGTGATTACGGAAATTCCGTATACCATGATTGGCGCAAATATCGGCAAGTTTTTAAACGATGTTTATAATCTGGTGGAAACAAAAGCAACCTCTGATATTGTGGATATCACCAACCAGTCCTCCAAGGAGGGAATCCGCATTGTGCTGGATTTGAAAAAAGGCGCAGATACAGAAGCGCTTTCCAACCTGCTTTATAAAAAAACAAAGCTGGAGGATACATTTGGCGTCAATATGCTTGCGGTCGCAGACGGCAGACCGGAAACCATGGGACTGATTCCGGTCATCAGGCACCACGTACATTTCCAGTATGAAATTGCAACCAGGAAATACAAAACACTGCTTGCAAAGGAACTGGATAAAAAGGAGATTCAGGAAGGATTAATCCGTGCCTGCAACGTCATTGACCTTATCATTGAAATTCTGCGCGGCAGCCGCAGTATTAAGGATGCAAAGGCATGCCTGACCGAAGGAAATACCGATAAGATTACGTTTAAAAACCCGTCCTCCGAGATTATGGCACAGCAGCTTAATTTCACGGAACGCCAGGCGCAGGCAATTCTTGAAATGCGCTTGTACAAGCTGATTGGACTGGAAATAGAAGCGCTGATGAAGGAACATGACGAAACCCTCGCAAACATTGGAAAATATGAGGATATATTAGGGCACCGTTCCTCCATGGCAAAGGTGATTATAAAAGAGCTGCAGAGCTTTAAGAAAGCCTATGGCAGCGACCGCAGGACCGTGATTGACAATTTAAAGGAAGCGGTTGTGGAAGAGAAAAAACTGGAGGAAATGGACGTTGTATTTTTAATGGACCGTTTCGGCTATGCAAAAGTCATAGATACTTCCGTTTATGAGCGCAACAAAGAAACGGCGGATGCGGAGAACCGTTATGTCTTCACTTGTAAAAATACGGACAGAATCTGTATTTTTACAGACAGCGGACAGCTTCATCTGTTAAAGGTACTGGATCTGCCATACGGAAAGTTCCGGGACAAGGGAACACCGGTTGACAATGTGTGCAATTATGACAGCAGCAGCGAGAATCTGGTGTTTATTGCCAGCCTGGAAGAGGTGAGTAAAAGCCGTCTGGTGTTTGCCACGAAGCAGGCAATGCTTAAGGTAGTGGACGGAATTGAGTTTGCCGTATCCAAAAAAACCACGGCAGCCACAAAGCTGGGCGAGGGGGATATGGTACTCTCGGTCCGGATTCTGGAAGAAAACGATACGCTTGTGATGCGCTCGTCAAAAGAGATGTTTCTGCGCATTGAATGCGCGCTGATTCCGCAGAAAAAGAAGAGTGCCGTGGGGGTACGCGGTATGAAGCTTTCTGCCGGGGATGAACTGAAAAATGTATACGTACTGCATGAAGGGGAAAATGAGGAGGCTGAGGTAAACGGTAAAACGGTATCCTTAGGCAGGCTCCATATAGGAAACCGTGACACAAAAGGTGTAAAGAAATAAAATTTATGGTTTACATCCAGGGAAAAATGCGGTAATATATGCAGTGTGTTAAAAATTTAAATGATATGCAGAGTAGGTACCGAAGCGTTAAGTGCCTGGTGAACAGGGAGTTGTCACCGGGACGAAAAGAATTTTCTTGCGGTTTCGGTACCGCATCCCGCTGCTACATAAGAGCATTACCTCCTGTGTAGTGAAAAGGAAACTGCAAAGGAGGTATTATTATGTCAAAAATCAAAAACACAAAAACACTTACCACATGCGCCATGCTGGTCGCACTGGCGGTTATTCTGGGATTTTTCAGGATTCCGGTCACAAACATCATTGAAATCCGTTTTGGAAGCCTGCCGCTTGCGGTTGCGGGTTCCTTTTACGGACCTGCAGTTGCGGGGATTGTGGGAGGAATCTCGGATATTCTTGCTTTTGCGGTAAAACCGACCGGACCGTTTTTTCCGGGCTTTACCATTTCATCCATTCTTTCCGCAGTAATTTTCGGACTGGTACTCCGCAGGAAAAACCAGGATGTGACAGCATGGCGGATTATTCTTGCAGAAATTCTGCACACATTTCTGGTGGGGCTTCTGTTAAACAGTTATAATCTGTTTTTACTCTATGGCAGTCCGGCTGGAACTGGCATGACAGGATATCTTGCCATTTTAAGTTCCCGTCTGGTAAAGGAGCTTGTGATGTTCCCGGTGAATACCGCGCTTCTGTTCATGGTGTTAAAGCCGCTGCGTTATGTGGAAAAATACGTTCTGCAGGATGCACATTCATGAGCATGGATTACGGACAGGCAGTGGAATATTTAAAGAGCCTGCCGGTGTTTTCCCCTGCTGCGGTAACAGCCGGGGAGCAGACCATTAATTTAGACAGCATCCGTATTCTGTTAAAGCGTCTGGGCAGTCCGGAAAAGAAGCTGAAATACATTCATGTGGCAGGAACAAACGGCAAAGGCTCTTTCTGTGCGTTTTTAGGACAGATACTGACAGAGAGCGGAGTAAGGACGGGATGTTTTACTTCCCCGGCACTGCGGTGTTTTACAGAGTGTATCCGTGTAAACGGACGGGAAATTGAAAAAGCAGATACAGGCAGGCTTATGTCTGCTGTAAAGGAAGAGGCTGACGGGATGCGTCTGGACGGATACCGTTTTCCTTCAGAGTTTGAACAGATGCTTGCGCTGGCATTATTATATTTTACCGAACAAAAATGTGCCCTTGTGATTCTGGAAACCGGACTTGGAGGAACCTGTGATGCCACAAATGTCATACCTGCACCGGAGCTTGCCGTGATTACTGCCATAAGCTTCGACCATATGCAGCTTTTAGGCGGTACATTAGCCGCCATTGCCGCACAGAAGGCAGGCATCATTAAAGAAAATACCACGGTACTGTCCGTGCCGCAGGAGCCGGAGGTCATGCAGGTATTTACAAAAGTATGTGAAAAGAAATCCTCACATCTTTATGTCGCGCGCTCTCCTGTACAGACAGAGGGAAACCTTGAAGGGCAGACCTTTTGCATAAAGGGGCTGGGAAGCTTTTGGATACCGTTTGCTGCAGACTACCAGATGGAAAATGCATCGCTTGCGATAGAAGCAGCGTTGCTGCTGAAAAAAAACGGTTATCCGCTGGAAATGCAGTCCATCAGACAGGGACTGTCCGATACCTGCTGGCAGGGAAGGTTTGAAATCAGAAGAACAGAGCCGCCGCTTGTGGTGGACGGCGGTCATAATGTTCAGGGCGCACGGGCACTGGCAGGGAATCTGCGCAGACTGTTTGGCGGCAGAAAGATTTATTTTGTGACGGGTGTTTTTGCAGACAAGCAGTACAGGGAAATGATGGCAGAGCTTCTTCCCCTTGCAGCAAAATTCTTTACTGTCACACCGCCGTCAGGGCGTGCGCTGGACGGGGGAAAACTGGCGGAATATTTAAGGACGCAGGGTGCCTGGGCAGAGCCGGTCAGAAGCGTTCCCCTTGCAGTTTCCATGGCAGAGAAGGAAGCGGAAAGCGGTGTGGTCTGCGTGTGCGGCTCACTGTCATTTCTGGCAGAAGTATAACGATTACATGAAGGAGTAAACCATGAGGGCAGTTTTATTTGATCTGGACGGAACGCTGATTGATTCGTCCATGGGAATCACAAAATCTGTACAGTATGCACTGAAGCATTTGGGAATTGAAGAAACTGACGTGACAAAACTGTATTCATTTATCGGCCCGCCTCTTTTTGACAGCTTTCAGAAACAGTACCAGTTTTCCGAAGAGCAGGCGGAGCTTGCGGTAAAAAAATACCGTGAACGCTATAATGAAACCGGCATTTATGAGTGCAGTCTTTATCCGAGGGCAGCACACTGTATCCGTACCTTAAAAGGGCAGGGATACCTGATCGGTCTGGCAAGCTCCAAGCCGGAGGTCTTCTGTAAAAAGATTCTCGGACATTTCGGGATTCTGGATCTGTTTGATGAGGTTGTGGGAGCCACCTTTGATGGAAAACGCTCTACCAAGGAACAGGTGCTGCAGGAGGTGTTTGGCCGCTGGAAACGGATTGAAAAGGAATCCATGTGCCTGGTCGGGGATACCGTCTTTGATGTAAAAGGCGCTAAAGAGGTAGGAATTCCCTGCGTTGTCGTTACATACGGGTTCGGGGACCTGGAAGAAATGAAAGAAGCCGGTGCGGATGCCATTTGCCACAGTATGGATGAGCTTCCGGATGTTTTAGGGCAAATGTTATGAAAGAAGAGAGATTACCAGTAAAAATCTGGTACATCCTGTATCCGTTTTTGTTTTATTATGCGGTGATGTTATGTGTAATGACAGTATTACAGTGGATATTCGGGACAGGGAAGGAACACTATGTCCAGTGCCAGATGGTTTCAAGTATTATTACGGTTTTTTTTATGCTGCCGTTTTACAGGCAGGATGCGGCGCTTTCCGGAAAGAAAAAGGAAAAGCCCTCCCTGATAAAGGAGAAACTGTTTCATGTGCTCGCGGCAGTGGTTATCACCGTATGTATCGGGACGGCGTTAAACAATATGATTTCCATGACACCTTTGGTAGAGATGTCAGAAGGCTATCAAGAGGCAAATGAAGGCTTTTATGGAAGTACACTGGCATTTGAGCTGGTTTCCTCCGCAGTATTTACACCGGTTCTGGAGGAGCTGGTATTTCGGGGAATTATATTTACCCGTTTAAAAAACATGATGGCGCGTTACACGGCGGCAGTATTGTCTGCGCTTATTTTTGCAGTGATACACTTTAATATCGTGCAGTTTATCTATGCACTGCTTATCGGAATACTGCTTGCGGTTCTTATGGAGTGTGCCGGAAATATGTATGCAGCGGTTGCAGGACATATGGCAGTCAATGCCCTTGCCGTCCTGCGGACGGAAACGGGGCTGCTTGCGCAGACAGTAACAGGGAATGTATTTTCCTGGAGCGTGTCAGTCGTACTGCTTGCCGTGGGACTGATTCTGCTTTTTCTATATGTTTTTTACCTGAAAAATACCAGAAAAATTGTGTGAAAAACAAAGAAAATTCAATTTTATAAAATAAAAAAGGCATTATTTATGAAAAAAGTTTTCATGAATAATGCCTTTTATTGTGTGTAAAATCTTATATACATCAGAAAATAATGTGAAGTTATCTGCTTTAATTTTAATAATTTAGTTAATGTCAGATTATCAGACAATTTTAAGAAAAAAGTGGTTTACAAGTGCGTATGCATAGTAGTAAAATAAATAACAGTTAGAGATGAGCTGATGTTCAGAGGAAGGAGTAACAGATGAAAGCACAGGCAAAAGGGCTATATGATCCAAGATTTGAGCATGATAACTGCGGAATTGGTGCAGTTGTAAATATCAAAGGAATCAAAACACACCAGACGGTTGAGAATGCGCTTAAGATTGTTGAGAATTTAAAGCACAGGGCAGGAAAGGACGCAGACGGCAAGACGGGCGACGGCGTGGGAATTTTATTCCAGATTTCCCATAAGTTTTTTAAGAAGGCTGTAAAACCGCTGGGAATTGAGCTTGGGGAGGAGCGGGATTACGGAATTGGAATGTTTTTCTTTCCGCAGGATGAGTTGAAACTCAACCAGGCGAAAAAGATGTTTGAGGTCATTGTCCAGAAAGAGGGCATGGACTTTCTGGGATGGAGGGAAGTACCGACTGTACCGGAGAGTCTTTCCAGTAAAGCAAGGGACTGTATGCCGCGGATTATGCAGGCATTTATCAAAAGACCGGAGGAAGTGGAAAAGGGACTGGATTTCGACCGCAAGCTGTATGTGGTACGGCGTGTATTTGAACAGTCCAATGACGACAGCTATGTGGTTTCCCTTTCCAGCAGGACCATCGTTTACAAGGGAATGTTTCTGGTAGAACAGCTCCGCCAGTTTTTCCTGGATTTGCAGGATGAGGACTATGAATCCGCAATTGCAACTGTTCATTCCAGATTTTCCACCAATACAAATCCGAGCTGGGAGCGTGCGCATCCAAACCGCTTTATCGTACATAACGGAGAGATTAACACGATTCTTGGAAACGCGGACAAGATGCTTGCCCGCGAGGAAACCATGGCGTCCGGCGAGTTAAGGGGAGAATTCCAGAAGGTGCTTCCGGTCATTAATACCGAAGGCTCTGATTCCGCAATGCTTGACAATACGCTGGAGTTTCTCGTTATGTCTGGTATGGAGCTTCCGCTTGCCGTCATGATCATGATTCCGGAGCCGTGGGCAAATAACGCAATCATGTCCCAGAAGAAAAAGGATTTTTACCAGTATTATGCGACAATGATGGAGCCGTGGGACGGACCGGCTTCGATTCTGTTTTCCGACGGTGACATTATGGGTGCGGTGCTGGACCGAAATGGTCTCAGGCCATCCCGTTACTATATCACGGATGATGATTACCTGGTTCTTTCCTCAGAGGTCGGTGTGCTTGATATCGACCCGACGAAGATTGTTGCCAAGGACCGTCTGCGCCCGGGCAAAATGCTTCTGGTGGATACTGTTCAGGGACGGGTGATTGACGATGACGAATTAAAAGAAAAATATGCAGGAAAACGTCCGTACGGTGAGTGGCTTGACCGGAATATCGTTATGCTGCGCAATCTTAAAATACCGAATGAACGTGTGCCGGAATATACAGACGAAGAGCGGCAGAGAATGCAGCGCGCGTTTGGATATACCTATGAATCCTTAAAGGATTCCATTCTGCCGATGGCAAAAAACGGTGTGGAGGGAACAGCCGCAATGGGTACGGATACGCCGCTTGCCGCATTGTCCGGAAACCGCGAACCACTGTTTAATTACTTTAAGCAGCGTTTTGCACAGGTAACAAACCCGCCGATTGATTCCATCCGCGAGGAGATTGTGACATCCACGACGGTTTATATCGGCTCAGCGGGAAACCTGCTGGAGGAAAAGCCGGAAAACTGCAAGGTACTTCGCATTAATAACCCGATTCTGACGAACACGGATTTAATGAAAATCCGCAGCATGAAGGTGGAAGGCTTTAAGATTGAAACAATATCCATTATATATTACAAAAATACGAGTCTGGAAAAGGCGATTGACCGTATGTATATTGAGGCGGACAGGGCACTGCGTGACGGTGCAAACATTCTGATTCTTTCAGACCGCGGAGTGGATGACAACCATGTGGCAATCCCTTCACTGCTTGCGGTATCGGCCCTGCAGCAGTATCTTGTAAAAACCAAAAAGCGTACCTCCCTTTCCCTGATTCTGGAATCCGGCGAGCCGCGCGAGGTACATCATTTTGCAACGTTGCTTGGTTTCGGTGCGACGGCAATCAATCCGTACCTGGCGCAGGATACGGTAAAGCAGCTGGTAGACGAGCACATGCTGGATAAGGATTACTATGCGGCGATTGATGATTACAACCAGGCGGTTATTGGCGGTATCGTAAAAATTGCGGCAAAGATGGGAATTTCCACCATCCAGTCCTACCAGGGTTCCAAAATATTTGAAGCGCTTGGCATTAATAATGAAGTAATTGACAAATATTTTACCAATACTGTCAGCCGGATTGGCGGTATCGGAATCAAGGATATCGAAGATGATGTAAACCAGCTTCATTCCTCTGCCTACGATCCGCTGGGACTGGAAACAGATGTTACCCTTGACAGCAAGGGCCGCCATAAGATGCGAAGCGGCGCGGATGCACACCTTTACAATCCGGCAACTATCCATTTGTTGCAGCAGTCGTCCATGCGCGGGGATTATGATTTGTTTAAACAGTACACGAGGCTGGTGGACGAAGAACAGAAACACACAAATATCCGCGGGCTGATGGATTTTAATTACCCGAAAAAAGGCGTGGGCATTGATGAGGTTGAGAGCGTGGATTCTATCGTGACAAGGTTTAAGACCGGTGCGATGTCCTATGGTTCTATATCCAAGGAGGCGCACGAAACGCTTGCAATTGCCATGAACAACCTGCATGGAAAGTCCAATACCGGAGAGGGCGGTGAGGATAAGGACCGCCTGACCATTGGAAAAGACGGATTAAACCGCTGTTCTGCCATCAAGCAGGTGGCGAGCGGACGTTTTGGTGTGACGAGCCGTTATTTAACGAGCGCGCAGGAAATCCAGATTAAGATGGCGCAGGGCGCAAAGCCGGGAGAGGGCGGACATCTGCCGGGAAAGAAAGTATATCCGTGGATTGCAAAGACAAGGCTTTCCACACCGGGGGTATCACTGATTTCACCGCCGCCGCACCATGATATTTATTCCATCGAGGATTTAGAGCAGCTGATCTTTGATTTGAAAAACGCCAACAGGGATGCCAGAATCTCTGTAAAGCTGGTATCGGAAGCGGGAGTCGGAACCATCGCTGCCGGAGTTGCCAAAGCCGGAGCGCAGGTAGTACTGATTTCCGGATATGACGGCGGTACGGGAGCAGCGCCGAGCAGTTCCATTCATAATGCAGGACTTCCATGGGAGCTTGGACTTGCTGAGACGCACCAGACACTGATTATGAACGGACTTAGAAATAAAGTAAGGATTGAAACGGACGGCAAGCTGATGAGCGGAAAGGATGTTGCTATTGCTGCATGTCTTGGCGCAGAGGAATTTGGTTTTGCCACAGCACCGCTGGTTACCATGGGATGCGTTATGATGCGTGTATGTAACCTGGATACCTGTCCGGCAGGTATTGCCACACAGAATCCGCAGCTTCGGAAGCGTTTTGCAGGAAAGCCGGAATATGTAGAAAACTTCATGCGTTTTATTGCAGAAGAACTTCGTGAATACATGGCAAAGCTTGGATGCCGCAGTGTGGACGAACTTGTGGGACGAAGCGACCTGTTAAAAGTACGTGAGGATCTTTCCGAGCGTGAAAACAGACTGGATTTAAGCAATATCCTGCATAATCCGTTTGCGGGCAGCAGGCAGAAAGTCACCTTTGATCCAAAACAGGTATACGATTTTGAACTTGATAAAACAAAGGATATCAATGTGCTTTTCAAGCAGTTAAAACCTGCACTGGATAAGAAACAGAAACGTATGATTGATACCGAAGTGACCAATATCAACCGTTCCCTTGGAACCATTTTCGGCTCCGAGATTACAAGGGCATATGATGATACCCTTGCCGACGACACGTTCCTTGTAAAATGCAACGGCGCGGGCGGGCAGAGTTTCGGGGCATTTATCCCGAAGGGACTGACCCTTGAACTGGTCGGGGATTCCAACGATTACTTTGGAAAAGGACTTTCCGGCGGCAAGTTGGTTGTATATCCGCCAGCAGGCGTTAAATACAGGAAGGATGAAAACATTATTATCGGAAACGTGGCGCTTTACGGGGCGACAAGCGGAAAGGCATTTATTAACGGTGTGGCAGGAGAACGCTTCTGTGTCCGCAACTCCGGCGCAACCGCAGTTGTCGAGGGCGTGGGTGACCATGGATGTGAATATATGACAGGCGGACGTGTCGTAGTCCTTGGCAAAACCGGAAAGAACTTTGCCGCAGGAATGAGCGGTGGTATTGCATATGTTCTGGATGAGGACAGCGATTTATACATGCGTACCAACAAGTCCATGGTGTTCACAGAGGAAGTTACGAATAAATACGATGTTCTGGAGCTTAAAGAAATGATTAAGGAACACGTGACCCTTACAAATTCTGAGAAGGGAAAAGAGGTACTGGATAACTTCAGCGAGTATCTGCCGAAGTTTAAAAAAGTAATTCCGTATGATTACAACCGTATGCAGATGGCTATCGTACAGATGGAAGAAAAGGGATTAAATGCAGAGCAGGCACAGATTGAGGCATTTTACGCCAGTACGAGGGCATAGGAAGGAGAAGGTTTAAAATGGGAAAGCCAACAGGATTTTTAGATTACGAACGGTGTGAGGCAGAATCCAAAGCACCAAAGGAACGCATTAAAGATTATAATGAGTTCCATATCTTCCTTTCCAGGGAAAAGCAGAGAGAGCAGGGTGCACGCTGCATGGACTGCGGGGTTCCGTTCTGCCAGTCCGGGGCGACGATTGCCGGAATGACTTCCGGGTGTCCGCTGCACAACCTGATCCCGGAATGGAATGACCTGGTGTATTCCGGAAACTGGAAACAGGCATACAGCAGGCTGCACAAAACAAATAATTTTCCGGAATTTACCTCCCGTGTCTGTCCGGCGCTGTGCGAAAAGGCATGTACCTGCGGACACTGGGACAGTCCGGTTTCTGTCCGTGACAATGAACACGGGGTGATAGAAACTGCATATGAAATGGGATATGCAGGCCCGAATGTGCCAAAAGTGAGGACCGGGAAAAAAGTAGCTGTTATCGGAAGCGGTCCTTCCGGTCTTGCGGCAGCCGACCAGCTGAACCAGAGAGGGCATGAGGTAACGGTATATGAGAGGGACGACCGTGTGGGAGGACTTCTGATGTACGGAATCCCGAACATGAAACTCGAAAAGCATGTGATTGACCGCAAGGTTGACGTGATGAAAGCCGAAGGCGTGAAATTCGTTACAGGATGCAATGTGGGAAAGGATATAAAAGCGGCGGAACTGTTAAAGCAGTATGACCGCATCATCCTCTGCTGCGGGGCAAAAAATCCGAGGGACATAAAGGCGGCAGGAAGGGACGCTGAAGGAATATATTTTGCGGTGGATTATCTGTCCCGCACCACAAAAAGCCTTCTGGATTCCGGCTTAAAGGATAATAAATATATTTCCGCAAAAGGAAAAAATGTGGTTATCATAGGCGGCGGTGACACCGGAAACGACTGTGTGGGCACTGCCATCAGGCAGGGGGCAAAATCCGTTACCCAGCTTGAGATGATGCCGTGTCCCCCGGCGGAACGTGCGGCTGACAACCCGTGGCCCCAGTGGCCGAAAGTTTTAAAGACTGATTACGGTCAGGAAGAAGCAATTTCATGTTTCGGACACGACCCGCGTATTTACCAGACAACCGTAAAAGAGTTCCATAAAGATAAAAACGGTAAATTAAACGGTATTACCATCGTCAGTCTTGAGAGCAAAAAGGATGAAAAGACCGGACGGGTAACTATGGCGGAAGTGGCTGGTTCCGAGAAAAAAATTCCGGCAGAACTTGTACTGATTGCCGCCGGATTTTTAGGAACAGAGGATTACATTGCAAAAGCATTCGGCGTGGAATTAAACCAGCGGACCAACGTAAGCACTGCAGAGGATTCCTATGCAACCAGTGTAAAGAACGTATTTACCGCCGGGGATATGAGGAGGGGCCAGTCCCTTGTGGTATGGGCAATCCGCGAAGGACGTGAGGCGGCGCGTGAAGTGGACGAGAGCCTGATGGGATACTCTTATCTCTCCATACAGTAAAATTTAAAGAACAGATAGCTCCTGTGTACTTTTTCTGGTGCACAGGAGGTTTTTATGTTAAAATCAAATTTAAATATTACAATTTGCATATGCAATATCCCGAAGGATATTACATTATTATGGAAAAGAGGGGTTATGTTATGAGATTTTTAATTCAGCGTGTCACAGACGCGGATGTAACAGTGGAAGGAAAAAGTTGCGGTGCAATCGGCCGCGGGTTTCTGGTATTTATTGGAATTGAGGACAGCGATACAACGGAAACTGCAGACAGATTAATCAAAAAAATGACAGGACTGCGGATTTTTGAAGATGAAAACGGAAAAACAAACCGTTCCCTTTCCGATGTGGACGGAAGCCTGCTTCTCGTGTCGCAGTTTACACTGTATGCAGACTGCCGGAAAGGAAACCGGCCCTCCTTTACCCGCGCCGGAAAACCGGATGATGCAGAGAAAATGTACGAATATATTACATCATCCTGCAAAAAACTGGTAAAAAATGTCCAGACCGGGATTTTTGGCGCTGACATGAAGGTAAAGCTTACCAATGACGGTCCGTTTACCGTGATTTTAGACTCAGTGGATTTTACCTGATACCAGTCATAAAGATTAATAGGACTTTCTGCCTAAAAAATACTAGACAGAAGTGAAAAAGTTATATATAATAATATCATTAAAGACAATTTTCGTATGATTGTCGAAAAATGATAAGGGTGAAGAACATTGAGGAGGAACAGAATATGGTTAAGTTTTTGAAGGACCTGAGCATACGGTTTAAGATTCTGATACCGGTTGCGATTATGGGGTGTCTGATGATTGTACTAGGAGTGACAAGCATCGCCAGCAGTACGAGGATTATGTCTTCCAGCCAGGAAATTTCGGATAATTATGCCGTAAAGATTGAGCAGCTGGGAGATATTACTTCCTATTACCAGACGCTTCGGCGTGTGGCATTTGCCCACATCATTGCAGATAATGATGAGCTCAGGAAGTCACTTGAGGACGAGCAGGCGACTCTGAAGGAAAATATTTCCGGATTATGTGATGATTTTGAAAAACTGGACAGTTCTGCAGAAGCGAAGGAAAGTTTCCAGAAATTTAAGGCTGATTATGCAAACTATCTGGTTATTTATGATAATATCCTGGACCACAGCAGAAAAGGCACGGATTCTGATAAGGCAGAGGCAACAGCTCTGGCAAATGTGGATCTGAAAGAAGCAGGTACTGCTCTTACCGCAGAGCTGTCTGCCATGCGTACCATGAACAAGGAAGACATGGATACAGCAATAGAACACCAGACAGGCGTATACAACAGCGTTGTCCGTCTGAGTATTATACTGACGGTGGTTGGCACCCTGATTTTTGCATTCGTTGTATGGGTTTCATGGACGTGGTGCTGCAAGCGTCTTATCAATATCAACAAGCAGCTTCGTGATGTCATTGCCAGCATTGATGCAGGTGCAGGTGACCTGACAAAGCGCGTACAGTGCTTCTGTACTGATGAAATCGGAACACTTGCTTCCGGTATCAACACCTTTATTCAAACGCTTCAGGGCATTATGGGACAGATTAATACAAGTTCCGGACAGCTTGGCTCCATTGTAAACCTTGTTTCTAACAAGGTAACGACGGCAAATGATAATTCCTATAATATTTCTTCTGTCATGGAAGAACTGTCTGCATCCATGGAAGAGATTTCTTCTGCATTGACCTCAATTAAGGAGAATGTTGAGGTGGTGGACCACAATATCATTGATCTGGCAGGAGAGTCACAGGGACTGTATGATTATGCAGGTGAAATGCAGAAGCGTGCGGAAAGCCTTGAAAATAATGCCGTTGAGAACAAGCAGAATACAAACGACGTTGTAAACGGAATTATCGGCAAGCTGAAACAGGCAATTGAGAGCAGTAAAAACGTTGACCGCGTCAATGACCTGACAAATGAGATTTTAAGTATTTCCAGCCAGACAAACCTTCTTTCCCTGAATGCTTCCATTGAGGCAGCGCGTGCAGGAGAGGCGGGTCGCGGATTTGCAGTCGTTGCGGATGAAATCAGCCAGCTTGCAAATTCCAGCCGGGAAGCTGCAAACAATATTCAGAGCATTAACAACATGGTAATCGAGGCGGTTAAGGAACTGATTGATAATTCAGACTCCATCGTCAAGTACATAAATGATAGTATTCTTCCGGATTACGAGGCATTTGTGGATGCCGGAAGACAGTACAATGAGGATGCTCTTCATGTAAACGAAATTGTCAGCCGTTTCAACGACATGTCCTCTAACTTAAAACAGCTGATGGAAAGTATTACCGATTCTATCAACGGTATCAATTCTGCAGTTGATGAAAGTGCAAACGGAACATCCAACGTTGCAGCAAATACTTCAGACCTTGTAAAGGATATCGGAGAGATTGCGGATGCAATGAATGACAACAGACAGGTTGCAGGTAACCTGACAGAAGAGGCAGACCGTTTCATTAATTTATAATTCAGGAATTTAAACAGCAGTCCGGTGTTTTTTGGGCTGCTGTTTTTTTATAAAAAGTTCTTGCATTTTCATTTATTTATGGTACAATACAACTATCTGTTGCAGGCACTCTCCCATACAGGGGGGATGAATCAGATGACAAATCACAGATTATTTAAAAAAGTAATTGCAGTTCTTTGCATGGTATCCATGCTTTGTTTTTCCCAGCTTAGTCAGGAAATGGTATTTGCAAAAGATGTATATGCGCTCGTTGTTCTGAATACATACCAGAAAACCATGAATATCGGGGACGAGTTTTACTTAATTGCTGCTTCAACGGACGGAAGAAAAATCCGTTTTTCTTCCAGCGATTCAAAGGTTGCATCGGTTAATACCTATGGACTTGTGACAGCAAAAAAAGCAGGAACTGCAAAGATTACTGCAAAAACAGTAAACGGGGAAGCCAGCTGCAGGATTACTGTCAGACAGACAGCCATTGAGCTGGGGACCAGGCAGATTTTTATGGAAAACGGAACTACTGTTAAGTTGACAGCGCATGTTTCCACCGGTCATAAACCATCTTTTAAATCACAGAGAAAAAGTGTGGCGACAGTGGATGAAAATGGCTGGATAACCGCAGTAAAACCTGGTGAGACCACAATTACCGTTTCTGCAGACCGCACATCTGCCACCTGCAAAGTGACTGTAAAAAAGCCGACAGTCAGCTTAAGCAGGAGCAGTGCCACACTCTACCGGAAGGGAGAATTAAAGCTCTCCGTTTCTTCCACTTCTAAAAGTACACCCAGATGGAAAACGAATAAATCAAGTGTTGCAACTGTGGACAGCAGTGGGAAGGTTACAGCGGTTAAACATGGAACTGCTGTGATTACCGTGACTGTTGACGGGGTGAAAAAAAGCTGCGTTATTACTGTAAAGCAGCCTGAAATTACGCTGGAGCGGACAGACATGACGCTTTCACCAGGACAGAAAAAACAGGTAAAAGTGAAGGTCTCTTCCGGAAATACGCCGGTCTTTTCCAGCTCCAACACAAATGTTGCAACAGTAGATGCAAATGGCGTTGTGTACGCCGCAGGCAGAGGAAAGGCCTCCATTTATGTTTCGGAGGATGGTGTGAAGGTAAAACTCACCGTTACGGTAAAATAAGTGAAAGTACACTTATTTTACTGCACAAAAAAGCACTGTGCACAAAGAGTCGTCAATCAGAGATTGCCGACATGGTAAAATAATTACCTGAAAAATAATGCGGGAGAGTGCTGCGACAGATCCATGAAATACGCTTCTTGTACCGGTATGGGAATCGTGGTACAATAAAAAAAGTCACATGAAAAGCGTAAAAGAGGAGTGGAAAAACAAATGCCAAAGCTTATTTTTTTTGATATTGACGGAACACTGTGGGATGAAAATATGCAGATGCCGGAAAGTACAGTACCTGCATTAAAAGCACTTCAGAAAAACGGACATAAAATCTTTTTGTGCAGTGGACGTGCAAGGGGAATTATCAAGGATCCGCGGCTTCTGGATATTGGATTTGACGGGATAGTCGCTGCCTGCGGCAACCATATTGAGATTGACGGAAAAGTGGTTTATGAAAAGCTTCTCACACCGGAGCTGACAAAAAAGGTGGTAGAACTGCTCAGAATCTGCCATATGCCTGTTGTGCTGGAAGGACCGGAGTATCACTGGATTGATGAAAAAGGATTTGAGGATGACCCGTATGTGCTTTATCTCTTTAAAGAAATGGGACAGTCAGCAAAGCCGCTCCAGGGATACACCGAAGAAATTCGGATTAACAAATTCTCAGGTGATTTACTTCCGGATACTGATTATGAGCGTATTAAAAGAGAACTGGGGGATGAGTTTGAGTTTCTGGTCCATGAGGGAAATGTGGTGGAATTTGTACCAAAGGGTACGTCAAAGGCAACAGGAATTGCGTGGCTGTGCAGTTACCTGCATGTAGCAAGGGAGGATACCTATGCAGTTGGTGACAGTGTCAATGACCTTGACATGTTAGGCTATGTCGGGCACGGGATTGCCATGGGAAACGGTACAGCTCCTGCAAAGGAAGCTGCAGAATATGTGACAGCAGATATACATATGGATGGAATCAGGCACGCCATGGAATATTATAAGCTGTTGTAATGCTGCCTGCATTATCCTGTTAAAATATAAAAATAGAATAAACTTTAAATATTACTGTTGACATCGAAAAACAACAGTGCTATTTTATTATCAGAACGAAGTTAGCACTCGAATTGAATGAGTGCTAACAAGAACATAAAGGAGGCTTGTATATTATGAAATTAGTGCCATTGACGGACAGAGTTGTATTGAAGCAGCTGGAAGCAGAAGAAACCACAGCATCTGGAATTATTCTGACAGGAACTGCACAGGAAAAGCCACAGGAGGCTTTGGTAATTGCAGTCGGACCGGGCGGAATGGTTGACGGCAAGGAAGTTACCATGCAGGTGAAGGAAGGCCAGAAGGTAATCTATTCCAAGTATTCCGGAACAGAAGTAAAGCTTGAAGGCGAAGAATATATTATCGTTCGCCAGAACGATATTTTAGCAGTTGTTGAGTAATATCAGAAAGGAAGAAAGATAAAATGGCAAAGGAAATTAAGTATGGATCAGAGGCCAGAGCTGCACTTGGCGCTGGTGTTGACAAATTAGCAGATACCGTCCGGGTAACACTTGGACCGAAAGGACGCAATGTAGTACTGGATAAGTCTTTTGGCGCTCCGCTTATTACAAATGACGGTGTTACTATCGCAAAAGAAATTGAACTTGAAGATGCATTTGAAAACATGGGTGCACAGCTTGTTAAGGAAGTGGCTACCAAGACAAACGATGTTGCCGGAGACGGTACAACCACAGCTACTGTATTAACACAGGCAATGGTTTCCGAGGGTATGAAAAACCTTGAGGCAGGAGCTAACCCGATTGTTTTAAGACGTGGTATGAAGAAAGCTACGGATGTTGCTGTAAATGCATTAAAAGAAATGAGCCAGAAGGTCAACGGTAAGGAGCAGATTGCAAAGGTTGCTGCTATTTCTGCCGGGGATGATGAGGTTGGTAATCTGGTTGCAGATGCAATGGAAAAGGTTACCAATGACGGCGTTATCACCATCGAGGAATCCAAGACGATGGAGACAGAGCTGGATTTAGTGGAAGGTATGCAGTTTGACAGAGGTTACCTGTCTGCATATATGTGTACTGATATGGACAAAATGGAAGCAGTCCTGGATGATCCGTATATTTTAATCACAGACAAAAAGATTTCCAATATCCAGGATATCCTGCCGATGCTGGAGCAGATTGTACAGTCCGGCGCAAGGCTTTTAATTATTGCCGAGGATATCGAGGGAGAGGCGCTTACAACCCTGATTGTCAATAAACTGCGTGGAACATTCAATGTTGTTGCAGTTAAGGCTCCGGGATATGGTGACAGAAGAAAGGCAATGCTTGAGGATATTGCAATCCTGACCGGCGGCCAGGTGATCAGCTCTGACCTGGGTCTTGAGCTTAAGGACGCAACCATGGATATGCTTGGAAAAGCAAAGTCTGTTAAGGTTCAGAAGGAGAATACAGTTATTGTTGACGGTGCAGGCGATAAGGCTGCCATCCAGTCCAGAATTGGACAGATCCGTACACAGATTGATGAAACCACTTCTGAATTTGATAAAGAAAAGCTTCAGGAAAGACTTGCCAAGATGGCAGGCGGTGTGGCAGTTATCCGCGTAGGCGCTGCAACAGAGACAGAAATGAAAGAGGCAAAGCTTCGTATGGAAGATGCCTTAAATGCTACCCGTGCCGCAGTAGAGGAAGGAATTATTGCAGGAGGTGGTTCTGCATATATCCACGCTTCCAAGAAGATTGAGACACTGATTGAAAGTCTTGAGGGAGACGAGAAGACCGGTGCAAAGGTTATCCTTAAGGCACTGGAATCCCCGCTTTACTATATTGCTGCAAACGCTGGATTAGAGGGTGCAGTTATTATCAATAAAGTCAAGGAATCCAAGGAAGGCACAGGATTTGACGCAACAAGTGAGCAGTACGTTGATATGGTATCTTCCGGTATTCTTGATCCGGTTAAGGTTACGAGAAGCGCCCTGCAGAATGCAACATCTGTTGCATCCACACTTCTTACCACAGAGTCAGCAGTTGCCAACATTAAAGAGGATGCACCGGCAATGCCTGCAGGGGCTCCGGGCGGAATGGGCATGATGTAGGATTTTTCATAAAATAATGCATAAAATACAGCACACTGCAGCATTTGCGTGTGCTGTATTGCTTTTTTGGAAAAACGGCTTTTATTTTTGGTGCTGTCATGGTATACTGTACAAGTTGGGAAAATGTAATGTGATCTTTATCATTACAAATATAAAAACCCGGAGGGACTATGAGCAAAGTTATTGTGGTGACCGACAGCAACAGCGGTATTACACAGAACCAGGCGAAAGAATATGGTATTGTTGTCATTCCAATGCCGTTTTATATTAACGGACAGATGTACTATGAAGATATAGACCTGACACAGGAGCAGTTTTACCAGAAGCTGACAAAAGGAGGAGAAATTAAGACCTCCATGCCGATTGTCGGGGAAGTTACAGAACAGTGGGAGCGGCTTCTTGAGGAATATGATGAGATTGTGCATATTCCGATGTCATCCGGATTAAGCAGTTCCTGCGAGACAGCAATGATGCTGTCGCAGGATTATGACGGTAAGGTGCAGGTAGTAAACAACCAGCGTATTTCAGTTACCATGCGCCAGTCAGTGCTGGATGCAAAAATGCTGGCAGAGCATGGAAAGAGTGCAGCGGAAATCAAGGACATTTTAGAGAAGGACAAGTTTGAATCTTCCATTTATATTATGGTGGACACACTGGAATACCTGAAAAAGGGCGGAAGAATCACCCCTGCGGCGGCAGCGCTTGGGACACTGTTAAAGTTAAAGCCGGTGCTTCAGATTCAGGGGGAAAAACTGGATTCATTTGCAAAAGCACGTACTGTCAGGCAGGCAAAATCCATCATGCTGGATGCCATGAAAACAGACTTTGAAAAGCGTTTCGGCAGCCCGGATGGAAAAATAATGAATCTTGCAGTAGCATATACGTATGATTATGCTGCAGCCGAGGAATTTAAAAAAGAGGCAGAGGCAGTATTTCCAAATAACGAGATAGTGATAAATCCATTGTCGCTTTCTGTATCCTGCCATATTGGACCGGGGGCTCTTGCAATCGCATGTTCAAAATGCATAAAGACAGAAAGATAATCAGGAGGAATATTGAAGATGGTAAAAGCAGTTGTTGGCGCAAACTGGGGAGATGAAGGAAAAGGAAAAATAACAGATATGCTGGCAAAGCAGGCAGATATCATTGTTCGCTTTCAGGGAGGAGCAAATGCAGGCCATACCATAGTAAATGATTATGGGAAATTTGCACTGCATACCCTTCCGTCCGGTGTATTTTACGACCACACCACAAGTGTGATTGGCAATGGTGTGGCGCTTAACATTCCCGTTCTCTTTGATGAAATAAAATCAATTACGGACCGGAATGTACCAAAGCCGAAGATTTTAGTTTCTGACAGGGCACAGATTGTTATGCCGTACCATATCCTGTTTGACCAGTATGAAGAGGAGCGTCTGGGAGGAAAGTCCTTCGGCTCTACCAAGTCCGGGATTGCTCCTTTTTATTCCGATAAATATGCAAAAATCGGTTTTCAGGTCAGCGAACTTTTTGATGAGGAGCTGTTAAAGGAAAAGGTGGTAAGGGTTGCAGAACAGAAAAACGTACTGCTGGAGCATTTATACCACAAGCCGTTAATTCAGACGCAGGAATTACTGGATACCCTGCATGAATACCGTGATATGGTTGCCCCGTATGTCTGTGATGTATCCTTATATCTGGACCAGGCGTTAAAGGAAGGGAAAACCATCCTTCTGGAGGGACAGCTTGGAACATTAAAGGATCCGGACCATGGAATTTACCCGATGGTTACCTCTTCCTCCACACTGGCGGCATACGGCGCAATTGGTGCGGGTATTCCTCCATATGAAATCAAACAGGTGATTACAGTCTGCAAGGCATATTCTTCAGCGGTTGGCGCGGGTGCTTTTGTCAGTGAGATTTTCGGGGATGAGGCGGACGAGCTGCGTAGACGCGGCGGTGACGGCGGAGAGTTTGGTGCAACGACCGGACGTCCAAGGCGCATGGGCTGGTTTGACTGTGTGGCAAGCAGATACGGCTGCCGCCTGCAGGGAACCACGGACGTGGCATTTACAGTGCTGGATGTACTTGGTTACCTGGATGAGATTCCAGTCTGCGTTGGCTATGAAATCGACGGGGAAGTTACAAAGGATTTTCCGGTGACTGCAAAGCTGGAAAAGGCAAAACCGGTGTTAAAGGTGCTTCCGGGCTGGAAAACGGACATCCGCGGAATCAGAAGCTATGACGAGCTGCCGGAAAACTGCAGGAATTACATTGAATTTATTGAACAGGAAATCGGCTATCCGGTTACCATGGTATCCAACGGACCGGGACGTGACGATATCATTTACCGGAAGTCTGCACTGGGCAGATAATATACAGACATGGACATATAATAAAAACAGAGGATTCGTTTGCGAACCCTCTGTTTTTATGTATCCTTTTCTGAATCCGAAGCATTCTTTTTTGTGATGAGCCGGTAAATAAACTGGTATGTCCAGAGCAGTATGGGAATAATGACAGTTGCAAAAACAGATGCCTTAAACATCCCCATGGTCTGGCTTTTGTCAGTGATAGCACAGACCAGGGTGGCAAGGTACAGTCCGGCTAAAAGAACTACACCTGCCATGGCAAGTATCTTTTTTATTTTTTTCATGAAGCGGCCTCCTTATGGTTTATAGTAAAATAAGTATTTTTACTATAACGGAAAAAACAGGTTTCGTCAATGCCGGTGTGAGTTCATGATTTTACCAGCCGTTTTTCTTTCCATTTGCCCGACTGCCAGCGCAGGAACATACACAGGGCGCGTATGCATTCGTCCATTGCCATTCCAATGTATGCCCCGGTAACAAGAAGTCCCAGACGTATGCCGAAGAAATAAGTTCCGCCCACTGCAAAAAGATACATGAATATCACTGCTATAACGGTTGTAAATACAGCATCCCCGGTTGTCTTTAGTGCATTTCCAAAAACCAGATTGCAGGTTCGGCCGATTTCCAGTACAATGTCGATAAAAAGCAGTCTGGAAACCAGAGCGGTTATTTCGGCATTGTCAGTAAAAATCTGCATCAGAAAACCGGAAGACAGGGCAATCAGTGTTTCCATTACGGTTGCGGTTATGATTCCAAGCAGTGCAGCCTTTCTGGTTTCCCGGAGACACTCTTCATATTTTCCCGAACCAGTCCGCCATCCGGTCAGAATTGCGTTTGCCTGTGCAAGCGCAGCTCCTACGCAGTAGGAGAAGTTTGCAAGCTGCATGGCATAGGAACGTGCGGTAACATTAATGCCTGCATCATCCATCTGGTTGAGGAGGCGGATAATCAGTGTCATTGCAACATTATAAAGAGCTGTTTCTGCAGCGGAGGGTAGACCGATTTTTATAATCTGACCAAATACCTTCTGTCTGGGCAGCCGGAAGGAATCTTTTATATGTATCAGGCGCCTGGATGCCATCATTACCATAAAAAGGTTCAAAAAACGTGACAGCACGGTTGCTGCGGCTGCACCTGCAACGCCCATGTCAAGTCCGAAAATAAAGACTGCATTCATCACCAGATTGGCGATGTTAGCTGTGACTGTTGCAGACAGCGGCTGTTTTGTAAAGCCAAATGCACGGAGGTAACTGGAAAAGACCGGGATTAATGCATTGATAAAACAGCCTCCGCCCACAATTTTCAGATAAGTTGCAGCATAGGACATAAGTTCAGGAGCAATTCCCACCAGGTTCAGGATGCTTTCAGCGCCAAAAAACAGAAGTACAGCCAGAAGTACACCGATAATTCCGTTAAATACGAGTCCCAGCTGCCTTGCCTGGTAGGCTACTCCGTCTTTTTTTGCACCGATATACTGTGTCATAACTGCAATCATACCGGAAGAAATAATGGAAAACATAATAATGAATATACCAATATATGTGTTTGCTGTACCGACGGCTCCGACAGCTTTATCTCCCACGGAGGACAGCATCAGAGTATCTGCCATTCCGGCAAGCATCTGGCAGAGTATTTCCAGACAGATTGGTATAAACAGCTGCTTCAGGTTTTTCTGCTTTCCTTCCATATGTATCTTTCCTCCTTTTTTATTTTATCTCATTTTTCAGATGATTACTTGCATTATTTCAGCGTAAAATTGTATTATTTCTACTTTTGTGGTAAAATAAAGTGAAATTTTGCATGGGCTGAGGTTAAACGGAGAAGAAGATATGATTCTGGAGCTGAAAGAAACCAGACCGCATGGAACGAAAGAATATCCTTATGATCAGTGTTTCATACACAATGTAAGGCATAATTTCCAGTTTCCGGTTCACTGGCATGATGAGTTTGAAATTATCTATATCATAAAGGGAAGCCTGAAGATATCAATAGAAGACCGTGACTATACGGGGACAGCAGGGACCGTGTTTCTGGTAAATCCGAAAGAACTGCATTTAATGGGATCCGCTGACCTTTCAGTCGCCTATTATACGCTACTGTTTCCGCTGGAATTTATTTCTTTTCAGTCAAAAGATGAGCTGGAACAGACGCTGCTTCAGCCGCTGCGGAGCGGACAGCTTCTGCTGGCAAATGAAATTACAGATGCAGTCCTCCTTAATAAACTTGGAAACCTGTTTGATGAGATAGTTCTCTTAAATAATGAAAAGCCGCTCTGCTATCAGCTGAAAACACGGATTTTACTTCTTACTTTTTTAAGCCGAATGATGGAGCAGGGGCTTTTTACTGTACCGAAGACATTGAGCCGCACAGGCAGGCAAAAAGAGCTGCTTATTTATATTCAGGAACATTACATGGAAGATATTACGCTGCAGACACTTGCAAATGAGTTTCATCTGTCTGAAAAATATATTTCCCGGTATTTTAAAGAACATTTCTGCCTGACATTTTCCCATTATCTGAATCATCTGCGTCTGACTAATGCGCAGAGGCTGCTTGAGACAACAGAGCTGTCTGTAACGGAGACTGCACTGCGTTCCGGTTTTTCCAGCGTCAGTTATTTTATACGGATGTTTAAGGAATGTTACGGGATTTCACCGTTAAAGTACCGGAAGACTGTCTACCGGGAAATAAAATGATAATAATTTGTACTTGGAAAAAGAAAATTCTTTTGTTATAATACAAATATATGTGGATTTTCCATGTAAATTCGTATATGATGAAGGTGGTATTAAAATGGCTTTATTACAGGAGTGGCAGAAGATTGCCTATAATGAGAAAGCAAACCAGAATGAACTGCAGAAATTCTGGCAGAGATATTTTCTGCTGGAGAAGGGAGTCTACGAAAAACTTTTAGTTAATCCCGATGAAGAAGTGAGCGGAAGCGTTAAAGAGCTTGCCGAAAAGTATGAACTTTCCCTTCTTGAGATGGCTGGTTTTCTGGATGGCATTAACGAAAGCCTGAAGGAGCCGAATCCAATTGAAACCATGGAGGAGGATACAGTGGTGAGCCTTGCATTTGACAAGGAAAAGCTGTACAAGAACATGGTAGCTGCAAAGGCGGACTGGCTCTATGAACTGCCGATGTGGAATGACATTTTTGATGCCGAGACAAAAAAGGCGCTTTATTTAGAGCAGAAGAAGTCCGGTACCGTGCGTGTCGGAAAGAAGGTTGGACGTAATGACCCGTGTCCATGCGGGAGCGGACGCAAATATAAACAGTGCTGTGGCAGATAATTATCATATGTCATGGTTTTTGTCCCCGGTATTGTTTACTGGGGATACTTTGTTAGTGGGGTAAATCCTGAGTACTTTTTCCGCTGAAAGGAGATAATATATGATGAATAAAATTAAAACATACTGGGATTCGTTATCTGAAACAATTGTCCTGACTAAGAAGGAACACTGCCTTCTTCTTACTGTTGCTGCGCTTTTGGGCTGCATTATCGGAATGCTGGTTTCCCCGCGCAGGGATATCTGCTGCGGCAAAGGAAACGGCGCAAACCATTATTATGGTACAGCGGGTGAAGATGACATGGATACTGAAGAGTGATAAGAGGGAAAGAAAAAGGAGATAATAACAATGAAAATAAAATTAAAGGATGGTTCTTTCAAGGAGTACAGTGAAGAAAAATCCGTATATGAAATTGCAGCAGACATTAGTGAAGGACTCGCGCGTAATGCATGTGCCGGGGAGATAGACGGCAAAATCGTTGATTTAAGAACTGTCATTGACAGCGACTGCGAACTGAATATTGTGACAGCCTCTGACCCGGCAGGACTTACCGTGATCCGCCATACCGCTTCCCATATTCTTGCTGAAGCGGTGAAGCGTCTGTTCCCGGAGGCAAAAGTAACCATTGGACCGGCAATCGAAGATGGTTTTTATTATGATTTTGATACAGAGCCGTTTTCCAGGGAGGATCTGGACAAATTAGAGGCGGAAATGAAAAAAATCATCAAGGAAGGGCATGAGATTACCTGTTTTACTCTTCCGAGAAATGAAGCCATCCAGTTTATGAAGGACAGGAATGAGCCGTATAAGGTGGAGCTGATTGAAGATTTACCGGAAGATGCACAGATCAGCTTTTATGACCAGGGCGGCTTTGTGGATTTATGCGCAGGACCGCATCTGATGAGTACAAAGGGCGTGAAGGCGTACAAGCTTTTATCTTCTTCCATGGCATACTGGAGAGGAGATTCCGACAAGGCACGTCTGCAGAGAATTTACGGTACGGCGTTTAATAAAAAAGACGAGTTAAAGGAGCATCTTGCAAAACTTGAGGATGCGAAACAGCGCGACCATAACAAACTCGGACGTGAAATGGGACTTTTCACCACTGTTGACGTAATTGGACAGGGACTGCCGCTTTTTACCCCGAAGGGAACGAAAATGATTATGAAGCTGCAGCGGTGGATTGAGGACCTTGAGGACAATGAATGGGGCTATGTCCGCACCAGAACACCGCTTATGGCAAAATCAGATCTGTATAAAATGTCCGGACACTGGGACCACTATAAAGACGGTATGTTTGTGCTTGGTGATGAGGAAACGGATAAAGAGGTATTTGCACTCCGGCCGATGACCTGCCCGTTCCAGTATTATGTATACAAAAATGAGCAGCGTTCGTATAGGGACCTTCCAATGCGTATGAGCGAGACTTCCACACTGTTCCGCTGTGAGGATTCCGGGGAGATGCACGGACTGACCCGTGTCAGACAGTTTACGATTACCGAGGGGCACCTGGTGGTGCGTCCGGACCAGATGGTGGAGGAGTTTAAGGGCTGTCTTGCACTTGCAAAATATACACTTCAGACACTTGGACTTGAGGAAGATGTAACCTACCACCTTTCCAAATGGGATCCTTCCAATAAAGAAAAATATATGGGTGAGCCTGAGGTATGGGAAGAGACCGAAGGACATATCCGCCAGATTTTAAAGGAACTGGATATTGATTTTACAGAGGATGTAGGAGAGGCAGCATTCTACGGTCCGAAGGTGGATATCAATGCAAAGAACGTATACGGCAAAGATGATACCATGATTACGATTCAGTGGGATGCCCTTCTTGCTGAACAGTTTGACATGTATTTTATAGATGCAAACGGGGAAAAGGTACGTCCGTATATTATCCACAGGACATCCATGGGCTGTTATGAGCGTACACTTGCATGGCTGATTGAGCATTATGCAGGTAAATTCCCGACATGGCTGTGTCCGGAACAGGTGCGCGTGCTTCCAATTTCTGACAAATATAACGCCTATGCAGACACTGTTGCTGCAGAGCTTAAGAAAAACGGCGTGGATGCCACTGTTGACAGCCGTGCAGAAAAAATTGGCTATAAAATCAGGGAAGCAAGGCTTGACAAGCTGCCATATATGCTGGTTGTCGGACAGCAGGAAGAGGCAGACGGGACAGTATCCGTCAGAAGCCGCTTCGCAGGGGATGAGGGCGTAAAACCGCTTTCAGACTTTATCAGCCAGATATGTGAAGAAATCCGTACAAAGCAGATTCGTGAGGAACAGATGGAAAAAGAGCAGTAATACATGAAATGAAAGATTTGAGGCATACTATTCTGGAATCCAAAGAAGAATCAGGAGGTATGTGATTATGACAAAGCTGGATTGTAATGTTGTCAACTGTTCATACAATGCTGACAACTGCTGTAAAAGAGGCGATATCCATGTAGAAGGCATGCAGGCGAAGACACCGTCTGAAACCTGCTGCGGAAGTTTTGCGCCAAAAGGATGCGGCTGCGGAAGCAATTCCACACAGGAGGCCGAAAAGGATACCAATGTGCTGTGTGATGCCTGTGAGTGCCGTTTCAATGACAGTAAGAAATGTACGGCGGGACATATCGGAATTGCAGGAGGACATGCAGACAGCTGCAGGGAAACTGAATGCGGAAGCTTTTCATGTAACTGCTAAGCTTCAAAGGGGATGGCAGGAGTCATCCCCTTTGAACTTTTAATGTGAGGTATAAAATGAATTATAATATCAATTTTCCACATTTACATATATATCTGGAACATGTGGGCAAAAACATCATGATTGGGGATTTTTCCATTGCATATTATGGAATTGTCATTGCTTTTGGGATGCTGGCAGGTCTTTGGATTGCGTGCCATATGGCAAAGAAGACGGGGCAGGATCCCGATACCTATGTGGATCTGGCAGTTATTGCAATTATCTGTTCCGTCATCGGCGCAAGGATTTATTATGTAATATTCCGGTGGGATGTGTACAAAAATGATCTTTTGAGCATCTTTAACCTGCGTCAGGGCGGTCTGGCAATATACGGCGGGGTGCTGGCGGCGATTCTGACAGTATTTATTTTTGCGAAAGTAAAAAAGCTGAACGCAGGACTTTTGTACGATACCGCAGGACCTGGTCTTGTGCTGGGACAGGTAATCGGAAGATGGGGGAATTTCTTTAACCGGGAGGCATTTGGAGGATATACCGACGGTCCGTTTGCCATGCAGCTGCCTCTTTCAGCAGTTCGTTCATCGGATGTATCAAAAGAGCTTGCGGAACATGTGGTGGAAAGTGGAGGGATTTCATACATCCAGGTGCATCCGACTTTTCTGTATGAATCGGTGTGGAATCTGTTGTTACTCTTTTTTCTAATCTGGTTTACAAGGCGTAAAAGCTTTGACGGGGAGGTTTTTCTTATGTATCTTCTGGGATACGGAATCGGAAGGTTCTGGATTGAATCGCTCCGCACAGACCAGCTGCTTTTGCCGGGGACGAATCTTGCGGTATCCATGGTACTTGCCGCCCTTCTTGCGGCTGCGGCATTTGTATGGATACTGGTGTGGCATATCAGGGAAAGAAAAAGACACCATACCAATAAAGTTTATATGTAATCAGCAGATTTTTTACTGAAAAGAAGAAAAACGAGAAAGACAGTCAGACATGACTGTCTTTTTTGTATGTCACAAAATCCCCTACCACAAGATGTTGTAGCCGTTAAAAAATGCCGTTAAAACCTTGAAAAATCCTTGATTTTTGGGCGTTTTGGGAGTATGATGGTAACAGAGTGGTAGACAGTGGAGCGTATATACCATATAGTGGTGCAAAGTGGTGGATAAGTTGATAAATGAGTGGATAACTTATGAACAATAGCATGCACCTGAGATTTTAAAAGTCAGGAGGTGATGTCATGTTCATGGGTGAATACAATCATTCAGTCGACGCCAAAGGCAGACTGATTGTTCCGTCAAAATTCAGGGAACAGCTTGGCAACGAGTTTGTTGTTACCAAAGGACTGGATGGATGTTTATTCGTTTA
Organism: uncultured Lachnospiraceae bacterium; assembly: GCA_947566705.1. Lineage (GTDB taxonomy): Bacteria > Bacillota > Clostridia > Lachnospirales > Lachnospiraceae > Roseburia. Next base: position 21,267 of record CANOLA010000001.1, on the reverse strand, counting down.
TTCCCTTGAAGAATGGCATCGGATTGAAGAAAGCCTTCGTGAAAAACCACTTACCTCCAAAGACGCAAGAAAATTTATGAGATTTTTCTTCGCAGGTGCAGCAAACTGTGAAGTGGACAAGCAGGGAAGAATTAATCTTCCGGCGAATCTCCGTGAATATGCAGGAATTGACAAGGAAGTCGTATCAGTGGGTGTGTTCAGCCGAGTGGAAATATGGAGCAGGGAGCGCTATCTGGAAAGCAGTGATGTGGATGATATGGACGAAATTGCAGAGCATATGGCAGAACTCGGGATTGGAATCTGATAAGGAGTAAATCACTATGGGGTTTGAACACACATCCGTACTTTTACAGGAAACAATTGAACAGCTTAAGATCAGACCGGATGGAACCTATGTGGACGGAACCCTTGGCGGAGGCGGACATTCCCTTGAAATCTGTAAACGTCTTACCACTGGACGCCTGATTGGAATCGATCAGGATGCAGATGCAGTTGCAGCAGCAGCGGAGCGTCTGAATGACTACAAAGAAAAAGTGACAATAGTCAGAAGTAATTATTCTGAAATGGCAGATGTGCTGAAAGACCTTGGGATTTTAAGGGTTGACGGAATACTTCTGGATCTTGGGGTATCCTCCTTCCAGCTTGATACGCCCGAACGCGGATTTACTTACCGGGATGCGGATGCACCGCTGGATATGCGGATGGACCAGAGACAGACAGTGACTGCAGGGGATATTGTCAATGGATACAGTGAGATGGAGCTTTTCAGGATTATCCGTGATTACGGGGAAGACCGTTTCGCAAAAAACATTGCAAAGCACATCGTAAAGGCAAGAGAAGAAAAAGCGATTGAGACAGCCGGGGAACTGAATGCCATTATAAAATGTGCCATTCCGATGAAGGTGCAAAAGACCGGGGGGCATCCGAGCAAGAGGACATACCAGGCAATCCGGATTGAATTAAATCATGAGCTTGAGATATTAAAAGAACATCTGGATGAGATGATTAGTTTGTTAAATGACGGTGGAAGATTATGTGTTATCACTTTCCATTCTTTAGAAGACAGAATAGTCAAATCAGCATTCAAGAAAAATGAAAATCCATGCACCTGTCCGGCAACGTTTCCGGTATGTGTGTGTGGAAATAAATCCATGGGGCGGATGGCGGTGAGAAAACCGATTCTTCCTTCGGAAAAAGAACTGCAGGAAAACAGCCGTTCAAAGAGTGCCAGACTCCGCGTCTTTGAACGAACGGTGAAGGAGTAAACTGCAGGATTAGAAACTGCAGTATTTTATGCATTACAGTAAAGGCAGGATGGGATTATGACAAAAAATTATTACGTAAATGGAAATACTGTTCGCGAATTAGAATCACCGGTACGTCGTGATGGCAGGTCAAAAGAAGAACTTGAAGAAATAAAAAAACGCAAAAGACGCAGAAACGCTGCCAGAAGAAACCGCCAGAGAGCAATGGAGATGAGCCGCAGTTATGTATTTTTTCTGACTGCATGCGTATGTGTGGTTGCAGTAATGGCTGTTATGTATGTCAACATGCAGTCCGGACTGACAAGCCGCATGAAAAGTATTGCAAACCTTGAAGAACAGCTGGTTGACCTTCGCGCGGATAATGATGCGCGTTACAAGAGGGCCGTTACGTCCGTGGATTTGAATTATGTCAGGGATGTTGCGGTTAATAAACTTGGAATGTCATATCCAAAAAAGGACCAGGTGAAATACTATACCGTGGATAACAATAACTTTATGGACCAGTACCGGGACATTCCGGAGGAATAGGAGAAAGAGTTCATGGCAAGAAGGAAAAAACCGGTCAAAAGGTTCAGTCGGACCATGCGGGTGAAGTTAATGGCTTTATTTTCCGTTTTTCTGGCTGCACTTTGTTTTCTGATTGGCAAATTAATGTACATTGAACATACAAAAGGTGAAAAATACGAAAAAAAGGTATTATCCATGCAGTCATACGACAGCAAGACAATACCGTACCAGAGGGGGGAGATTACAGACCGCCGCGGTACGGTACTTGCTACGAGTGTGGCTGTTTATAATGTGATTTTAGACTGCAGCGTCATGACCGACAAAGAAGAGTACATAAAGCCGACTATTAACGCACTTATGGAATATTTTCCGGAGCTTGACCGCCAGGAGCTGGAAAGTTATGCCACGGAAAAAAAGACAAGCCGTTATATTGTCCTTGCCAGAAAAGTTCCGTATGAGCAGGTACAGCCGTTTATTGAGATGCAGGCTGAAGTGGATAAAAAGGGCGACAAGGTAAACCCTGATATTAAAGGCGTGTGGTTTGAAAAAGAGTACCAGAGGAATTATCCGTACGGTTCACTGGCAAGTGCAGTCATCGGATTTACATCTGACGGGGACGTGGGTGTCTGCGGGCTTGAAAATTATTATGATGATATTTTAAACGGTGTAAACGGGAGGGAATACGGGTACCTGAACGCAGACAGCGACATGGAAAAAACTGTTATTTCCGCACAGGACGGAAATACACTGGTCTGTTCCATTGATGCAACGATACAGTCGATTGCAGAAAAAAAGATCAGTGAGTTCAACGAAGCATACAGGGATAATTATTATGAGGGGGCAGGAAGTGAGAATGCCGCCGTTATAGTAATGGACCCAAACAGCGGGGAAGTGCTTGCCATGGCGGAATCTCCCGGCTTTGACAGCAATGACCCGCGGAATTTAAAAGATTATTACACCGATGACGAAATTGAAAATCTGACGGATGAGCAGCAGATGAATGTTTTAAACAGGCTCTGGCAGAATTACTGTGTGACAGAGACTTATGAGCCGGGCTCCGTGCAAAAACCGTTTACTGTTGCATGCGGACTGGAAACAGGAACTGTAAAGGATAAAATGTCTTTTAAATGTGACGGATATGAAATGTTTGGCAGCGAGAGGGTAAACTGCGTGGTAAGAAGCGGACATGGAAAGGAAAGTGTAAGAAAGTCACTGATGGATTCCTGCAATGACGCCATTATGCAGATGAGCTATAAAATTGGAAAAGAAAACTTTTTGGAATACCAGAGCATCTTTGGCTTCGGGCAGAGGACCGGAATTGACCTGCCGGGGGAAGCAAATACTTCCACCCTGGTCCATAAGCTTGAGAAGATCACTCCGGTCGATCTTGCAACGAATTCATTCGGACAGAATTACAACTGTACCATGGTTCAGATGGCGGCAGGTTTCTGCTCCCTGATTAACGGCGGCAGTTATTACCAGCCGCATATTGTGACAAAGGTGATGGATTCTTCCGGAAATACCATATCCACCGTGGAGCCGAAGCTTGTAAAACAAACCATTTCCGAAAGTACCAGCGCGCAGATCAGGGATTATCTTTATGATGTTGTAACTGACGGAACCGGCGGGGCTGCCAAAGTGGATGGTTATTCCATGGGCGGAAAAACGGGTACCGCACAGAAGCAGCCGCGTGACAGGGAACAGTACCTTGTTTCATTTATCGGGTTTGCCCCATATGAAAATCCGCAGATAATGATTTACTGTATTGTGGACGAGCCGAACGTCAAGGATGAAGCCCACAGCTATTTTGCCCAGAATATTGTCAGGGAAATCATGGAAGAGGTGCTTCCGTATATGAATATTTACCCGGACGAAAAGAAAACCGGAAAAAACAAGGGTCTTGACGTTACCGGGGAGAATGCCCAGTGTACGGGCAGACACCAACCGGTGAAAAAAAAGAAATGGAAAACATCAAAAATAGAAACAAATGAATGACAGAGCATACAATAATAACAAGGATATACGCAGGATGTTTGTATGGAACCCAATAAAACCTATCACCGGAAGAAAATCTGCGTCATATTTTTTGCTGTACTGTTGTTTACATTTGTAGTGCTTGGACGGCTGGTATATCTTATGATATTCCGCGGAAATTATTACTCCGGACTTGCGGCTGATGTACAGCAGCGGGAACGGCAGATTAAGGCTGCCAGGGGAAAAATCCTGGACACAAACGGGGTTGTGCTTGCGGGAAATAAATCCGTCTGTACAATTTCCGTCATACATAACCAGATCGAGGATCCGGAGGGCGTAATTGCCATGCTGTCCAAAGAACTTGGGATTTCCGAGGAAAAAGTACGTAAGCGCGTGGAAAAGTATTCCTCCATTGAAAAAATCAAGAGCAATGTTGACAAAGAAACAGGAAACCGTATTTTATCCTACGGTTATTCCGGTGTAAAAGTGGATGAGGATTATAAACGGGAGTATCCGTATGATGAACTTGCATCCAAAGTTCTTGGCTTTACCGGCGGGGATAACCAGGGAATTATCGGACTGGAATCCGTGTATGACAGTTACCTGCAGGGAACAAACGGAACAATCCTGACTACCACGGACGCCCGCGGTGTGGAGGTGGATAACGTGGGGGAGGAGCGGATTGAGCCGGTTACAGGAAATAATTTACGCACCTCGCTTGATGCCAATATCCAGATGTTTGCGATGCAGGCGGCAGAGAAGGCTTACATTCAGAAGGAGGCGGATTCTGTCAGCATCCTTGTTATGAACCCGTCGAACGGGGAAGTGCTTGCGATGGTCGATTATCCTGAATTTAACTTAAATGAGCCATTTACCCTGATCGGGGAATTTGCGCAGTATGCGGGAACAAAGGATGAACAGGATTACTGTAACCAGATGTGGAGAAACCACTGTATCAACGATACCTATGAGCCGGGTTCGACTTTTAAGGTAATTACAGCGTCGGCTGCACTGGAGGAAAAAGTGGTGTCTAAATCGGACAGTTTTTTCTGTCCGGGGTATATTGTGGTGGAGGACCGCAGAATCCGCTGCCATAAAACGACCGGGCATGGCTCGGAAAGCTTTGTGGAGGGAATCGAAAATTCCTGCAATCCTGTGTTTATCACGGTGGGCTTAAGGCTGGGTGCGGATCGTTTTTACAATTATTTTGAACAGTTCGGACTCCTTGGAAAAACCGGGATTGACCTTCCGGGAGAAGCAGCGACCATTATGCACAAAAAGGAGAACATCGGACTTGTGGAACTGGCGACCGTATCCTTCGGGCAGTCGTTTCAGATTACACCCATCCAGCTTGCAACAACAGTTTCTTCTATAATTAATGGGGGGAAACGTGTAACGCCCCATCTTGGCGTGCAGGTGGAGGACGGGGACGGAAATGTGGTAAAAAAGTTTTCCTATGAGACAAGGGAAGGCGTGGTCAGTGACAGCACCTCGGAAGAAATGCGCTTTCTTCTGGAAAAGGTCGTATCAGAGGGTGGCGGTAACAAGGCATACATCGAAGGATATTCCATCGGCGGAAAGACTGCTACATCACAGACGCTGCCGCGTTCTGCAAACCGTTACATATCCTCATTTCTGGGGTTTGCCCCTGCGGATGACCCCAAGGTTCTGACTCTGGTTATCATCAGAAATCCCAAGGGTGTTTATTACGGAGGCACGATAGCAGCCCCTGTCGCAAAGGAAATCTTTGAAAACATCCTGCCTTACCTTGAATTACAATAAGAAATAACGTATACTGGATAAACAGGGCATGGATTGCAACGCTCTGGCGGGCGTCACAGGTAGTAGGAGGATATTTGCTATGGGAATTGAAGAAAAAAAAGTTCTTGTTGTAGGTACCGGAGTAAGCGGGATTGCCGCAGCAGGACTTTTGCTGGACAAAAAAATGGATGTTGTTATTTTTGATGCAAACAAGGAACTGGATATTGCGAAATTTCACGAAAAAGCGCCACAGCTGACAGAGGTTCCGCTGATACTGGGAGAGCTTGCGGAAGAAAAAATGCGTGAATTTAAAATGGCGGTTTTAAGTCCGGGCGTTCCGGTGGATATTCCGATGGTAGAAAGACTCCGTGCGCAGAATGTAGCCATCTGGGGTGAAATTGAGCTTGCCAGCTATTTTGGAAAAGGACGGCTGGTTGCCATTACCGGGACAAACGGAAAGACTACGACAACAGCGCTGACTGCCGAAATACTGAAAAGCTACTTTAAAGACGTAAGGATGGTAGGGAATATCGGAATCCCTTATACCTCCGAGGCAGCGTCAATGACGGATGAAACGGTTACAGTTGCTGAAATCAGCAGCTTCCAGCTTGAGACGATTCATGCATTTAAGCCGGATGTATCTGCGATATTAAATATTACGCCGGACCATCTGAACCGTCACCATACCATGGAATGCTATATTAAAACCAAAGAAGATATTACAAAGAACCAGACAAAGGAGCAGGTCTGTGTCTTAAATTATGAGGATGAGGTTCTGCGTGCTTTTGGAGAACGCGCACCGGCGCGTGTGGTTTATTTTAGCAGCTGCAGGAAATTAAAGGACGGATTTTATCTGGACGGGGAAGATATTTATATGGCAGTCCAGGGAGAGAATACCCATGTGATCAATGTCAATGACCTGAATCTTCTGGGACGCCACAATTTCGAAAACGTCATGGCGGCATGTGCCATGTGTGTCAGTGTGGGAGTACCCGTGGATAAGATGAAGGAGGTATTAAAAACCTTCCAGGCAGTTGAACACAGGATAGAATACGTAACTGAAAAACGCGGTATCCGTTTTTACAATGATTCCAAGGGAACCAATCCGGATGCTGCAATCCAGGGAATCCGCGCAATGAACCGTCCGACGTTTCTGATTGGCGGAGGTTATGATAAACAGTCTGAATATGATGAATGGATAGAAGCTTTTGACGGCAGGGTGAAAACGCTTGTGCTGATTGGACAGACAGCGGAAAAAATCGAAAGCTGCGCACGCCGCCACGGCTTCCGCAATACGGTGCGCTGCAATACTCTGGAGGAAGCCGTTCATTTCTGCTATGACCATGCAGTTTCGGGCGACGCCGTATTACTTTCGCCTGCATGTGCGAGCTGGGGAATGTTCCCGAACTATGAGGAACGGGGAAGAATTTTTAAAGAAATCGTTCATGGATTAGAGGGGTAGGAGGATTGTCAGGAAAGAAAAAAGGAGAAAAAAAACAGGTATATTTTGATTATAATCTGCTTTTTATCATTGTATTTCTGCTTTGCTTCGGGCTGGTAATGCTTTACAGTTCCAGTTCCTATATATCTGCAAATAAATTTGGCGACAGTACCCATTATCTGAAGCTGCAGATACGTAATATTGCAGTCGGTATGGTTCCGATGCTGTTTTTTGCAAAAGTAAATTACAGAAGATGGAGAAACCTGGGAACATTTGCATATATTGTTTCGCTTATTCTCTGTCTTCTTGTGCTGTTTCCAATTCCGGTTCTGGTCAGAAGCTCGCACGGACAGGCGCGCTGGCTGAATCTGGGACCGTTCAGTTTCCAGCCGTCAGAGTTTGCAAAGATTGCTGTGATACTGTTTCTGGCGATGATAATAGAAAAGATACCAAAGCAGATGTCAAAGTTTTCCAGTGTGCTGAAGGTCGGGGCTTTTCTGATTCCACTGCTTGGAGTGGTTGCTTACGGAAATTTAAGTACGGCAATCATTATCTTCGGAATTGCAGTCTGTATGCTGTTTGTGGCAAGTCCGAGATATGCACAGTTTATCGGTGTGGGACTTGTCGGTGTCGTCGGGGCGGCATGTTTTATCATGTTTGCGGGTTACCGTGCCGGCCGTGTGGAGGCATGGCTGGATCCGGAGAATGCAGGGGATGCCGGGTTTCAGACCAGGCAGGCGCTCTATGCCATTGGTTCCGGCAAGCTGTTTGGAAAGGGACTGGGGCAGAGCCTGCAGAAAATGGGAAACATACCGGAGATTCAGAATGACATGATTTTTTCTGTCATCTGTGAAGAACTGGGACTTTTTGGCGCAGTATGCGTGATTTTGTTATATATGCTGATGCTCTGGCGGATGATGGTGATTGCCAATAATGCCAAGGATCTTTACGGGGCGCTGCTTATGACAGGAATTATGTCGCATATGGCAATTCAGGTAGTTTTAAATATTGCAGTAGTAACAAATACGATCCCGAATACCGGGGTTACACTGCCGTTTATCAGTTATGGAGGAACATCGCTCGTGTTTCTGATGTCAGAAATGGGGCTGGCGCTGTCAGTGTCAAAAGGCATACGCCTGGAGTCGATGGAATAAAATATGATCAGGGAAAAGAGAAAACGTGCAAGAAATATAAAAAGAATACTGATGGTTCTGCTGTTTATTGTGCTTTTTCTGGCAGTGGCGGTCCTTGTGGTTTTAAATGTCTTTCAGGTGAAGCACATTGAGGTGGAGGGAAATAAGCTTTATGATGCTGAAGTTATCGAAAAGGCAGTACAAAACGACGAATATTCGTGGAATTCCCTCTATGTATTTTTAAAATACAAATTTGTGAGTACGGAGGAAATCCCGTTTGTGGATACCATGGAGATTGGTCTGAAAGATCCGCAGACGCTGCACATTAAAGTATACGAAAAAGGAACAATGGGATACCTTTACATACCGTCCATTGACGAAAATGCCTATTTTGACAAAGACGGGCTTGTTGTTGAAACCTCCTCGCGGGTGATTGCCGATACTCCGCAGATTGTGGGAATTGACTGTGACAAAGTGGTTTTATATGAAAAACTGCCGATTGGTGCGGGGAGGCTCAGAGAAATTCTGATGCTGACCCAGGCGCTGAAGCGTAACGGGCTGATTCCCGATGCAGTCAATTACGGGGGAGAGGACGAACCGGAGCTGGTTTATGGAAACATCAGTGTGCAGCTTGGCTCCATGGAGCTTCTGACGCAGAAGGTAGAGCGTCTGGCAAAAATAAAACCGGAGCTTTTGGGCATGGAAGGAACACTACATTTAGAGAACTGGACCGAAGAAACGACAAATATTGTGTTTGATAAAAAGACGGAAAATAAGGGCAGTACGAAAAAAGATAAGAAAAAATCATAATTTTCTGTTGATTATTTGCAGGAAAAATTATATGATAGACTATAAGGTAAAGAAAGAGGAGGAAGAACCATGCTGGAGATTCGGACAACAGAGGCAGAATCTGGTGCCAAAATTATCGTACTTGGTGTAGGCGGTGCCGGAAATAATGCTGTGAACCGCATGATTGATGAGAATATAGGTGGCGTTGAGTTTATAGGAGTAAATACAGACAAGCAGGCACTGCAGCTCTGCAAGGCTCCTACTTTAATACAGATTGGCGAGAAACTGACCAAAGGACTGGGTGCCGGAGCACAGCCGGAGATTGGCGAGAAAGCAGCAGAGGAGAGTTCCGAAGAATTATCGGCAGCGGTCAAGGGAGCGCAGATGGTATTTGTTACCTGCGGCATGGGCGGCGGTACAGGTACGGGAGCAGCGCCTGTGGTTGCCAAGATTGCAAAAGAGCAGGGGATTCTTACCGTAGGTGTTGTAACCAAGCCCTTTAAGTTTGAAGCAAAGAAGCGTATGATCAATGCAGTTTCCGGAATCGAAAGACTTAAGGAAAATGTGGATACACTGATTGTCATTCCAAACGACAAGCTTCTTGAAATCGTGGACAGACGCACATCCATGCCGGATGCATTAAAGAAGGCAGACGAGGTATTACAGCAGGCAGTGCAGGGAATTACGGACCTGATTAACCTGCCGGCACTGATTAACCTGGATTTTGCAGATGTCCAGACAGTTATGAAGGACAAGGGACTGGCGCATATCGGTATCGGAAGCGCCAAAGGAGATGACAAAGCGATTGAGGCAGTCAAGCTTGCCATTGCTTCCCCGCTGCTTGAGACGACCATAAATGGTGCAACGCACCTGATTTTCAATATTTCCGGGGATATCTCACTGACCGATGCCAATGAGGCGGCAAGTTATGTGGAGGATCTGGCAGGAGAAGAAGCCAATGTTATCTTTGGTGCAAAATATGACGAGACAATGACGGATGAGGTGACAATTACGGTCATTGCAACAGGAATCGAGGAAAAAGGCAAGGCAAAGCCGGCAGCTTCCGGTATTGGAGGCCGTATGGTTTATCCGAACCAGACAGCGACGCCGACCACCCGTGCAGGTATTCCGGCAACCGGTTTATTAAACCGTACAGCCACACCGGGAAATTTTACCAGTACGACCACGACAAGGCCTGCAGCACCGTCTCCGACGCCTTCTACATATTCCGGTATCCAGAAACCAAAGCAGCCGGAAAGCACAGTAAAGCCGGTTGAAATCAATATTCCGGATTTTCTTAAAAACCCAAGAAGATAAAGGAAATGTCGAATAAAGACAATAAATTTTAACTTAAAACCTCCTGTTTCTGTCAAATTACAGAGATGAAATCATCTATAATGACAGAAGCAGGAGGTGATTTTTATATATGTATTCTACATAGATGTATTCTTAGAACAAAATTTTCTGATGAATCTGATAGTATTATCCCTGACCTGTGTGTTCTGTAAAAGTGCAGTAAAATATTTAAAACTGAGAATGACCGCCGCTGCGTTTCTCGGTGCGGTTCTGTCACTGCTCTGTTACCTGGTGTTGCCATGGTACGCCGGTGCAGTAGCGGCTTTAGCATTTCTGGTTATACCGCTTATGCTGCTTCTTGCATTTGGATTTGGCGGAGTACGCATGTTTGTGATCCGTACAGGTGTAAGCTGGCTTTCTATTATATTGTTAAATGGTGTGGTGACTGCAGTTTACAATCTGACAGGGGTACGGAGTCTGCATGTGTATATCGGTGTACTGGTGCTGTTTGCTGCACGTATTCTTGTCCGGATGCTTCTTTCATCTGTTCGTATGCAGAAACGCCAGATGCAGCTCACGCTGACTTACCATGGAAGAAGTGTCACATGCATGGGACTTTATGATTCCGGTAATCTGCTTAAAATCCCGGATTCCGGGGAACCAGTACATATTATTCATCCGGTGCTGCTTGAGCATGTGCTTCACGGGGAAGAACCGGAATTTCAGATGATACCGTATCATGCGCTTGGAACATCGGAAGGAACTATTTACGTCTGCCGTCTGGACCGTCTGCGTCTGGACGATGCCGATAACCCGAAAATTATGGATAATCCCTGGGTCGGGCGTGCGCAGCCCGGCCTGCTTCGCGGGAAATCCTATCAGGTCATCCTGAATTCTGATGTGGTTGACAATTGAAACTATAATAAAATGAATGAAATGAGGCAGAAAATGTTAAATTTTTTTGGAATTGTAATGGATAAAATCGGCAAGCTGAGGATGATGCTAAGAGATGATGAGGTGTTTTACATAGGCGGTTCAGAGGTGCTTCCGCCGCCGCTGGAAAAGGAACAGGAGAACCGGTGTCTGATTGCGCTTGCCGGAACGCAGTCCGCTGGGGATGGCTTTTCCAGGGAAGATGCGAAAAGAATGCTGATTGAGCATAATTTAAGGCTGGTGGTATATCTGGCAAAAAAATTTGAAAATACCGGAATCTGTGTGGAGGACCTGATTTCAATTGGAACGATAGGACTGATTAAAGGTATTAATACGTTTAATCCGGGAAAAAAAATCAAGCTTGCCACTTATGCTTCCCGCTGTATTGAAAATGAGATTCTGATGTACCTGCGCAGAAATAATAAGGTCAAACTGGAAGTGTCTTTTGATGAACCGTTAAATGTGGACTGGGATGGAAATGAACTGCTGCTTTCCGATATACTGGGAACTGATGAGGACATCATATACCGCGATATAGAAAATGAAGTGGAAATCGGGATGTTAAAGTCCGCAGTTGATAAGCTTATGCCGAGGGAAAAGGAAATTATCTGTATGCGCTATGGGCTTGGAAGAAAGGATGGAAAAGAGATGACGCAGAAAGAAGTGGCAGACCAGCTTGGAATTTCCCAGTCTTATATTTCACGTATTGAAAAGAAAATTATCCTCCGTCTTAAGAAAGAGATACAGAAAAATTAGCCCCGTAATTATTTGCTATATATACCGGATTTTGGTATAATATGTCGTAAGGAAGGACCCGGCTGTGCCGGGAGGATTTCTTACGACCAAATACCCGAAGGAGAGGGGGCGGTACATATGTTATTGGAATTTCTGGGGGCTGACAGGGAAGTAACAGGGAGCTGTCATTATGTATCATTTTCTGATAAACATTTTCTTGTGGACTGCGGTATGGAGCAGGGACCGGACCTGTATGTAAACCAGGAGATACCGGTGAATGCAGCAATGATTGATTATGTGTTTATTACGCATGCACATATCGACCATTCCGGTTTGCTGCCGCTTTTGTACAATCATGGATTCCGGGGGCAGATATTTGCCACAAAAGCGACATGTGAGCTTTGTGATATTATGTTAAAGGATTCTGCGCACATACAGGAATTTGAGGCAGAATGGAAAAACCGTAAGGCGCGCCGTGCGGGACATCCGGAGGTAACGCCGCTGTACAGTCTGGAGGATGCCGAGGCTGTCATGGAACATTTTGTGCCATGCAGCTATGATACGGAAATCACAGTATGCGACGGATGCAAGATTCGTTTTACGGATGCCGGACACCTGCTTGGTTCTGCATCCATAGAAATCTGGGTAACGGAGGATACAGTAACAAAAAAACTGGCATTTTCCGGTGATATAGGAAATGGAAACCGGCCGTTAATCAGGGATCCGGAATATATTACGGATGCTGATTATGTGATTATGGAATCCACCTATGGAAACAGGCAGCACCAGACGCCGCCGGATTACGCAGTAGAGCTTGCAAAGGTCATGAGCATGACGTTTACAAAAGGCGGAAATCTTGTAATTCCTGCCTTTTCCGTGGGACGTACGCAGGAAATGCTTTTTTATATGCGGCGCATTAAGACAGAAGGGCTTCTGCCGGAGTTTTCTAATTTTGAAGTTTATATAGACAGTCCGCTGGCAGTGGAGGCGACATCAGTTTTCCATAAAAATGTGTCAGAATGTTTTGCCGGGGAAGCGCTGGAATTAATTCAGTCAGGAATAAACCCGCTTCAGTTTCCGGGGCTTAAGGTAGCGGTTTCCAGTGAGGAATCCAAACGAATCAATTTTGACTCCAGGGCAAAAGTAATCATCTCGGCATCCGGCATGTGTGAGGCAGGACGTATCCGCCATCACCTGAAGCATAATCTGTGGCGGACGGATTCCACAGTGCTGTTTGTGGGATACCAGGTTCCGGGTACACTTGGAAATGTGCTGCTTGGCGGCGCAAAAAAGGTGAAGCTTTTTGGTGAGGAGATTGATGTCAGGGCAACGATTGTGAATCTGCCCGGAATCAGCGGCCATGCGGATAAGGAGCATCTTACCAGATGGATTCAGGCATTTAAAAATCCGCCCCAGAAGGTGTTTGTGGTACATGGTGAAGAAAGTACTGCGGAAGGGTTTGCAAAGTATGTTTCAGAAGAAATCGGATTTGATGCGGTGGCACCATACAGCGGTGATGCCTACGACCTGCTGACGGGAGAACAGGTTGCAGAAGGAAGCAGAAAACATGCCCAGAAGAAAGCACATAATGCCCGTGCAGGTTCTGCAGTATTTGACCGGCTGTTAATTGCAGGCGAGAGGCTGATAGCCGTTATCCGCAAATGCCAGGGTATGGCAAACAAGGATCTTGCCAAATTTGCAGACCAGATAAATTCATTGTGTGATAAATGGGATAAGTAGTGGAAAGGATTAAAAAATGAAGCGAGTAGTTGTAACCGGAATGGGAGCCGTGACGCCGATTGGAATCGGCGTCGGGGAGTTCTGGAACGGGATACTTAACAATAAAGTGGGAATCGGACCAGTCATGAATTTTGACACTGCAGATTACAAGGTAAAGCTGTCTGCCGAGGTACGGGATTTTGAGGCAAAGAATTATCTGGATGCGAAAGCAGCAAAACGCATGGACCGTTTCAGCCAGTTTGCCGCAGTTGCAGCAAAGGAAGCCATGGAGGACAGCGGACTTGAGGCTGAAAAGGAAAACAGCTACCGGCTGGGTGTCAGTATTGGTTCGGGCGTGGGAAGCCTGATGGGAATTGAGCGCGAATATGACAAGCTTCTTGCGAAGGGACCGGGAAGGATACATCCGCTTACAGCGCCCCTCATCCTTGGAAACATGGCAGCTGCCAATGTTGCAATGCAGCATGGATTTCAGGGAAAGTGCATTGATGTGGTTACGGCATGTGCGACCGGAACCAATTCCATCGGAGAGGCGTTCCGGTGTATTCAGCACGGAGAGCTGGATGTGGTGCTGGCGGGCGGCGTGGACAGTTCCGTCAGCCGGTTTGGCGTGGCGACCTTTCAGGCTCTTACCGCGCTTACCACTTCAGAAGACCCGCTTCTTGCATCCATTCCGTTTGATAAGAGAAGAAACGGTTTTGTTACCGGGGAAGGGGCAGGAGTACTGGTACTGGAGGAACTTACCCACGCCATAAACCGTGGCGCCCGCATTTATGCGGAGATTGGCGGATACGGTGCGACTTGTGATGCAAACCATGTGACGACACCGCTGGAGGATGGTTCCGCAGCTGCCATGGCGATGACGCTTGCCATGGAAGACGCCGGTGTGAAGCCGGAGCAGGTGGATTATATTAATGCGCACGGAACCAGCACGGTGTACAATGATTTATATGAAACCAGGGCGATTAAGCGTGCTTTTGGGGATGCTGCATACCATGTGCATATCAATTCCACCAAATCCATGGTGGGGCATATGTTTGCCGGAGGCGGTGCCGTGGAACTGATTACCTGTATTAAATCCATCAATGAAAATTATATTCATCCGACGGTTGGACTTTCTGAGGACGACCCGGAGTGTGACCTTGACTACACCAAAGGAGAGGCAGTGCATATTCCGGTGCATACCGCAATCAGCAACTCCCTTGGGTTTGGAGGTCATAATGCAACCGTGCTCGTAAAGGAGTACCAGTAATAAAAACGGATGCATAAATGCATGATACGGGTACATACTATGAAAAAAGGAGGATCTTATGGATTACGAAAAAATAGTATGTAACTGTATGAATGTCACAAACGGAATGATAAAGGAGGCTGTTGATGCGGGAGCCACCACCCTGGAAGAGGTTCAGGAGGCAACCGGGGCAGGAACCGTGTGCGGTGCCTGTATTGAAGACGTCCAGCATCTGGTTGACCAGTTTGTTCAGGAGAGGGATAACCGTTAATAACAGACAGTATAAAAAACACAGGACATGCTCTTTTTTGTCCTGTGTTTTTTCTGGTTATTTACTGTCCTGAATCCGTTTTTAAATACTGGTACATGTTTTTTAGTGCATTTTTTTCCAGACGCGATACCTGTGCCTGCGAGATATGGATTTCATCCGCCACCTCAATCTGGGTTTTCCCCTCGAAGAAACGGAGTTTAATGATACGCTCGTCCCGTTCATTCAGGCGGGAGAGCGCATCACTTAAGGAGAGGTCCTCAATCCAGTTTTCCTCCTTGTTTTTCTTGTCGGAAATCTGGTCCATTACATAAAGGGTATCTCCTCCGTCCGTATAAATCGGGTCAAAGAGACTTAACGGGGTCTGGATGGCGTCTAATGCATAGACAATATCCTCCTTTGGGATATCGCATTCTTTTGAAATTTCTTCCAGGGTCGGTTCTTTCTGGGATTCACGCGCCAGACGTTCTTTTGCCTGCATGGCTTTGTAAGCGGTATCCCTCAGGGAGCGCGGGATGCGGTAGCTGCTGTTGTCCCTTAAGTAACGGCGGATTTCACCGATAATCATAGGCACAGCATACGTGGAGAATTTTACACCTACATTTACGTCAAAATTATCAATTGCCTTCATCAGTCCGATACAGCCAATCTGGAACAGGTCGTCCACATTTTCATTATGATTGTTAAAGCGTTTGATGACAGAGAGAACGAGACGCAGGTTCCCCTCGATGTACATATTTCTGGCCTGTTTGTCCCCGGCGGAAATTCGTTTAAACAATGCCTCCTTTTCCTCTTCTTTTAAAATTGGCAGCTTCGCTGTATTGACACCGCAGATTTCCACTTTGTATGAAGACATGATCCATTTCCTCCAAATTTTTTCGTGATAATTAAAGGATGGTTCTTTTTTTGATTTTTTATTCAGGTAATGTTATACTTTTAACTGCAGTAAATAAAAGGAGGATAATTCAGATGGAAGATAATAAAAAGCATGTGGAGACTACAGAAAAAAATGAAAAGAAACAGGGACCGGAACGTGCGGACTGGGCAACAGAGGCACTGGAAGAGCTGGATGATTTCATTGAATCTCAGGGGATTTATATCCGCCAGTAAAAGACTATGCAGTACGGATTAAGAAAAAATTAAACAAATCGTACAGGAAATGTAATTGTTTTTAAACCAGAATATGGTATAGTTTTTTCAGGGAAGAAATTCCCAAAAAGACTGCGCAGCAGATTCGGTGCAGTGGAGAAAAGGAGAATTTTATGAGTAAACGACGTCTGCTCACGGGCATACTGCTGTTTTGTCTGATGGGTTTTATTGTTTTTACAGGCCGGCAGCCCCTGGCTGCAGAAAAAGGTAATTTTGACGGTGAAGTGTCTGTGCTGAAAGCGGAGGATGATATTTTTGTCGTACAGGTACAGGTATCCAGCAGGTCGGAAGATTTTGAAGGAACAGTGAGGCTTTCCTTTAAGAATTCAGACAGTATGTTTGATACCAGGATTACTCTGCCGGCACAGGGCGAAAAGCAGTTTACGCTTACAGTTCCGCAGAAGGATGTGGACCAGATTAAGGGAAACGGTGAACTGGTTTTTCTTGATAAAGAGGGGGATGAGCTGCAGAAGATTTCTTTTAAAAATATCCTAAAAGGGATAAAAAACGGTCTGCGTGTCGGTGTACTCAGCGATTATTTTAATAAACTGACCTATATGGATATGGGCGGTACAGGCTATATATACCTGAACAAGGCGCAGCCGGTGAATCTGGTGGAGCTGGATGGCACAATAAAAGACAGCCTGGCGGGACTGGATTTTCTCATTATTGATTCCTATGATGTGGGTTCGCTGGATGAGGAAAACAGAAAAGCCATTGAAGACTGGGTGGACCAGGGAGGCGCAATGATTCTGGGAACGGGTGCGAGAGGAGAAGAAACGGTCAATGCATTTGATCCGGATTTTCTTGGACTGAAATTTGTCAGTGCAAGCAAGCCTGGAACCGAAAACTATGTATCGTCTGTTATTGGACAGGATTACAACCAGTATTATAATTATCAGAACAGTAAAATTGATTTTACAAAGATGGCAGTTGCAGAATTCCAGCCAGCTGGAAAACCGGATGTTTCCTATATGGATGCCGATAACAGTCCGGGAGAACTCTGTACACATGGGAATGGAAGTGTACTGGTGCTTGCGTTTTCCCTCTGCGAGGATGAAATGCAGAAAGCAATGACAGATGTATGCCAGGGAATCTATGATGAGCTGGCATATTCCGGTGCTTACAATCCCATGAATAATTTTGGGGATACATTCTACTTACGTGAAACTGTCTTTGGCATTATCGACCATGCGAATACGGATGTAAATTTCTCACTGCTTGAAATCATGATTTTTCTTTATGTCATTATTGCCGGTCCGGTGCTTTATCTGGTTCTTGCAAAAATAAAGAAAAGAGAGTGGTATTGGCTCGGGGTTCCGATTCTTGCTGTTCTGTTTATCAGCGGGGTTCTGGTTTTTGGACGGGACCTGCGGGTGGCAGATACAAGGGTTTATTCTGTCACCTCGCAGCGTGTGGACGGTAAGGAAAAAGGAAAATTAAGAACCTATTACAATGCATATCATTCCGGTGTAAAGCCGTGGGATTTAAAGCTTTCAGACCAGTATACCTATGGCGGCTCCTGCGGGGCGGCATGGGATTCCTATTCCGGAAACGGCACATACCGGATTGCCTATGGGGACGGAATGGAGATAGGTATGATGCCGTCATCCAATTTTGAGAACGGATATCTCTTTGCCGCTGGTACAGGAGAAGTACAGGGGGAAATTAAGGCAGAGAATGTGTCCGTTTCTGCAGCTGTCCAGGGCATGAGTGCAGCCGGAAGCATTACAAATAATACAGAGTATGACCTGCCGTATGTGATGGTGCTGACAGATGACGGCGTGATGTATGTCCAAAATATAAAAAAGGGGGAAACAGTCAGCCTTGATGAAGCATTAAAGCAGAAACGGGCACTGATACAGGAGGCCACTTTCGTATACGACATGGTTTATAATGTACGAAACGGTCTGGGACTTCCCGGGGATGAGAACGACGGACAGCTTTATGCAGCACTGATGGCCGGAGCATATGAGCCCATGACAAAGCGCGAAATAGGACAGACCCTGGTATGTGCTGTAGTACCGGATTATCAAAAAACGATAGCGGACAAATGTACGGAGATTTCATTCGGCTGCCTGTACGCGATTGTGGAACAGGAGGAAAATAATGCTGCAGATTAATCATTTATACAAAAATTACGGCAAATTTCTGGCGGTTAATAATTTATGCCTTCGTATTCCACAGGGAGACCTCTTTGGGTTTGTGGGGCCAAACGGTGCTGGAAAGACTACCACCATACGCATGGTATGCGGACTGATGCCGCCGACAGCGGGCAATATTATGATTAACGGGGTGGATGCTTTCAGCAATCCGAAGGAAATCAGAAAACAGATTGGGTATGTGCCGGATTTCTTTGGCGTGTATGACAATTTAAAGGTCAGGGAATACATGGATCTGTATGGTTCCATGTACCGCATGAATTCAAGGGATATCGAAAAGATAGCAGATGATTTATTAGAGCTTGTGAATCTGTCCGATAAAAAGGAAATGTACGTGGATACGCTTTCCCGCGGAATGAAGCAGCGTCTGTGTGTGGCGCGCGCACTGATTCACAATCCTGCGCTTTTAATTCTGGATGAACCAAACTCCGGACTGGATCCAGGGGCGAGGGTGGAGATGAAGGAGCTGCTGCTAAACTTAAAGGGGATGGGAAAAACCATAGTTATCAGTTCCCATATCCTGTCAGAGCTTTCTGAAATGTGCAACAGTATCGGAATTATGAACCACGGAAACCTTGTGACGGCAGGCAGGATTGAAGATGTGCTGCAGTCAGCATTTGGCAGTAATAATCTGGTCATTGGAATAAAAGAACATACAGACAGTGCCGTAAGGCTTTTAAAGGAACAGGCAGGGGTAAAGGTGGAAACCATCGGAGAAAAGGAAATCAGAATTTCACATTCGTTATCCGAGGAAGAGATAGCTAAGATGATTGCATATCTGATAGGCTCCGGTGTGGTCGTTACTGGATTCCATACCCAGGAGGGAAATCTGGAAACCTTGTTTATGCAGCTGACAAAGCCTGCAGACGCACAGCCTGCGGGACAGGGAGGTGGTAAGTGATGCAGATGAACCCGCTTGTAAAAAAAGATGTTAAGGTACAGTCACGCAGCATGCGTATGAGCTGGGGACTGTTTGCCTATGAGGCTATTATGGCGCTGGTATTTTTCTTTGCCATGATGATGATAAAGCAGCAGAGCTACTGGTCAGAGGCCAATATTTACAGCCAGATTGTCATGCTTTATCCGGTGCTTGCGGTTACGCAGATTATTATCATCGGTGTGACCGTCCCAATCAGCACGTCATCCTCTATTTCCGGGGAAAAAGAACGGCAGACATTTGATATCATGATGACAACAAGCATGACGCCGTTTTCCATTGTATGGGGGAAAGTGATGACGGCAATTATACAGAATATGTTTTATGTGGCGGCAGGAATGCCCGTCATGGCGCTTGCGTTTGTAATCGGAGGGCTTTCGCCGGTGTATTTGCTCTGGTTTCTGCTGATTGCACTGTTAGCAGCATTTTTTGCAGCCAGCATCGGGGTTCTCTGTTCTTCCAGCTGTAAAAAAAGCATTTCAGCTACCATAATGTCTTATGTATTTTATCTGGGATTTTTTATACTGACGGCCGTTCCTTACTGGATTGCCGAGATGTATATGAACGATTTTGCGGGGCGCGTTTTTTTCTGGCTTTTACTGTTAAATCCGGCAGTTTACCTGATGGAGTTTTTTACATGGACGATGGGGGGAACTTCTGTGATTTACGACATAATATCAATAACGTCAACGGGGATAAAGATGAGCGAAGAAGCAGCACATAATTTATGGATGGCGGGGGCAGGGATTCTGCTTGTACTGGTTTCTTTTCTGTTTCTGTGGACTGCGGCAAAGCGGATTACCCCGATTCCAAAAAAGAAAGCAAAGAAACTGGCCCATAATAGTACAGGAGTACAGTAATGAATGAGAAGGAATATCTGAAAAAAGAGGTGTCAGAGCATCGCAGAAAATTAAATCTTGCCAAAATATTTAAAAGCTGTACAGTGTTTATGACGCTTGCGGGGATTGCGGCAATCCTGCTGGAAGGAATTTCACTGGTAGTTCCGTTTTATTATGTGCATATTTTTTCCCTGGGCGCTGTTCTGGCAGGAATCCTTTCGGGTATTGTGTACGCATTTGTAAAAAGAAGCGATATGCGTCATGCTGCCCACTGCCTTGATAAATTTGAATTAAAGGAACGAATCCTTACCGCATATGAAAATCTGGACTCGGAAAATGAATTTGTGCGTCTGCAGAGGAGTGATGCAGTCCGGCGTCTGAAGGAAAAAAGGCAGAAGGGGCTTATCCGGGTTTCCTTTCTTCCGGATAAAAGACACCTGTTTGCCCTTGTACTTTCCCTCGGTGTCGCATTTGGTCTGTCCTTTGTACCGTCAGCCTCAAGGAATCTGGCGAAGGAGCTGCATGAAATAAAAGAGCAGGCAAAGGAAAAAGAAGAAGAACTTGAAAAGCTTGTCAGGGAAATGGAACAGATTGATGCCGGGGCGATGACAGAGGAGCAGAAAGCAGCGCTTAAGGAAATGCTGGATTCTTTAAATATGTCCATGGAGGAGCTTGGGAAGGCGGATTCTGCCGAAGCCCTTGCAGCGGCTGCACAGAAGCTGGAGTATAAATACCAGCAGACTGCGGAAAGCCTTGCGAATCTTGTCAGCACATTAAAAGATCCGGGGATTGCGTCGGTAGCCCAGATGGCACAGGCAAATGCAGATTCTGCGAATCCAAATGGACAGGAAACTGCATCTGGTGGCTCGGAGGGTGACGGTTCAGACAGTGGAAACGGGGAAAATTCCTCCGGCAGCGGCGGAAATGGTGAAAATGGAGACGGAAGTGGAAACGGTGACGGTAATGGAAACGGGGATGGAAATGGAAGCGGTGACGGTAATGGAAACGGGGATGGAAACGGCAATGGCAGCGGAAATGGAAATGGAAACGGCAATGGCAGTGGAAACGGAAATGGTAATGGGAGCGGCAGCGGTTCCGGAAGGGGAACCG